>JAZKXO010000078.1:0-2642 GCA_045611685.1 Eubacteriales bacterium | reverse complement strand
TCAAGACCGTTGATCGGCTCATCGAGAATGAGAAGTGCAGGATCGCCGAGCAGTGCCATAGCGATACCGATACGCTGCTTCATACCGAGGGAACAACTCTTAAATTTGATGTTTGCGTTATCCTCCATACGCACGATTTCAAGCACGCGGTGGATTTCCTCGTCTGCGTTTTCAATCCCAAGATTGATGCACTGCATCATAAGGTTTTGGTATACGGACGAGCCGGGAAAGCAGCCTGCATTTTCAATCAGTGCGCCAACTCTGACACGCACTCCGGGATCGGTATAATCTCTGCCGAACAGCTTGATCTCGCCGCCGTCGGGAACGAGATGACCGCAGATGAGCTTCTCGGTAGTGGATTTGCCCGAACCGTTCTCACCGATGAAGCCGTAGATCGCGCCCTGCGGAACGGTCATACTCAGGTGATCGACCGCATACATTCCGCGAAAGCTCTTTGAAAGATTTCTGATTTCAATAGCGTTCATTTTTTACTCCTTCGTTTTTTCTGTAAACGGCAAACGCAACACAAGCGAGCCGTGTTTTTTCGCCTCGCTTACGTTGTTTCTTATCGATTCATGATTTTGTCGCTGAGCTTCAGGATCTCATCGCCATACTTCTTCTTGCGTGAATTCAGAATTCCCTTATACATCGGATAGGTGAGAAGCGCCATGCCAAGCCCTACCACACCGATGGCGATTCCGGGAACAAGTGCGCTTGCGATGCCAATGGTGGCGCCGATGTCGGTCATAACAAGGCTCATGCCTGCGCCCATAATAACGGCGGAAATGCTTCCGAAGGTGTAGGCAAATACGTTTGCGGGGCGCATGACCTTTGCGTCAAGCTCGCGGAGCGCGTCCAGCTCCGAGGGAGTCTTTTCCATGTACTGCGCGCGGATCTTCTGTGCCATAAACTGCTGATCGTTTCTGTTCATTCTGAATTACCTCTCTGTGTCTGTTTTTGATGTTGTGACTGTATTATACGAAACCGATTTTGGCGTTTTGCTTCTGATTTGTTGCCGAAATGTTATAAAATCGAGAAAAACGATTTTGGAAGCCCCCATGGACTTGTCACGCTCTGCAGGATGTCCGCACCGGGGGTTCGTTAATTTTTACAAAATTGCAAAATGCCTATTGACAAACTCGCCCGAAGGGAGTATAATGAGTGCATCCATCACGAAGGAGGCGCAGTCATGACCGTAAGAAAGTCTTACTTTTACTTTTTTTACTTTGCTGAGGGCTGCCCGTCTTTTGTGAGCTCCGATATCTGAAAGAGTCGGAAAAGCAATACGGTCAGTCCGCATTCGTCGTGCTTTTACAGCATATCGAAACGCGGGCTTTTTGTTTTCCGACAAAGGATCATCTTTAGAAAATAGAGGTACAAGACCATGTCCATGAATTTCCACAGAAAGCTTCCCATCCCCCAGGAGGTGAAGAAGGAGTACCCTCTGACCCAGCGTATGGCGCAGGTCAAGGCAGAACGCGACGAGAGCATCCGCGCCGTATTCGACGGTCGATCGGACAAGTTCATCCTCGTCATCGGCCCCTGCTCTGCCGACCACAGAGAGCCTGTTCTCGAATATATTTCCCGACTCCGCAGAATCGAGGAGCAGGTGTCGGATAAGATCATCATCATCCCCCGCATCTACACCAACAAGCCCCGCACCACGGGACAGGGCTACAAGGGTATGCTCCACCAACCCGATCCCGATGCCAAGCCCGATATGTACAAGGGCGTCGTAGCCATCCGCGAGCTGCATCTGGCCGCCCTGCGGGACTACGATTTCTCCTGTGCCGACGAGATGCTCTACCCCGAGAACTACCGTTACCTCACGGATCTTTTGTCCTACGTGGCCGTGGGCGCCCGCTCGGTGGAGAATCAGCAGCACAGACTGGTGGCCAGCGGCGTCGACGCTCCCGTCGGCATGAAGAACCCCACGGGAGGAGATCTCAACGTCATGATGAACTCCATCGTGGCCGCCCAGTCCAGCCACACCTTCCTCTACCGCGGCTGGGAGGTCACCAGCGGAGGCAACGCCTATGCCCACGCCATCCTCCGCGGCTACCTGGACTATGCGGGTAAGAGCGTATCCAACTACCACTACGAGGATCTTCTTCAGTTAAACGAGCTGTACGCCAAGTCCTCCCTCGTCAATCCCTCGGTGATCGTGGATACCAACCACAACAATTCGGGGAAGAAGTACCTGGAGCAGATCCGTATCGCCAAGGACGTGGTCCACAGCCGCAACCAGAACGGGGATATCAAGCGCCTCGTCAAGGGTCTCATGATCGAAAGCTACATTGAGGACGGCGCCTGCAAGGCCGAGGAGCATATCTTCGGCAAGTCCATCACCGACCCCTGCCTGGGCTGGGAAAAGACCGAGCAGCTGATCCTCGATCTGGCTGACAAGCTATAAGCAAAGGAAGACAGAAAAATGCCGAACAAATTGGACGAAGCAAGAAGGATCATCAACGAGGTGGATGCGCAGATGGCCGAGCTTTTCGTGAAGCGCATGGGTGCCGCCGAGCTGGTCTACGCATACAAAAAGGAAAACGGACTGCCCATTCTCGACCAAAAGCGAGAGGAAGCGGTGGTGGAGCGGAATGCCGCTTTGGTGGAGGATGACGTTCTGAAGGGGTACTACA
>JAZKXO010000077.1:0-1774 GCA_045611685.1 Eubacteriales bacterium | reverse complement strand
TCTCTCCGACGGCCGTGAGATCCGTCAGTGTGCTGTTGAAGACAACACGACCATCTTTACCGCTCTCGATACCGTAAAGGTTCTCCTTGACGTACTCGAGGAAACCACGCTCGGTATCTCCACGATCAACGAGTGAGGTGTGATATGACACAAGGCTTTTATGAAATCTTATCCAACGTAACGATTGCGAAGGATATTTATGAAATGGTGCTTGGCGGAGATACCTCCGCCATCACCGCTCCCGGTCAGTTCATCAATATCAAGGTGGAGGGCTTCTATCTGCGCCGCCCCATCTCGATCTGTGACTGGGATGAAAAAACGATCACCATTCTTTTCAAGACCGTCGGCGAAGGCACACAGCGCCTCTCCGAAATGAAGGTTGGCGAAAAGCTCGATATCCTCGTCGGACTCGGCAACGGCTTCGACGTGAATGCTTGCGGTGAGAATCCGCTTCTCGTCGGCGGTGGTATCGGTACGCCTCCCATGTACGGTCTTTGCAAAAGACTTCTTGCCATGGGCAAAAAGCCCTCCGTTATCCTCGGCTTTGCTTCCGCTTGCGACGTAGTTTACGAAGAAAAGTTCAAGGAACTCGGCGTGGAAACCAGAATCGCTACCGTTGACGGCTCCCGCGGCGTGAAGGGCTTCGTTACTCACGCGCTCGACGGACTTGGCTACGATTATTTTTACTCTTGCGGTCCGATCCCCATGCTTCGCGCGCTTTGCGATGCAACGGAAACGAGCGGCGAGGTCAGCTTTGAGGAACGCATGGGTTGCGGCTTCGGTGCTTGCATGGGCTGTACCTGCAAGACGAAATACGGCAATAAGCGTATCTGCCGTGACGGCCCCGTTCTGAAAAAGGAGGAAGTAATATGGTAAATACAAAGGTTACGCTCTGCGGACTTGAAATGGACAATCCCATTATTCCCGCGAGCGGTACGTTCGGTTTCGGCTATGAATTCGCCGAGCTTTACGATATCAACTGTCTCGGTACGTTCTCCTTCAAGGGTACGACCAGAGATCCCCGTTTCGGCAACCCCACGCCCCGTATCGCGGAATGTCCCGAAGGCATGCTCAATGCCGACGGTCTTCAGAATCCCGGTGTGGATGCCGTCATTGCAAACGAACTCCCCAAGCTTGCGAAATGCTTCCATAAGCCCGTAATGGCAAACGTCAGCGGTTTTTCTCTCGAGGAATACGTGACCACCTGCGAAAAACTGGATGCCATCGATTCCATCGGCTGGCTTGAAGTCAATATCTCCTGCCCCAACGTACACGGCGGCGGCATGAGCTTCGGCACCTCCGCAGAAGCGGCGGCAGAAGTAACCAAGGCGGTTCGCGCCGTTACGAAGAAGGCTCTTATCATCAAGCTTTCTCCCAACGTAACGGATATTGCTTCCATTGCGAAGGCTTGCGAAGCGGCAGGCGCGGACGGCATCAGCCTCATCAATACCTTGATGGGTATGCGCATCGATCTCCGCAAGAAGAAGCCTCTTCTTGCCAATAAGACGGGCGGTTATTCCGGCCCAGCCATCAAGCCCGTTGCGGTTCGTATGGTATATCAGGTATACGATGCAGTTAAGATCCCGATCGTCGGCATGGGCGGCGTTTCCACCGCAGAGGACGTCATCGAAATGATGCTTGCGGGCGCAACTGCCGTTGAAGTCGGCGCGGCAAACCTCGTTAACCCCTACGCGTGCAGCGATATCATCAACGATCTCCCCCGCGTAATGGAAAAATACAATATTCAGAGTCTTACGGATATCATCGGCGCGGC
>JAZKXO010000076.1:0-53014 GCA_045611685.1 Eubacteriales bacterium | reverse complement strand
ACGATGCCCTCGCCGAAGATGTACGTAACCCCCGCGATGACCGCGTATTTGAGTGCGTCCAGCGCCTCGGGCGTGAGCTCCTCGCCGCAGAACACCGCGATCACGCAAAGCGCACCCGATGCCACCGCCGCCCACAGCTTGCGGGAGGAGAGCTTTTGTTTCAGTTTTTCCATAATTCCGTTTCCTTTCTCAATAATCGATTTTGTTTTTCTTATCCTCCCGACTTCTCGGGAGGATTCCGTGCTTGTTCACGTTCTCCACGGCAGATTTCACCGAGTACGTGACCACCGTGCCGAGGATCGTTTTGATCGCCGCGGTCGAAAGCGTCTCCGCGATCGCAACGCGCCCCATGTACGCCATCGCGTAGGAACACCACACCCAGAGAATCGCGTTCAAAAGGAGAACGACGACGATCACCTTCGTTGTGCTGTCGAAGAGCTTCTTCATCCGAGATCGCCCTCCGCCGTAAGCTTGTACACCCGATGGAGGAACACGAGCATTCTTTCGCACGTCACAGGCTCGTGGAGATGGAGGTTGCCGCGCTCGTCCCCGTACAGGATGCCGTTTTCCCGCGCCCAAAGGATCGCCTCCTCCGCCCACTCGGCGGGCGTGTTGTCAAGCTCGTCACCGCCCGTGCCGTCCGCCTCGATCCGCGCCTCGCCCGTTATGTAGGGGAGCGGATCAATCGGCGTGCCATTCATCTCCACTTGAAAATGGAGATGCGCGCCGGTGGACGCGCCGGTACTTCCCATGTACCCGATCTTCTCGCCTGTCGTTACAAAATCGCCCTCACTCACGGGGATAGACGCCGCCGCCAAATGGTAGTAGTGGCTCTCCAAACCGCCGCCGTGATCGATGATGACGTAATTACCGCGCGAGGCGTCCGAGGCGACCGTCGTCACCACGCCGTCCCACGCCGCTCCGATCGCAGAGAGCGCGCCAAAGCCACGCCACAGAACGAGATCAATGCCCTTGTGTGCTGCATTTCCGCGTCCCGTAAACGGATCGATCCGATACCCGAACGGGGACGTTACCTTGTACGTATCGCCGTCCGTCAGGATCGGCAGACTGCTTTTGATTTGCATCGTTTCTCACTTCCTTTCCAGATCGTGAATGCGAATTTCGTGCTCCGCGAGTTTTTTCTCGTGCGCATTCAGTTCACCGTACATCTCGTCGTGCTCCTTATCCCGCTCTTTCCGATCAGTGCGCAATGATTCGCCCATCTCTTTCACCGTAACGTCCAGCCTGGTGAGCACGGCAGACAGCTTGAACACCAGCGTACCAACGCTGATCACAAAACCCACAAGCGTAATAATTCCCGATACGATCGCCCATGTCATAAGTCGTTCCCTCCTTTCTTTTTACTCAGCCGCGATTTCTGCGTCCATAAGCCTTTCGTGCTCTTCATCCGTGATCTCGTAAAACGAAGACGCATCCGCGCCCTCGGCGAGGTAGATTTCTTTGCCGAAGATATTGCCGTCGGTGAGCACGTGCCCCTCCGACGCTTTGATTACTTTTCGCATACCGTCCCTCCTTTACGCAAGCGCGATCGTCCAGTTCGGCTTCGTCGCAATAAGCGAAGCCCACTCATCTGCCGTGAACGCCGCCTCTTTTGCCGCTTTCGGAAGCGTGACCGTAAGCCCCGACGTCTCCGAAGAAAGAGCCGTCACGATGCTCTCCATGGTCGCGCGGGAAAGGCCGTTACTCCAATGGATATCAAAGCCGTTTTGCCCGATTACGCCATCGATGCAGATGTTCTCAAGCGCGGGACAGCGGAAGGATGTAGCGGCGTATGTGTTTTCCTTTCGGAGTTTCACTGAATCAATCGTATGGCAGTGATACATATAGCCAAACGCGCCCGTTGTAGAAACCGTTGCCGTAAAATCGACCGCACCTATGTGCGTAACGGTTGATTCGTAGAACAAATAGGTCATTTGCGTGCACTCCGAAAAGTCGAGCGCGATACCCTGCCGTTCCAACAGCCCAACCAAATCGCCGCCGAAATGATTGCGGCGGAACATACTTGTAGCCGATGTGGGTTTCATACTGTATTTCGGTTCGAACGTTATGTCGCTCCAGCCTGTACCGGCGTAATGGTAGTCCATATTCCCGCCTTGCCATCCCTCTTGGAAGGAATCCCAGAACGCATCATACCGGGCTTTTTTGCCCGCTTCAATGCCTGCTTCGTATCCTTTAGGCACATTTTCAGCAATAGTGCTTAACTTACTTGCAATATTTTCATTCATAGTACGTACCTCCTTTTAATGTAAAACAATTAAGTTGCCTCCTCACTCTTCGTATTGGATGCCGTATCTATCAAATAAGGCCCTTACTTCTTCATTCTTTAAAATCTTCTTCTGTTGGCCTTGGTTGAGGGAGTCATACACAAACTGAAGCGCATCCCTCGTCTCGGTCTTGGCGGTTTCTACCGCTTTGTCAAGGTCTGCCTTTCTCATATCCGTACCCCCATTTCCTTGAGCGCGTTTTGGTAATCGGTCTCGGTTGCCTCGCCCTCGTCGGTCTCGGTTACGATAGGCTCGTCCGTTTCGATGTACTCTCTTCCGCTGTTAAGAGGGTCTACCGCTTCGTCATACCTTGCGCCGTCACGCTCGATATTCATACCGAGGTCGGAGTAGGTGTAATCATAGACGATGCCGTTGATGGTTTTTGTAGTTTTAACTATCATACTTCACTTTCCCCCTTGATATGTGATGCGTAGGTACTCCAGTTTGTAGCTGCTTTCCAAGCGTCAAGGAGAATATCGGGTACCTCGATGACACAGTCCGCGGGTATACCACTGAATGCATTAGTGTTCGATAGAGTAGGCACATCTTTCAATTTGGTGAAATCGTATTTGGTCATTCCGTAACAATTAGAGAAAGCATTAGCTCCTATTGTTTTAATAGTGCTCGGAATATCTATTTCTGATAATGTATAACAGCCCGCAAAGCAGAATGTGAGAGACGTTTGTCCTTCGGGTACCGTGACTTTTTTCAAGCTCACACAATCTTGAAAACCTCTTTCGCTAATAGACGTAGCGATAGAGAAGTTTATATGAGTAAGAGAGGTACACCCTCTAAAATCAGCAAAACAGATATACGATAGTCCATCTGGGCAATCCACACGTCTTAAACTCGCGCTATAACCAAATGAGTACTCACTCCCTTGTTTTAACGTGGGCGGCAATGATACTAATGCTAAACCTTTTGCTTCCGAAAACAAACGATGACCTAAGATTGTATTTGCTCGAGACAATACAACAAACCTTAAAGAATGGCAGTAATAAAAACAAGACGAAGCGTATCCTGCAGTACCCGCAGGTGTAGTGGACGGCATACTTATTTTTTCGAGCGCAGCCGAACGTACAAAGGCAAAAACGCCTAATGTGACATTTTTCCCGATGTTAGAGCTTTTTAACAACGACCCCTTGTGGTAGTCGGCATCTACGTTTTTTGCCCCAACAACACTCGTATCCGATCCGTTTCCGAGAATGATATTGCATGAATCCGACGGCATAAGGGATATCATATACTCTCCACCCTCGGCGTATGTGTGTGAGGCGGTTACATACCCTGTACCGCTTATGGTTTCTGTTGCACTTCCATCGCCCCAATTTATAGTGACTCCGTTCGCCACACTCTGCGAGAAGTGTAGCGGTACGGTTTTTCTCGCATCGTTGGGAATATCAAGATACAACCTTGTTGCCCCATCATCCGTGATATACGTTGCACCAACCGTCATCGGTCTGCCAAGTGCTTTCAATTCAGCAAGAGTCCAGTTCCACTCTTGGCAAATCAAGCCTTCTCTTGTCGGCAAAGCGGGCAACTCGGTCAAGGTCTGTATCTCCTCAAGAGTGTAAGAGTACAAAAGCGTTCCGTCATAGTCATAGAAATTGACGTCTTTTTCTATAACGGGGCTGCCGCCACCCGCGCCCTTGCCCGCTTCGTAAACCGCATCGATTCCACTTGGCATTTCTTTCGTGGTGTATGTTTCATCGCCGCCCGTCTTTTCACGAATTTTCTCCGCAATTGCGGCTATATTCGTTTCTTCGTAAACTTTTTTAGCCATCAGTATGACACCTCGTCTCCGTTCGGGATGATAAGCCCCTCCTGAATGGCAATGATCTCGTCAAGCGCTTCCTCTACGTCTCCGAAAGGAAATTCCGCAAGGACATCCTGCACGATCTCCGTCTTGTCTTCCTCGGTGTAGTAGTCCTCTCCTTTTACGGGAGTATGACCGTCTACGCCATCAACGCCATCCTTACCGTCAACGCCATCCTTACCGTCAACGTAATCAACGCCTTTCTGTGGCGTGTATCCGTCCTTGCCGTCCTTGCCGTCAACACCGTCCCTGCCATCCTCGCCACGGATAGCAAGAATCTCTTGTACGTTGCCGTTCTCGTCCCTGATTCGCAAAATCATTTACACATCACCCCCGTGTCCTCCGAAATCTCTGTTTCCGGCACTTCCTGTACCGCCTTAAACTCTTCCATAAGCGCGTTATACTCTTCCTCGGTGATAATGAGCGTATCCGAATCCTCACGAAATAGGGGCGTGTAACCGTAGGTGAGAAGAGCGACAACCTCGCCCTCTCTGATTTGTTTTGCGTATACCATATCGTCACCCGTCCTTTATCCTTTAATGAGACACCAATAATATGTCTCCGGAACGAAAGCATACAGTCCGCCTACGCTGACGTTCACCTTTGTGCCGGAATAAGTTACCCCCGAATTCACGTTGTAAACCCACGGGTATGCTTCTTCATCATCCATCACTGCGCTTGCGCAGCTTGTTCTTACTTCACTCGGTGTCTTTATAGCTGATACAACAAAAATGCCATAACCATTATACGCCGATCCTTCATACGAACTGCCGGTATAAAGCAACATAAACACATCAGAAGATGCCACGTTAACGCCCGTATCTATCGTGAGAACATTGCCGGCAGAGGTTGTAACCGTTCCGCTGTATACTTTGTTGCCGCCGCCTGCCTCAACACCCGAGAGCGCACTCGTCATAGTTTCAACGGACATTGTTTCCGTTCTTCCCGACAGTCGGCGCACCTGATCTGCAAGCGCTGTCATTACGCTCTTTACGCTCATATCACCACACTCCGTTCAAAATAGCATCGTCCACGTAGGATTTAATGGTGGCGATATCATCTGCCGTCCAATAATCCGTACCGCGCACGGGAGTATATCCGTCCACACCGTCCACGCCGTCCGCGCCGGCACTGCCACGGTTGCCGTTCCGCACCTCAAATGTGTGCGCGGTACCGTCCGTCAGCGTTACGGTGATCACGTTAATACCGCCGTCCTCTGTGGACTTGACTGTCTGCTCAATGCTTTGAACACCGATGCCATCAGCAACCTCGCCGCCCCCGGCGAAATCTTCAAGTGCTTTCTTAACGGCAGCCGCAAGTTCGGCTTCGGTTACAAATTCATCAGCGGAAGGCGCTTCTCCCGTTGGATCAATCTGTACGTTATACCCTTCAGGCATCTCGCCCGATCCAACGTAAACGCCGGAATTACCGCGCTCGCCCTGCTCTCCGCGTTCGCCGCGCTCACCCTGCTCTCCGCGATCGCCCTTTTCGCCTTGTTCGCCGCGCTCTCCTTTTTCACCGGGTTCGCCTTGTTCGCCGCGCTCACCGGCCGGTCCCTGAAGCGGTCCGTTATTCACCCAGCAGAGGTTTACTCCGTCCCAGATACACACATCATACGGAGCTGCAGCACCAACGTTGTACGCGTCCCCGGGGAGCGGATTAGGAACGGCGCCCAAAAGCGCTTCAACCGTATCATAATACCCGAGAATCCTAAAGTCCTTGCCGGGTTCTCCGCGATCTCCCCTTTCGCCCTTCAGTGTCATGAGCCAATCAGCCTCACTGCCGGAGAAGCCGTGTTTTACGGCGATCCCGTACGGACTTACGTAATACCCTCTCCACGGACGCCCTAAGCCCTCGTCCTCGTACACATCTCCGTGTGTGTCGGCAGGGCGGTACGTCTCCGCAAACCAACCCATGTATTCGGAGAAATGCGCGTTGAACATCTGCATTTTGTTCTGGTATCGGTTATACTCACCGTTTGCAAAATCAATGAGCGCGGCAACGTACGTGCGATACAGCTTATCGTGCGGCGGACGGACGATAAGCTCCGTGTTCTGATCCTCCGGCCACGTGTATGTGATAATATCCTCAACCGCAAGGAGAAGCACATTCGTCTGCACAAGGCCCTCCGCTTCGTTGAGAAAGCTTACTTTCAGTTCATCGGAAAAAGTGTTCGGCGAGAATTCATCCGCCTGGCGGAGTACATCTGAAAGTATCATTGAAATTCTCCCTTCAAATAACCGGGCGACAGCTTAAAGCCGCCGCCCGGCGATTATACGTGCTGTGCCTCTGTATTAGGCGATCAGAGTCGTACCACCTGCAACACCGCCCACAGCAAAAGCACGCCAGTCGTTGAAGCCGGCGGTGAAGCGGGCGCGACCGCTCCACACGTTGGCGTCGTTACCCTCATCAATGCGGCTCTTGACGGTGAGATTCTCACGGTCGAGCCATACGGCGCCGCCGTACTCATCGTTATAGCGATTGTCAAGAAGAATCCACGGCTTCGCACCTGCAGTAATAAACTGATTCAGGTACTGCCAAACGATCACATTCCAACGGCCGAACGTGTAGTTGAAGCCGTTATTTGCGGTCGCGGGATCCTTGTCCGCCCCGATCGCCGCGAACACATCGCGCTTGAGCGCGTAATCGTTCGGAATGACGATCGTGGTGGGCGCCACGTCGAGCACCTCGCCTGCATCGCCGCGGAAATCCTGCATCTTCGACTCGAGCGCGCCGAGCGCATCGTTCGAGAACGCATCCGCAAACATATTCGTCTGCGTCTTCTTCGGTTCAAGTTTGGAAGGATGTGCTTTGGAGAACAGAGGCTGACCGTCAGCCGCCGTCGCGTCGAACTTCTTCTGACCGAAGGTGATCGAGGTCGAACCGGTGATCGCGCCGCCGAGAAGCGCTGCACCAAAGCGTTCACGGGTTCTGTAATACGCCGTGATAAACGCGGCAGGCTTCTGCTTCAGATCCATGATCTTCGCATCGTCCACGATCTCTTGAGAGAGCGAGAAGGAATCCTTCCACGTCATGTGTTCAAGGAACTTGGAGAAGCCTTCCTGCATGCCATCCTTGGGATACGCACCGTTCTCACCGACCGGCATAAAGCCGTCCATGGCGGTCATAGCTGTGAACTTCTCACCGAAGTGCTTGGAGGTGTGCATGGAAAAGAGCTCCTTCACGATGGAAGCCTGCTCGAACGCCTCTCCTCTCTTTTCGATGAACATACGGATCGGCGCCTGGCTCTTGCCAAAAATAGAATCCTGGAGGCCGCTGCCTTCAGTAAAAGTAATTCCTGCCATTATGTATATCTCCTTTCTTTCCAATTACGCGAAACGCACGCGTACTTTATCACCGACGGCGCTACCCATGGCTTCGACAACCTCAGCCACACCGCCTTCCGTAGTGGCGGTCACCGAAAGACCGTCTGTGGAAACCGTAACCTTGCTGCCCGCCTTCACAGAAGAAGCGGCAGCAGAGAACGTAGTCTCGAAAACCATGTCCGCCTGTACGCGGATCACAGGGATAATCTCGCCGGCAGTGCATGCGGCGTTTCTCTCCGTCATGCAGATGTAGGTGGGCTTGGTAGTGCCGGAGGCAACCTGAAGATTACCGCCGGTGTGAACGAGCGCCATACCAACCTTCGGCGTGATCGCCGATGCAGGCAGGTATTCAACGCTGGGAATGCGACCGTCATCGGTCGTAAAAATGTTGAACATATGAATTCTCCTTTTTCGTTATTTTTTCGCGTACCTGTTGTAGTGCTTCTGAATCTCCGCGTCCGTTGCACCCGGATTCATCTCACGGTACATCTCTGCGACTTCAGCAGGAACGGTAACGCCGCCCGAGCCTCTCGCGGACGTACCCGACAGATGTCCTTTGCCCGCCGCCGCATTCAGCGCAGCCTGGCGGGAAGCATCTGCGGTAGATTTCTGTACTCTGTCGAAATTCGCAAGCTTGTATGCATCGGAAAGCTCATATCCCTTCTTCACCAGATCGTATACCTTTTGATAATTCTCAGTCTTGACGAGATCGGCGAGCGTCTTTACCGACGGATCAAACTTTGCGATCTCCAAAAGCTGTTCTTCTACCTTCTGACGTGCCGCGGCCTCATTGGCGGATCTTACCGCCGCACCTGCCTGTTCCTTCATGGCTCTCGCCGCTTGAACCTCCGGCAGATTCTCTACAAACTCCTTGTATTCTTCGTCGGTAATGCCGGCACGCTTTATCAGTTTCTCGCGCCGATCCGCCTGAGCGGCATTCTGGTACGCATCGTACTCCGCCTTCGTACGGATCAGTTTTCCCGTAAAGGGATTCGTAATGCCGAGAGACGCCACCGTTTCGTCCACTGCCCGCTGCGCTTCACGGGCGGCTTCCTCTCTTGCTAACTTTACGGCAGCATCACGCTCTGCCTCTGCTTTTCTGCGAGCAGCGGCAAAGCGAGCTCTCTCCACGGGAGACTGTGCCGCGGGCGCCATGTCGAGCACCTCGCCAGCACCATCTCCGTCTGTATCGGATGCAGCATCGTCCTCGATACCGGCTCCGCTTTCATCGATCTCGGCAGGGTCGGCGACCTCCTGCGCTTCTACGCCTTCCGTACCGTCCTCTGTAGCACTTGCAGGGTCGGCGAGCTCCTGCGCTTCTACGCCTTCTTCCACACCGAACAGCTCGGCGTAATCGATATTTCCACTCATGTGTTCCTCCTAATGATCGGATTTTTACGCTATTCCTGCGAAATATGTCTCCGTTTCCCGCATCACTTGCGGCCGGTGCGGAGATCGTCGCCGGTGCGAACAGTACCCTTGCCCTTTTTAGGTGCGATCTGTCCCGGTGCCTTCACGACCTGAGAGCCCGTGTTGGCAATCTTACCCTGATAACCTTTCTTCATGAGCGTCCCTCCTTTCACAAAGGATTATCGACAGGCCCGACCGAAGCCGGTGCCGGTGTCTCGTCTGCGATCGGCGCCTCACCCGAGAGATCCGTCTGACGCTGCAGCTCTTTCATTCTCGCCGCCATCTCTGCCCTCTCCGCCGCGATTCTCTCCTGACGTCGCATTTCCTCCTCGAGGAACGCCCTCGTCTCTGAAGCACCCGGATAATGAAGCATCTCCATCTTCTGCCAAAAGAGCGTGAGCGTTACGGGATTTGTGGGATCGCCGAACGCCCCCGTTTCCAGGTTCATTCTCGTTTCCTGCCACATCGCCTCCCGATTGGAAGCGAGAGGAGCGGTCGCATCGACAGAGAACAGGAACCGATCGTTCCAGTGCCATTCTCCCGCCGCATCCTGCTCAAGGAAATCGTATCGAGAGAACGTCTCGTACTCCGTATTTCCGTGAATGTCGTGAGATACCACGGGCCGCGGCTCGTCGGTATACGCAAGCTTGAATTTGAACATCGCCTCAAAGAGTGCCGCGTACGCCGCGTTCTTCATGACGCGCTTTGATTCAAGACGTCCCGCACTCTGCGCCGCCGCAAACTCCTTCGCACGGCCGCTCGTCGCGGTTCTGTCCTGTCTGCCCTGGAACGAATCCGTGATACCGATCACCTGCCGCGCTTCCTCGTAGATCTGCCCGAGGTACGCGAGATCCTGCTGCACGTTCCCCTCCATATCGAAGACGTCGATCATCGATTTCTCTGCCGCGTTCCCGAGACGGATCACCTTACCGTCTTCCGCATCATGCTTGATGCTTGCTTTTTCGGGCAGCGTGATATACGATCCCGACGCCACGAGCTTGTCGATAATCTTCGCCTCGATGCGGTTCGTCGTGTTCTGCTGCGTCTCGATCTTATCAATATCGCTGTCCCCGAGAAACCGCCCGTATACGCTCACGTTCTTCTGCAAGATCACGGGGAAAATATCCGGCTTGTAGAAAGGAATCCGCGTCGGCTCCATAACGACGTCGGGTAGTTCAATGCCGTCCTCGTCCTTCCGTCCCGCCATAACCGAGACAGGCGTAGCGCCGGGGATCACAGAGCCGTCGCTTCTTACGATCGGCATGTAGATCTCCTCAAACTCCTCGTTGGAATCCTCCCACTTCGTAGAACCGCAGTACGGGCAAGATCGCCGCCCGCCTCTACGCATTGACGGCGGCAAATTCTCCGCCTTCGTTTCGGCGTCGAGCACCTCATCCTCCGTAAACGTCATTCCCACCATACCGGGAAGAATACCGTTCACGGCGGGTTCCCCTGCGGGATCTGCCGCGAGCGGCTCAATCGCACCGCACTTTACACAGCGGCGAAGACGCCGAGCCTGGTAATCATCGATGTCCTCAAGCTCCACGTCGTTCACCCAGGAATAAAGGCCGATGCCGCCTGACTCGTTGCGATAGTACGCCACGTACTGCGTTACGAGATCGTCGGCCGTTCCCTCTCCGAGAGGCCCTTTGATATCCGGTTCCGTTTCCGATTCGTCCGATACGTCCACATCGTACTTTCTCTGTATGTACTCTTTCGTCTGAGGAAGTTTCAGGATGATGTAATCCATGTCCTCAATGCCCGAATACACACCGTCCTGCGGAACGATCTGCTTCGGATGCACAGCGGATACGGTCAGCTCGCCGATCGTCGTGTGCGTGCGCTTCGTGTTATCCCACTCCACGAGGAAAGCGGCACCGCCCTGAATCGGTACCGTCCGCTCCATCATATCGTTCAGAAGTTCAAACGGCATACGGTCGAGCTCGTTGCGAAGCATGTCCTCGATCAGTTTTGCCTTTGCCTCGTCCTTTTTCCGACACGCCGTCACCTTCGGCTGCGGAATAGACGAGTTCACCTGCGATTCGATCAGTTCGGCGCAGATGTTGCGAACGTGCGGCGTGGATTCCTTCCGCTCGCCCTTCACCATCGCCTTTATCGAGTCATCACCGAGATACAGCTTCTCACGCCGATCCATAAGGGCAACCTCACCCGAATACGCCGATTCGTTTGCCGCGAGCCGCCCTTGCCAGAGCGCAAGCCGTGCTTTGTTCTTTTTCGCCATCTCTATTTCTCCCTTAATGCGGGTTTCCCCATTTTTTCCTGAGATACTCCCTCTCCTCGGAGGATGCGTTCTCATAATCCTCCCACTGGGATTCCGACCACGCTGACGATGTATCGGATGTCTCCCTGAGATAACTCTGCTGCGGCCGTACGTAATGTGCGATCGCAAGCGCCATTACCGTGTCGTCGTGCGCGCCCGTCTCCGCCTCCGGCTTTAGCGTCTCGGGATTCCGGATAAACGTCAGCATCTCCTCCATCGTCATCCGATCGTAGAGAAGATTCACGTCCTCACGTACAACCTTTATGAGATTTGCGATGATCACGGGACGCGTTTTGGTGTTTGTCAAAAATCCGTACGAACGCTTCACCGCATGCGTATATTCGTCAATCGTCTCACGAACGTACAGATTCGTATATCCGAGCCGTTCGAGCTCCAAAATCGGATACGTCGAGAAGTTCGCCTCCGGCGCTATAAGTGCTTCGTTGTAGTACGTTCCGAGACAAAAGAGAAGCCGTGCGAATACGTCCTCGTCAAACTGTCCGCGGAGCGTGCATACCTGCTCACCGGTCGTATTGTCGAGAACGGAAACCGCGAAGAAATCGCTTCCTTCACCTGCCGTGTCCGCGCCGATCACGTAAGGAACGCCGGCGATCGGCTCTTTATATACAGAAACCGGACCGTCCCTCTCCTCGAAAAAGGAGATTCCCGACAGCGTAAGACCGTTGTCGTCATACGTGAACAAACCTCTCTTTTTCGGTTCGATCTTCTCCGCGAGCCGCCGTGCGATCGCCTTCGCATCAAAAACGCTCTTGCCCGTAACGCCCCACATACCGAGGCAGTACACCTGATAGTAATATTCGTCCGTTTCTCGGAACGCCTCAAGCGTACGTTTGGCCGCCTGATCGAGGAAACGGTTGTCCTTGTACGTGCTTTCGTGCACCACAGCGCGCGGATCCCGCCTGTCGAAAAACCGTTTTTTGAGCCAGTGATTTATCGAAATCGGGTTGAACGTTACGATGATCTGCTTGTACTCCTTCGTCTCACCTCTAAGACGGATGTCGAGCTGGTTAAAGTCTCCTTCAAGCAGCTCCGACGCCTCCTCGATCCAGATACCCGTGATGTTGTAAATGGATTTGAGTTTCTCAACGTCGTCAAGGCCGGCAAAGAGGATTTCGCTCCCGTTCTCAAACGAGATCGTCATATCCGATTTATTCGCCTTGTAACCCGCATCCTTGTAGTGCTCGGAAAGCTGTCCCAAGATCTGTTTGAAGCAGCTCTCTCGAAGCGTGCGGGCAACCTTTCGGCACACAAGAAATCTGTGTCCGGGCTCCGACACGGCACGCTCACAAATCTTCCGACCTGCGAAAATGCTTTTCCCTGAACCGCCGCCGCCCTTGAGGACAATATATCTGTGCGTGTCCGCAAAGAGAGGCATAAACGTTTCGTTATTCGTCGCCTTCAGATCCCGATACCACAGAGACAGCGCGTATAAACGGTCAACCTCACGGGTGCTTTTCATTCTCCGTCGCCCTCCTCAAACTCGGGCGGTATATCGCAAAGATCCGAGCGAGCGGCAGCGATCGCGAGAAGCTTGTCCCTGAGGCTGATCGGCTCACGCGGCAACGCCTCGCGCGTCTTCTCACCGAGCTCGATCTCTTGCTTCTGCCGGTATCCGTAGTTCGCCGTCAGATTGAAAATAACCCCCTGCACACCCTTCTCTCTCGTCAGAGATTCCTCCACAAGGTACGCCTCGATCCGCATCATGGCGTCCGACGTTACCTCCTCCAGATCCGGATGCAGACGAGGATTACAGTAGTTGCGCCACGTCCTCGTCGTGATCCCTAAAAAGAGACACATCGCAGGGATCGTCGGCGGCAGTATGTATTCCGTCTTGACAATCGCTTCGCCGTCCTCGTTCAGGATCGCTTCTCCCGAAAGAGACGCCATCGGTACCCTCGTCGATATCGAGCGGAAATATTTCTCAACAGCACGCCTGAGAGATGCCGCCGTCTTGAACTTTCGCGGCGCTCCCACGTCGTTTTTCTGCTTTTTATCTGCCGCATTTTCTGTATTCTGCGGCAAAAACGATTGTTTTTTCTCCACTTTTGCGCATCTCCCTTCCTTTTTCCGCGCACACGCGGCCGCATGCGCCCCTGTTTCGGCGGAAAAAATTCATACACCTCTCGGCGCGGTGCATAAACACCGCGCCCGGTGCCCCTCCTCTTACATCCGGCAGTGCGCTATGACTACCCTGACCGTATTGTAAATTCAAAAAAGTGCAATTAGGTGCAAAAAAATAAAAAAACAAAAAAATTTAACGGAGGCTTTTACACCTCCGTTTTTGTTATTGTTTTTCCAGTTCACGAATCGCGTCCTTTGTGAGATACGATATCGATCGCTCCGACTTTTCCATCACCATAGCAGTCTTCAGCCGACTCCATCCCTTCACGAAGCGGTAATACAAAACACTTCTGTGGAGGGGATGCGGCAGTGCCTGGATCGCCGCTTCGATCCTCTCCGCCGACCGTGTCCTCTCCGCGATGATCCGCTCGTATCGCTTCGCCACGCGCAAGGCCGCCTGCCGCTCACCGGGAGAGGAAGTGTACAGAGCTTCCCTCTCCGCTTCTACTTTCCGACGGTGGATCTCCGCAAGTTCCCTCTTCCCCTCTCGATATCCCCTGAGTTCTTCTTTCGTCACCATGCTTCTACCTCCTGAATCTCCGTGATCTCTATCCCGTGTATCTCCCGCATCCATTTTCGCTTATCTAAGTACGTCCGCGTTCTCGTCGCAGCCGATTTCACATCCTCCACCACGAGCACCCCGTCCCTCTTGTATGAAAAATCCGCCCGATACCGAAGAGCGCGCACCCGCTCCCCGTCCGGCTTGGTGTACGCCTCCACGAGCGTAAACTCCGGCTGTATCTTCAGATCCGTGATCTCACCGGATTTGAGCAGCAGAACAAGCACGTCATAACGGCGTGCTTCTTTCTTGCTGTCAAAATTCAGTTTTCCCCGATCCTCTTTCACCGCGCCGTACTTTCCGCGCCGTCGATCGTCCCGGACGTCCGGCAATTTCGCCCCGCCGCTCTCACGCAGGTATATCTCCCACGCCTTTCTCGCGACCGAGTCGGACAGATCATTTATGCTTATCCCCACGCCCACACCTCCTCTGTGGTATCAAAACGTTACACATTTACGAGGATATCCACGGCGGCCTTTCGCCGCCGTGTTCCCGTCTCTTCTTTATTCATCTAAATTTACGTCAGGATCCAAAATGTACTTATAATATATGTAACCGAACGGCGTCGAGATCGCCTCTACCAGTTTGTACCCGCGGGGCGCGGCCGGCGCACGTTCTTCCGTGTAGTCTCGTTTTACCTCAACCGGTGTCTCTGTATCCGGCTTTTTGTGGTTTCTCGTTGCCATATACCTATGGCCGCCCTGCTCCGGTGTCCAGTGATCAAACAAATAATTCGCAAGTCCCGTATAGTCAGTGCCATGGTCCACGCCTTTATAGCGATTGTGGCGCCGAAGCGGCTTACACTCCACGATTTCTCCGTAGGCCCACAGCCGCCTTATAGCCTCTGCAGGTATCCCGCGAGTGATCATATGAAAGTGAATACGGCTCGTGTTCTCGCCGCGCCCTATCACGATTACGATCAGTGCTTTCGGATATTCCTTCTGCAACGTTTTGCGCCAGATCGTACGGATGCGCTTTGCATCCTCGAAGGAATGCAGCTCGTGCGCGGTGTCAAAGGTGAGCGTGCTGTATAAAGAGGACGGCCCGTGATTCGCATTTATCAGGCGCTGGAAGCGAAGACGTGCAATTTTGTCTCTGTGCGCCGCTCTGGATTCTTCATCCGGAAAGCGTTCCCTTGGCTTCGCCTTCTTTACGTCCGCGCGATCGGAAACACTATACACCAGCTGCTCGCATACCGTGCCCGAAAAAATGCGTTTTTTAACCCGTTTCATACGTCCTCCACGTTGGAATCCCGCCGCCCTTTTCGCGACGGCAGGCTCCCCTTCTCTTTGTGCTCCAAATCCGCGCGGACTTTTTCATCCGCGCGGATTCTCTGTATTTTGTCTCTTATACGACCCCGACTACCGGTATCTGATACCCATGCAGCTTCTCGATCATTTCTTTGCTTATGCGGTGCCCATAGGACGTTGCTCGCGCATCGCCGTCAAGCGCATCGCGGAGCATCTCTATCACCTCGGCGGGCGCGATGTGTATGCCGATCACAGCGCATATGCTCATGCCTTCGAATACAGCAACGGCGAACAGCCCCTCTCCCACCTTTCGAAGAGCATACGAAGGATTCTCGGCGGAGGATACAGGGTGCAGATACCGCTCGTTGATCCAGTATGTACGCGCGTCCTTGGTGAACAGCGGCAAAAAGCATCTTCCCCGCCAGTGGCACAGCATTTGAGAATCCTCCAGCATAATGTCCTCTGCGCTCAGATCGTCAAATACAGCACCCGGATCCTCTAAGAAATCAACCGTATACGATTCCCATGAATCGGCGGGGATATCGAGGAGCGCAAGCAACTGCTCCTTTTTCGTTACCGTCGGCACGCAGTACATCGGGTACGCCGCACCGCCGACGCTGATCCACTGCACAAGGCTGTGGACGAACACCTGTAAATATGAGTGCTTCTTACAAATCTGCGAAATCTTTGAAAGTTTCATGGCCTACTCCCATGCGCCGCATGAAGCGCCGCTTCGAAAAACTCATCAGTATCAAAACTGCCCGTCGGCTTTTCGTCCGCCGGCTTGTGATCGTCGTAGGTACCGCCCATCACCTTCGCAAAGTTTTGCGGATTCATGAGCCAGTCGAAGTTCGCACGCCACTTCCGATCGTTGTAACCTCGGAGGAAAGAGGACGCTTGCACGTGGGCAAACAGCTCGGCAAACGTGCCGAAGATCTGTCCCGGCGCCTCCTCCTCCACTTGTTGCAGACGTGCGCGGAGAGCGCTTTCCCGCGCCGCCGTAATTGCCGTTACCTTCGGGAGATCGGGGCACATCTCGTGATACATCCCCACGATCTGCGTAAATACGGAGATCTCCTCCGGCTTTGCGCCCGCCTTTTTCTTCTCCGGCGCGATCTTCACCCGGAGCCGCGGCTGCTCTCCGACGATCTTCAGAACCGCTTCGCGGTATTCAGCCTGCGTCGCTACCTTTCCGTTTACGAACAATACGAACGACTGCAGGATCTCCGAGAGCCTCCCCGCATCGATCAATTCCATTTCAGCCATTTTTAACACTCCTGTTCCACATGCTTTTTTGCCAATCTTTCGATCAAACTCTCGCTATGCTCTCCGCTTCCCATTCGGTGATATTGTCTGCGATATAGTCCTCGTAACTCTGCAACTTTGAAATATCATCAAATTTTGAAATATCAGCCATTCGCACCACCCTTTTCAAGCCAATTCCTTTGTGTTTTTTGGCAGATTTCTGCGCTTGAACAATCTTTTTGTGCAGGACAATATCGGCAATTTATAAGCTGAAAAATATTCAAAAATACGTTTTGTTGCACATCTTTTTCAAAGCCAAGAAATTCAAAAACATCTTTCAGTTTCATTTCCTTTAATTTGTCAAAATTTGTTTCTATGTTCTCCACTTAATCACCGCCCATTTTTCATTATCCTATCAATTTTCTTTTGCCGTTCTCTTTCTTCATGAAGCTTACTGTTTTCTTCCATTGTATTTCCGCAAGAACAAGTCTTACAATTCCAAACTGTATGCCCACATTTTAGACAAAACCATCTAAACATTCTCCCCACCTCTTTCTTTTGGCTCAAATCCAACAGGATAGATACTTGTAACACACTCACAATATCTTTGGTAGTTATCGCACGATATTCCATCAATACAATGTTTGCATTTGTCACAAGTTTTGCCTGTGATTTTTTCAATTATAATCTGCAATAACTTTCTCATTCGTCAGCACCTCTTTCTTTTGGTGTGCGTGTGTGCTTTGGTCTATCCAAATATGGCGGATAATCTTTGATAGGGTTTAATTCCCTGTGCATGCGTTCATCTTCTTTTAGCAATTCAACAATTTGTAACGCAATTCGTCTTGAATTAAGTATCAATTTCAATTCGCCATCTTCATACACACCATAATCGCATACAACATCTCTTACCTCGTATTCAGCCATCACCCCTCACCGCCTCCCTTCAGATCACCGGCGAAGCCATCGATCACGCGCCCGAGGATGGCACGCATCTTCTCGCCGCTCTCCGCGTTCTCTTCGGCGTACGAGATCCCCACGAGATCGTAGAACATCGCCTGCCACTGCTCGAGAAGAGCTCCGAACTTCTGAAAGGCAGGATCGGCAGCGCGAAGCGCCTTCTCGAGCCGCTCCACCTGCGCCTTCAGCTCGGCAACCTCCAGAGAATCCTCTGCAGTTTCGGCTTCCGCCGCGGCTTCTTCCGCCTGCTGTTTCAGAAGATCAATCTGTTTTTCCTGCTCCTTCTCCCGGGCGAGCGCCTTCTCAAGGTTTTCTCGTGTCTTTTTGAGATCCTTCTGAAGTTTCTCCCGTTCGGCGGCAACGGCAGCCTTTACCGCTTCATCGCGCCGCTTCTCCAAGTTGGCGAGTTTGGCCTCCGCTTCTTTTTGTTTCTCTTCGGCCTCCTGAACGAGAGCGTTCGCGCGTTCGCTTGCTTCATCCGCCAGCAGCTGTGCTGCCGCACGTGCAGCCTCGGACGAAGCCGCAGCAGCCTGCGCGGCTTCCTTTTCAGCTTTCATCCGGACAAGATCTTCCTTCAGCGCACGGTACGACATGTCCTCTACATCGTGGGTCTGCACGTACTCCCGGCGTTCTTCCTTGGGGAGAGAAAGAAGCGCAAGCGCCTTGGACGGCGCCAGGGCGCCGAACAGTTCTTCGTTAGTCGGTCCGCTTTCCAAGGATACCTGCCCGTCTTTATACTCCGTGTACAGTCGCATCAGATCATTTGCCGTGGTTTGGCTGTAGTCCACATTCGTTTCCAACCACCGCCCCCACTCTCCGTGTGGGACGACCGCCTTCGCTTCTATCAAGAGACAGCCGATCTCCATAGCACCGGTGAGCATAATGCCGCGCACCGTCTTCTCCACCTGCTTTTTGATCCCGTTTATCTCAGCGGCGATCACGTCGCCGCTTCTCGTAACTACAATATCACTCATGCTGTCTTCGTCTCCTTGCTTTTCTTTTTCTTCTTTTCCACCCGCTCCGATTCCCATTCGTCAAGGAAAGCCTTTGCGGCAGGGGGCAGATCGACTCTGTGAATATGTCCGTATCGGCCGTGTCCGTCCTCGCTCAGCCCTCCCTCGCATTGAAGGATCTCGTTTGTGCGAACGTTTACCTCCATCGTATAGAAAGGCACGTCCGGCTCGGTGGTACGTCTGAGGAAGAGAATCGGATTCTTTCCTGTCGCGTGATTGCCGATATAACTGTATCCGCCCACGCAGTGGTGAAGAGCCTGTCCCTCTGCAACAACCTCCGCCGGCGTCTGCGGGATCCGAATGAAATATTCCGCCCCCACTTTGCCGTACAGCTGTTGCAGTTTCGGCGCGCGTGCTTCAAACCGCTCTATCAGTTTCGGCGTGATACCGTTCGCCTGCCGCGGAAAGAGCTCGTTACGGAGATCTACCGCTTCGTTATGCTTCCCGTACAGATCCCGCGGCATAATGACCGCCTTCTGCGAAAGATCGTACCCAACACGGCCAGCGGCCTCGATGTAGTCCTTCCACGTCCGATCAACAGCCGGCGCCGGATTCATATGACAGCCGGGGTTCTGCTCTCGAATTTTCTCAAAGTATTTGTACAGTTCGATCTCGGTCGTTCCGGATTCCTTCAGATAATCTGTCACGGTGCGCTTTACGCCGTAGAGTGGTCTGTACGCCCATATAAGCTCCGCGCAGTGCCACGGATCGCGCTCACCGCGCTTTCTGTATCGGTGATACTCCTGGAGCATCTTCACCTGATGCCCGCGGCATTTCCGCAGTTTTTCGAGAATCTCTTTGGATGTGCGGAACGCCCGACGAGGATCTGTTTCGTTCCAATCCACCACGGCAACGTTTTTCTTTCCGTTCTCGACAAGATCAATGACGAAATCATCGAAGCCCGCCTTCACCATCATTTCCATAGACGGATACAAAGCGTAATTCGCAAGATAAAGCGGCACGCTTACCCCGCGCCCTTCGATCTTTTCATAGGAGTTGTAGCGAAGGAACGTCTCGGAAAGATCTCCTTCCACCAACATACCGGTGCTCGCTCCCGGCCGGAACACGCATGCTCCCCACGGATACGGCGATTTGGTGTGATCGTGAAGTTTCTTTTCTTCACTCCAACCCAAATAGGACCTTTTTGCCCATTGTTTTGCTTCACCCGGCGAAAGACGGTACCGCACCCGATCATCGATTTGTACCTTCGCTGCCGGACGTATATCCCCATTGCCGTCTCCCGGAAAATAGAAAGCGCATATCTCGCGAACCCACACATCCCTCTCCGATACAGGCTGCACCACCAAAAACCAGTGCCATTTTCTGTACCGATACGGACGCCGCGCCGTTCCGATGCACGCGAGGATTCCCGTTCGTCCGCAAGAGGGGCACTCCGCGCGAAAGCCGTGGCGGCTCCATAGGAATTTCTGTTCTTCGTTTGTAATGATCCTCTGCGCTTTGCGGATCGTCTTATGCGCACCGCAGCGTGAACACCAGTATTCCTTTCCGCCGCCGGCACCCTTCACGGTTTTGTACCAGAGCACCACCGGGAATGAATCGAGGATCGCTTCCACCGTGCTCTCTCTGAGCGGAGGCAGTTCAGCAAATACTTCTTTCTCGTCAATCATATCAGGTCCTCCAAAGAGAGGATCTTCGCCTTGCGGCTTGCCCGCTGTGCATTTCCACAGACGTCCGGTGATTTCGCATCCTCCGGAAGCACGATGCGCAATTCCGCGTGTACCTCCGCACCTTCCATAAAGAAAGCAACGGCACGGCGGTACACTTCAAAGTCGGAGATCTTGTTTCCGACGCCCTTCATAATCTCCGTGAGACATTCCGCCATGCACTTACCCGTGTCCGTTACAGCGCGAGCAAACTCTTCCGACTGCTCGCAAAAGCTGCTGAGCGCATCCCGCACCTCGTTTTTTACTGCCGATTCTTTGTTTCCTTTTACTTCCTTCGTGCCCTCCGTGATTTTCTCAATAGCGGCACGTACGATTTCACTGCTGTTTTTGATAATCATATTTCTTCTCCGTTATATCAGTCCGATCTGCCCTTCCGGGTCGGGCAGAGTCCACCACGGTTTCTGTTTTTCCTCTGCCGGCTTTTCGACCGGCGCCGGCGTCTCCCGTCTCGCATACTTGACGTCGCGTGCATTCACGATCATGCCGTGTACGCGGTATTTCTCAGGCGTGCCCGGCTGTGAATACAGTTTCCAGTACCCTTGATCCGGATAGTAATACCCATCGTACCATACGTACAGATCCACATCCGCACGCCGTGCGATCTTGCACCGTCCCTGTCCGGGTACGCCCGTGATTACCGTATACCGTTTTTCGTTCATCTTTCCGCACCCAGTATCTCTCGGATCATCTCCGGAGGAATAACGCCCTGTCTCCTCGGCGCACGTGCACGCTTGAACAGTCGTGCGATCTCCAGGGATGCACAGAGCAAAAGCACAGCGACCTGCGCCACGAAAAACCACGCGAGCGACGACTTGTCCGACGTCATCTCAACACCGGCAACCATTCCGACGAAGCACGGGAGCGCCCGAAGATCAACGACGACGCATACCACACAAAGTAAGCCGCCGACGGACGCCCACGTGTCTCTTGACAAATTTCTTAGCATCTGATATAATTTCATTGGGTTATTACCTTTGCGCTCTCGCGTGTTGCCATCTGCGGACCCCCGAAACTCTCACCATTCGTTTCGGGGAGCCCCTGTGCACCGAGGGCGCTTTTCCTTTCTTTGATTTTCGAAACGTCGTCATAATGCGGATCCCCGCTGATCTCGATCACAATACCGCGATCAAGCAGCTCCGCGGCCATATTGTCAGCCATACGGTCAACGCCGTCCGGATCAATGTCCTTTTTATCGTACACGTCATCAGCCACACCCGAAAGGATCTCGCTGAATCCCTCCACCACGCGCTGGCATCGCTTCGATCCGAAGTTAAACAGATCCGAAAGCGAAAGGCAAACCGCAAAGATCGTCCGACGGGTAAGCCGCCATTGTAAGCCCTTTGCGTACTCCTCCACTTTGGAAGCGAAATATTCCCGCGCCGCCCGATCGAGCTCGCTGCGCTGTTCTACCGTAAGATTATGCGGTCTTATTCTTGCTTTCACCCGAAAACTCCTTCTCCTCGAGCAGTATGTCCATCTTCCCGATCGCGCTTTTCAGACATACACCGTCAGCTGTTACGTCGATGTATGCGAACTCCGGCTCTCCGATCTCGTGGACGATCTTTCCGAACGTCTCCGCGATCCTCGCGAGCCTTTCAGCTACGCCGATCTTCTCCGGCACCGGGGAAATCGCGACGACCGCCTGCTCCTCCGCCTCGATTTCTTTAGCGATCGCCATTCCTTTAGATCTCAGATCGTGCAGTTTTGCACAGATCGCGCCCTTTGTCCGTCCCATATCACGGGCGATCTGCTCCGCTGTTAATCCGAGTTTCCTTTTTGCCAGGAGATACTCAACCTCGTCGAGCGTCCATTCTTGTTTACTCACCGTCTCTTTCCTCTCTTCTTTTGGTTTTGGTTTCTTTTCCAACACGTCCCACCGGGCGAGGATCTCACGAATCACATCCCGCGTCACTCCGTTCAGCTCGGCTAAGATCTTGATCTGCTTCCCCTTGTGGAGCGCCTGACGGTAGTCCGCTACGATTTCGCCCTCCGTCATCCACATTTTACTCACGCCTGTCCCGATGTGACCGGGATTATTTCAACGTAGTCCTTGCCCTTAAGCTCGCTAAACTCGTCAGGGTGCTGCCGATAGTATTCGCTCATAACTTTGCTGAGCCGCTCGCCCGCCTTCTCTGCATAATCGTCCGGCAAACGGTCCACTTGTACGCCGTTTAAAAAGAATCGGTATGTAATCGGTTGATTCCGTCTTCCTGCCACATCTTTCACCCCTTTCTTTTAGTAAATTCGATATTTGCGTTTTTTGTGCATGTCCCTCTCCCGCACACGAAGACTCTGCCTCGCGGGAGTTTTCTTTTTGTTCTTGCATTTCCACAAATTGTGTGATATACTATTTCAACCTGCACGGTGAGCGGAAAGGATGCGTCCCCCATTTTGTCAAATCTTATCGCTTTCCTCACGTTGGCGGTTACGCTGACTGCATTCCTGTACACGGTCTACCGCGATCTGTACATTACTCTCTTCTCTCGTTTCCGGGCCCCCCGCTCAGGCGGGAGTTTCTTTTTGTTCGGACGGCTCACGTCGCCTTGACTTATTTCAAAAAGAATTGTATAATGAATAAAATATAGTCTCTCGAAAGGAATCCTCCCACATGAGCAACACCTTTACACCGCAGGAAGTAGATCTCATCTATGATTTTCTCGAGAACATCCACGAAGACTTTGATCTCTCCATTCTTCTTTTCGATATTGGCCTGGATGCCTACGGCGCTCTCTTCAATTCCGTCTGCGAAAAACTGGAGAATTACACAATCTTCACCACGTTTACGATCGACGAAACCAAAGTCATTCTTGACGCTTTGCAGCTCGGGCTCGGATTTGACGTGCCCGAAATCCAGTCTTCCGCGCGTTCAGCCTACAAAAAAGCCCTCGCCATCCAAGCGGCACTCGAACCAAATGCTCGATAAACCATTTATCTCGCGATAAAGACCAATCAAACTGCCTGCGTAGCCAGAACACATACACACGATCCCAAAATTTCAAATTACTTTTGCGCTTTCTCATACACACTCCTCTCTCCCGCTCAGGCGGGAGTTTCTTTTTGTTCGGACGGCGCCCGCAAAAGCTCATCCACCGTGCACCCGAGCACGTCCGCCAATTTCGGCAGCAGATCTGCGCGGGGCAAACTCGTACCCGTTTCCCACATCGCAACAGTTGATCTCTTCACGCCCATGATGTCGCCAAGCTGTTGCTGTGTCAAGTTTTTTGATCTTCTTTTTGATGCAATCACGCTTTCCTCTCCTTTTTGTCAAGTTTCTTGACACCATTATACCCTTCACCTCCTATCTTGTCAAGTATCTTGACGAAAATATTTTCAATTTCTATTGAATGTCAATTTAATTGACGATATAATATTGTTAAAGATGAAAATGGAGTTGAAAATATGATTCGGTTAAAAGTTGCTCGTCAAAGAGCGAATCTCAATCAATCTGAACTCGCCAAAACAGTCGGCGTCAGTCGTTCAACTATTGCTATGTGGGAATCCGGCGCCAGCCAGCCTGACATAGAGATGATCCTTCAGCTGAGCCACGTGCTCGATATTTCGGTCGGTGAGCTTCTTGGCGAAGAAACCGACTCACCCCTTCCCGACCCCACGTGGATCAACGTGCTCGGCCGCGTTGCCGCCGGCATCCCGATCGAAGCAATCGAGGAAGTGATTGACCGCGAACAGATCTCCGAAGCGATGGCGCGCAACGGCACGTATATCGGTTTACAGATCCACGGTTCCTCTATGGAGCCGCGGATGCACGAGGGCGACGTTGTGATCGTCCGCCTGCAGGATGACTGCGACTCCGGAGACACCGTGATCGCCATGGTGAACGGCGACGAAGCCACCTGTAAGATCTTACAAAAAACGAGAGAAGGTATTTCCCTTCTCTCTACAAATCCCGCCTATAGCCCCATGTTCTTCTCCAACCACGATATTGAGACGCTCCCCGTCCGTATCATCGGTAAGGTAGTCGAGCTCCGGGCGAAATTTTGAAAGGCGAGAAAATACATTTATGTTTTGGTTTTGGTGTATTGTTCTGCACATAATTCCGATGCTTGGTTTGAAGCTTTTTCTTTCTTCGTCCAGGCACCCCAAATCGTTCGCAACTATAAATTTCTTTATTTCAGGCTATCTCATTTTTATGCTTCTTAATACCGCCATGCTTTCAGATCACATAAAACTATGGATTATTCTCCGATTAACGTTCTCTATAATTGCATACGTCTTTTTTCTCGATTCTCAGGAATACCGCACCCGAAAATTTAATGAGTATGTTTCAATCCAAAAAGAACACGCACTGCAATACCGCGATGATAATTTGTATCGTCGCGGATATGATGACGGATATGATGACTCGCAAAGGAATTGATAATTTATGAAAATTTTAATTTGGGTTGTTTGTATTCTCATTTTTTCAGTAACCCAATCAGTTTTGATGTATTTCGGTATTCATCTCGGTGCCATACCTGCTGTTTTGCTCGCTCTCCTCACTGTATGGATCCCAGCTCCCGCGCTTTGCAAACTATGGGAAAAGCACAAGCGAAAGAAAAAAGCGGAGAATCCGCAAAAAACTCCACAAATTGCAAACAGAAAAGAACCGCAAGTTTCTACATTGGTTTCCAACAATAATCCTCCAGCACATAACATAGCAAAACCGCCTAAAAGTACATCTCCGCTCCCCGTATTGCCTCAAAGAAAACCAACCAAGAATTGTATCCCACGCAACATTTTGCTTTACAGGATTTGTGTGTGCTCTCTGGCGCTTCTTTTGCTATGCTCTTTTGTTGTTTTCTTTTGCTTGTATAATGCACAAAAAAAAACATTTGAAGAAAAACTCGACACCGAAACAAAAAGTACATACGGTGTCGCTTTTGAAAAAGGGCGCTTACAAGGGTACGCTTCTGGGATCATGTACCAATACAATGCACAAAACAATTCAGATTCATCATTTGTCGACAGTGTTTGTTCTTTTTCAATACCGGACGCTTTGCACTTTTCTCTTGGATACCACACTGCATTAGCAGATCACTACAAACAATCTAATTCTTATCCCGATTTATCTGAACTGACCGAAAAGACTGTTGCAATAAGAAACAAATTAGCGCAGTTGTGCGACAATGTAGTAAACAATTATTTGTACGGCAACGGATATTCTTATAACAAAAAACTTGAATTAGTAACTGGGTTGGAACAATCTTATTCTCTCGGCTATATGACAGCCTTGTATCACCTCAACGAAAACAACAAAGCGATTATATACGCAAACGACAATTCGCTTCTCTCTTTTTACTCCGACCTATTCCTCGACGATCACAAAATGACTATGGAAGAGTGGAAAGAAAAGTACTCCCCCAACATCAGCCCTTCCATCAATTCACAACTTTATGAAATCTATTCGTTTTATCCCGACAACGCCCCAACATCCGCTTCCCCTTAACCCACCCAAAAATTCCTGCCACGTCACCGGTGAACTTCTGCACGCGCTCACAAATGGCTTAGTCCCAGCGATGCATGATCCCATTTCATTCTCAAAAGAAAGGAGACACGCTATGATGACTCCCGACAAAACCGCCGCCGCGTATATCCGCGTTTCGGATGAACGGCAGGACGAATACTCCCCGGACAGCCAGCTGAAACGAATCCGCGAATATTGCAAGGCAAACGGCTACGAGCTACCGGAGGAGTACATCTTCTATGACGACGGCATCAGCGGCAAGTCCGTGAAACACCGCGACCAATTCCGCGAGCTCATCGCGCTCGCAAAGGATAAGGATCGCCCGATCGACGCGATCCTCGTGTGGAAGTTCTCCCGTTTCGCCCGCAATCAGGAAGAGAGCATCGTCTATAAATCCCTGCTTCAAAAGATCGGCGTAACGGTTGTCTCCATCTCCGAGCCGCTACCGGACGGGCCGTTCGGCTCTCTCGTGGAGCGCATCATTGAATGGATGGACGAATACTACCTCATTCGTCTGTCCGGCGAGGTAAAGCGCGGCATGCTTGAAAAAGCTTCCCGCGGTCAACCTGTGTGCGCGCCCGCGTTCGGCTACGATCTGAAAGACGATATGTATACTCCGAACGATCAAGCGCCGATCGTGCGCGATGTATTTGAATCCTTCGTCCGCGGAGAAGGAATACGGAAAATCGCTCGCCGTCTCGGTGATGCGGGTGTCCGCACCAGGTTCGGCAATCTCCCCGATAATCGCTGGGTTGAGTATATGCTCAATAACCCGACCTATATCGGAAAGATCCGCTGGTCAACAGACGGACGCACGGCATCCGCGCGGCGGTATGACGATCCGAATATTGTGATCTTCGACGGAAAGCACGAGCCGATCGTCTCCAAGGAACTCTGGGATTCCGCCCAAGCACTCCTCACCGAGCGGAAAACGAAATACGCAAAATATGCGCGGAAAGAACAGGCGCCTTCCTCGTTCCCTCTCCGCAGTCTGTTCCGATGCAGCGCCTGCGGCGCCACTCTCATTCAGTCGACCGCTAAGAATCCCGGACTGCAGTGTCATAACTATTCACGCGGTATATGCGACATATCCCACAGCATCACTCAGAAAAAAGCAGAGGCCGCCCTCGCTGAAGCGCTGGAGGATTCTCTCCGCACCCTATCTTTCCACGTAACGCCGACCGCCGAAATTGTCTCCTCACCCGGCAACGTGGAAATTGAAAGAAATATCGCGGCCGAGAAGCGGCGGCTTCAGCGCGCCAAGGATGCCTACCAAAACGGCGTCGATACGCTCGAGGAATATGCCGAAAATAAAAAAAAGATCACGCAGCGTATACGTGATCTCGAATCTCAACTGAACCCGGAGCCTCCTGCCCCGGTATCTCTTGAAAAATATGCTGCTCGTGTTAGAAACGCGCTCAAACTCCTCAAGGATCCCTCCGTAAAGCCGGACGTAAAAAACAAAGCGCTTCTTGAAATATTGGAAAAGGTGATCTTCCGCGCAAACACCCGCACGATCGACCTTTATTTTCGCCCCTTATGACTATCAGCAAAAGCCATCGGGACCGCCGAGTTGCGATACGATAATCTGCGCGTACTGCGGATTAGGGTTTTTAATCTTTACCGGAAACTGTAATTCTTTTCTATACACCCACATAAGTTACACCTCCCATGGCCAGGGCTGACGCACCCACTGCCATTCGTCTTTACTGCCATTGCCCATTGCGGTAAGCGGGCCGTAGGCTTTCTCGTAGGAGGCCGCCAATTCCTCGTAATCGCGGACAACGCATTTGTATCTTGCCAAAGCTGCTGTATTGTCGGGGTGTCCGTCCAGATACAGTTCAAGCTCAACTATAACAAAATACAGCGACATCAGTTTTTCGCGCATCTGACACCACTCACTCGTGTTTCGAGAGTCCGGAAAAGTTCCGGTTTTCGTACCTGGCCGACAGTATTCTTGTTTCCCTGTGAAGCGCGAATCCGCTTCACACCCGCAAAAACCGCCGCTGTATCCGCGTCTTTCTCTTAAGGCGCAGTCATCACGGCGTGCATATCCTCGTGTATTTCCCATCAGATACAGCCTCCTCTCGATTTTGCACCGTTTGCATCCTTTATCGGAAGAAAGAGGTTCTTAAAAAGCGTTCCGTGCCCAAGCGCTTCGCGGGGGCACTCAAATATATCGCCAAATCCCTGATACGGCGACGATACGATAGCCAGCGGTGAATCCGAATACTGGTCGGCCGTGCCGCATCCGCATTCTCCCTGCGCAGTAACCGTAGGTGTTCCGCGCGTTACAGAAACGGGACCGCGCATCATCATATCCGTGCAGTCGCCCAGAATACGCGGAGTGGCTGAATAATCATATGATTTCATCCGTTCATATACCTTTCATAACAGTCATGTCAACAGGGGTTTCCCGCACTGTTTGACATTAACAGCATATGTAGGGCAAAGGCGTTAGGTGCGGGATTTTCGGAGAAAATGTTGATTTATACAATTTCCGGTTTGGACGGTGCGAACACGAACTATGCCGAAGGATAAAAAAATCCGGTTTCGCATATGCGAAACCGGAGAGAATCGGTTGATTCTTATTTTGCAGCAGAAACTGCGGTGATATGGGTGTTTACACCCTCATACCAGTAGAGGAAGCCTTCTACGTCGATGACGTCACCTGCGTTCAGTGCGGCTACTGCCTTGTAAACGTCGGTATCCGGACCTGCGAGATAGTTCTCAACGCAGAAATCATAGTTAGCGCCATCCTTGGAAACGGTGAGGTAAATGTCCTTATCCCACTCGCTGTCCTTATAAGCGATGGAAACAACGGTCATGCCCTTGAAGGAAACCTTCTTGTTCTGGTGATTGATCAGTTCTTCTTTGCCGAGCAGATCGGTAACGTCAAGAACGTCGGCAATCCATTTGCCTTCAACGATTTCGATGGTAGCGTCCATGATCTCGATTTCACCGGCCCAAGCGCCCTTGTAACCTTTGACCTTGATCTTCTGACCTTCGGTCAGCTTAGCGGCATCTTCTTCGGAGCACTTAGCTTCATAAAGGAAGTATGCACCGTCGGGATCCTGTGCGTACACGGTTACAACACCCTGTCCGTCCTTCTCCCACCATGCCTGATGTCCCTGTACGTATGCCTCGATTACTACCTCGGCATCCATCGGGGCTGCCATGTACTCTTCATAAGTCATGACGCCTTCAGACTTTGCGTTTACATCTACCATCTTATCGCATGCAACAAGGCCGCATGCAACAACAAGTACGAGTGCGAGTGCCAAAATTTTCTTCATTGTTTGTTCCTCCATAGTTTAGTTGGGTAAATTGCTGTACTATTATACAACAAATCCCTGAATAAATCAATGGGTATTTTGGATTTTTTTGTTTTTTCTTTGTTTAATTTTTTCTCTGAGCAGGTAAAGGAAAATGAAAGCCCAAGTACTACCAAGAACTATCAAAAGAAATACGGACGTTGTCGGCAGGGGACCCAGCTCAGATTTATCACCCATTGTGTCCCTACGCCCCCCGATCTGATCCAGTCGGTAAAGAGACGTTATGTCCGCATACAAAGCATCCATATACTCTTCATCTATCGTCTGTTTTCGGCGGACGGATTTCGTTGTGTTTTCAATCAGTTGGCCGGTAGCGTTTCGGAGAGATGCCGATCCGTTGAACACGGGAGTAACGAACGTGTCGTCCACGTGCGAAATAAGAAGTTCGGACGCCTTGATCTTCACGTCATAATGCAACTCATTGTCCTCACCGATGCGGGAGAGATACTCTATATATTCGGGTGAGTTCTGCGCCTTTAACGTTACGGGAACGTAGCCTTCTGTCTGTGCGTAGGCGATCTGCATGTCGTTCGTTAGAAGATACTGGGCGAAAAGCCACGATGCCAACACCTCCCCGGGATCGCTTTTATTGAACACGCAGACAGAGGGACCCTGCGAGATCATTACGAGATTCTCGGGATCGTACTGCGGGATAGGCATAACCACCGTTTCGAATTTAACGAGATTCTCCTCCGGAATGTCGATAAGAGGAGCATCCGAGCCCATCCACGTCGCACCGGCGGTCGAGTCCACGGCGAAAATGCACTGCCCCGCATTCAGGTAATTGGCAGGATAGCCGAGAATCTTGAACGTACCGAACGCTTCGCTTTTTGCGTGTTCAGCAACTGTATAAAGGATCTCTTTCGTAGTATCGTTGAAGAGTCCTATCTCACCGGCATCGGTAGAATACGCAGCACCCTTCTGCTTCAGCATCTGGATCATCATGTTATCCGTGGATTTGTATATGAATGGAAACAGAACCTTCTGGCCGTTCACCTTGAAATTCCCGTCTGCATCCTTTTCGAGCGCGGCTTTTGAAACTTCCCATACGAAATCCCAAGTAAGCACCTCGGGCAACGTAAAGCCAAGCGCTTCCACGTACGTTTTGTTCACGTAGCACGCCTCGGTTGAACGCATATACGGTATGGCGTAGTGCTTACCGTCAAGGATACATTCTTCGAGGAACTGCGGCACGATCTGTTCTTTTGTGGGAGAATCAAAACGCACTTCACTGCCGCCGAGGCCGTACTTTTCATCGTCGAACAGTTCGTCGAGCGGCACAACAGTCCCCGCGCCCGTCAGATACGTCGCGATATGATCGGGATAGGTGATACAGACGTTCGGCGTCGTCTTCGTGGAAATATTTGTAATGACGTCGTTGTAGATATGGCCGTAGTCCGTATAAAGACGAAGATTCACCGTAATATTCGGGTACAGCGCCATAAAATCCTCAATCGCCTTCTGATAGATCCCAACCTGCGTTTTATTCGTATCGTTTTTCGCCCAAAACGAGATCTCGTACGTGCGGGAGGTATCAAACGTCTCCGGCATTTCAAAAGGCGGATAACTGCGGGATCCGTGGCAGCCCGTGAGAAGGAGTGACGAAAGAAGCACCGTCAAAAGAAGAACGGAAATCAGACGAAGTTTTCTCATCCTTTCGTCCCTCCTCTCGATACGCCCTCCATGATCTTTTTACGGAAGATAAGAAATAAAGCAATAAGCGGCACGGAGATAACGACCACCGCCGCCATCATCGCGGGGATATTCTCACGTCCGAATCCGCTTTCGCGAATCGCCTGAATACCGTTGGAAACGAGAAAATGAGACTGTTCGTCCGTAACAAGACGCGGCCAAACGTAGGAGTTCCAGCACTCGATGACCTTCAGAATCGTAACGGTGATGATCGTCGGCTTCGTGATCGGGATGAGCACCTTAAAGAGATATTTGAGATCGCTCGTTCCGTCCACCTTGGCGGCGTAATAAAGCTCGTTTGGAATCTGCGAGAAATTTTCCTTCAAAAGATAGATATAGAACACGGACGTCACCGACGGCAGGATAAGTCCCGCAAACGTGTTTCTGAGTTCGAGATTCGTAACGGTAACGTAGTTCGTAATAACAACAAGCTCGGAGGGGATCATCATCAGCGCCAAAAAGAGCGTAAACAAAAGATCCTTGCCTCTGAACTGAAGCCTTGCAAACGCAAACGCCGCAAAAACGGTAACGATCAGCATAAGCGCTGTCGTAATAACTGTAAAAATGACCGTATTTATGAAATAATCCAGAAGCGGCACTTCCGTAAAGGCGGAAATGTAATTTTCAAGCGTAGGGGTGAGCGTAAAGAGTTTCGGAATGTACTCTGCGTTGTACGCGCCGTAGCTTTTGACGGACGTAAGAAGCATCCAGTAAAACGGAAACAGAACCATAATGCCCCAAAGTCCCAAAAGCACGTACGTAACCGACGTCAGCACTTTTTTTCGGACGTCAGCCGTCCGTTCGATTTTTTCAAAATCTGTACGTTTTTTCATCGGATACCTCTCAGTAGTGCACGTGCTTTTTGCTGACCATCAGATTGATTACGGTAATGGTCAGTACGATCGCGAAAAGAACGATAGCCGCCGCCGAAGCATAAGACGGATAGCCGCCGCTGTCGCCGTACAGCATATCGTATACGTAGCCGACAATCGTGTTCATCTCAGCCGCATTCAGATCCGTACCGAAAAGCGCAACCGCATCGCTGTATGCCTTGAATGCGCCGATAAATCCGGTAATCACCAAATAAAAGAGCGAGGGCGAGATCATGGGCAGCGTAATTTTGGTGAAGATGCGGAATCTGGACGTGCCGTCGACCTTCGCGGCTTTGTAATAATCCCCGTTTACGGATGCAAGTGCACTCGTGAGAATAAGTATTTTAAACGGCATAACGACCCAAATGGTATAAAAGCAAAGAACGAACATCTTCGCCCAGTAAGGACCGTCGATGAAGTCGATCGCTTCCCCACCGAAAAACTGAATGATGAGGTTTACAAACCCGTCCGAATACGGCGTCTTCTGAAAGAGGATCATAAAGACGAGTCCGACCGCCAAGGTATTCGTAACGTACGGGAGAAAATACACCGTCTGAAACAGCTCGCGCAGTTTTTTAATGGAATTGAGGCCGAGCGAAATAAGAAGCGCGATACCGGTAGAAAGCGGAACGGTAATAAATACAAGAATAAAGGTATTCTTGACCGCTTGCAAAAAATATGTGTCGTGAAGAATGTAGGAGTAATTGTACGTACCTATTCCCGAAAAGCTTTGCGAGGCAAAGTTGTACCCCTCTTCCAATGAATAGATAAACACGTCTACGAGCGGATACACCATAAACGCGCCCAAAAACAGAATCGCGGGCAAAAGGTAGAGCCACGCTTTATAGTTTTTTTCTTCCATCTGCCGCTCCTTTACAGATCCGTGCGGATACGCGCACCCGTCTCTTTATCGAACACAAATACTTTTTGAGGGATGAGATCGAAACGGACCGTCGTGCCTCGGATCTCCGATATATTCTCTGCGCGGATGATCGAGCGGATCGTTTCGTTTTCCGAAAGGGGGTGTGTAGATACGACGCTCACGTCACGACCCATCACTTCCACCCGAGTGAGATCAAGACTGAAAGCGCCCGTCTCGGCAAGCACAAATCCCTCGGGGCGGATCGCGACCGTTACATCACGATCGGAAATTCCCGTGGCATCCAGAACGGCCTCTTCACCGATATACAGTTTACCGCCGCGCACAGATCCCTCAAACACATTGATCGGCGGCGTGCCGAGGAATTTTGCAACGAACAGATTACAGGGATCGTCATACACCGCCTGCGGCTCGCCGATCTGCTGCACCACGCCGTCCTTCATAACGATAATGAGATCGGAAATGCTCATGGCTTCTTCCTGATCGTGGGTAACAAATACGGTCGTAATGCCCGTTTCGCGCTGAATCCGGCGAATCTCCTCGCGCGTCTGCAAACGAAGGCGCGCATCGAGATTCGAGAGAGGCTCGTCCAAGAGGAGAATTCGGGGCATCTTCACAAGCGCACGTGCGATTGCCACACGCTGCTGCTGACCGCCCGAGAGTTCACTCGGCTTACGCTCCATAAGCTCCTCAATCTGCACAAGCTTTGCGGCCTCGTACGCTTTTTCGCGCATCTGCTCTTTTGTGAGGCGCTCCTTTCCCTTTTTGTTTTCAAGCGGGAAAATGATATTCTGCATAACGGTGAGGTGTGGATAGAGCGCGTAGTTCTGGAACACAAGTCCGACACCGCGGTGTTCCGGAGGCAGGTTCGTTACGTCATCATCGCCGAAATAAATCTTTCCCGACGTCGGTTTCTGAAGGCCGCTCAAAAGGTGGAGCGTGGTACTCTTTCCGCAACCGGACGGGCCGAGAAGGCCTATCAGCTTGCCGTCGGGGATTTCAAACGAAAACTCATTTACCGCAACTACGTCCGCACCCGCTTTCTTATTGCGGTTCGGGAATTTCTTTGTCAGATTTGAGAGGACTACTTTCATCCGGATCATTACCGTCTCTTTCTTCACGTTCACAAAACCGCCCGGGGCGATTTCCTTTTTATTATTATAGTTGTTTTTTCTTTTTATTTCAACCCATATTTCAGAATTGACACCAAAATCTCTCGTTTCAGTATCCATGAAAGGCTGCCGCTTTGAAAGCGGCAGCCTTTCAGTTATCGTTGTATTCCGTACGTACCGGTAAGGGGATCGACAAAAAGCGGGATTTTTGGCGGTAGAAAGGTAAAAATCACGAACAAAGCCGCTATGACTATGAGGAAAACTACGAGAATCCACGGACGCTTGCATACGACGCTTCCGTTTTTGTACAGCCTCGTTTCAAGAAGATACGAAACGGCCGCCGCTACAAAAAAGATCGCGATGTTGATAAAATCGGGCGATTTCCCAAAGGCACCGTTGTACGTGTAAAACAAAACCGGTATGAGAAGAATTCCTGTCGTTATCCCGACAGTTTTGACACACCAAAAGTCCCGCCGTTCCTTAAAAAATCGACTCTGCACGATGGCGTAAAAGAACATCGGAAAAAACAATAGTTTCATATGTTCCCACGTCGATTCGTTCACTCCCGAAACGAGTGCCGCTATCGTACTTTGGTTGGTCCATTCGTATAAGAAATGAAACAATGTGCCGAGAAGCGATGTAACAGCAAATCCCATAAGCTGCCAAAGAGGGAGAGATCGTTTCATAACTGTGCCCTTTCCTTGCAGTATTTACAAGAAAAGTATATGTATAAGCGTCCTCTCTAATGCGACAGAAGGAAAATAGGCGGGTATCATGCGCACAGATGCATAATACAGTTGATCTGCTCCGGTTGATCGCCTACGAGAGCGTTAAATTCATCCGCAGTAGCATCGGGATTGTACGTCTTGTAATGAACGGCAATAACGTCGCCCGGAGCAACTCCGGTCTTACCGCGGTTTTCGGGCGCACGCTCAAAGGAAACCACCGCGCAGGAACTGGGCCAAAGGATGTCGCGCAACTCTTTGCCGACCACGAAAGAATTTTCCCTAACGTTGAGAGAAGTCTCGATAACCGCAGGCACCTTTCCCTTACTGATCGAATGTACTTTTGCTTCTATGACCGTATCGGTAAAGTCTTCAAGGCCAGAAAGTTCCACGACCAACAATGCAGCGGTTGTTGCTATAATAACGGGAATGACATTGTTAATGCCGCCCAGCGCCTCAACGGCAAAAACGCACGCTGTTATAGGAATACGAGAGGTTGCACCCAAAAAAGCAGCAATACCAAGCACCACCACCAGGATAGCGAGATCGGCTTCGATCCAACCGAGCGTAAGCAGGAGCTTAGTCACGAGTGAACCGATGATCGCACCCAAAGCGAGAGTTGGCAAAAAAACGCCACCGGTAACTCCCGCGGTATTTGAAACCATCATAACTACGGCACGGATCAAAAAGATAAGCACGAGCAGATACCATGCGATCTGCGCATGAAGAAGCGTCTCCACCAAGGAGTGTCCCGTTCCCGGTGCATCGGGGAGGAAAAAGCCTATAATGGAAACGGCGCCAAACAGCAAAGGAAACAAAAGTTTTACGGAAAGCTTTTTTAGCACTCTTACCATCCACCCATCAATCCAATGATAAAAGCGTGTAAAGAGCATAGAGCATACACCGCAGGTAAGTCCAAGAATGAGCGGAACAAACAGCAGTTTCAAAGGGATTGCGGGAATTTCGGGTATATGGAATAATCTGCCCGAGCCGATTCCCAACGCGGAAAGGATCTGTACCGTGATCTGGGCGGAGACTACAGAAAGCGAAGCAATAGTCAAGACAAGCGGCGAAAAATGCTTGTGAAGCTCCTCCATCGAGAAAAGGATCGCCGTAATGGGAGAAAACGTTGCTATAGAAAAGCCTGCGGAAGCACCGCCCGTCATAACGTAACGTCGCCACCCCTTATACTTTCTGTTGCCAAAGCATTTTACCACACCGTCTCCTATGGCAGTACCCATCTGTACGCAGGGCCCCTCTGTGCCCAAAGGCAAACCGCAGAAGAATGTGAGAAGTGCCGAAAAAGGCAGAACAAAAATGCTTGCCAGCCATTTGAAGCTGACAATGCCGCGAATAGCAGCGACGGATGTTGGGATGCCGCCTCCTCGGCAGCTGCGGGAGGCGGAGAGAACAAAGCTTGCTACAAGGCCGATCGCTGAAGCACACAGCACAAGAAGCGGGAGAAGGACGGGATTCACCCTCACCGCACCGTAAAATTTCGTTGATAAGTGAATAACCGCTTCTGCTGCCAATTTGAACAGCGTAACGAGGATCGCAGACAAAATACCCGCCGATAAAGAAAAGCCAAGACATGGCAAAAGCAGATTTTTTATATGATTACAAACACGATGATTCATAACACACTCTCCTAAAAACCTGACTGAACAGCCTATTATAGCACACTTACATGCAATACTCAACGGCTTAAAACGTTTTTTCTTCTCTTTCATCAAAATTCTCTTTTGAAAATGAGTGCTACGCAACGTTTGCGCCGCGCTATGTTATGAGAAGGAAAGACGAAATCCGTTGCAATTTACCCAAAATTGTTATATAATTAATTAGCAGCATCCACTATCATATTTGATACCGCCATCCGGACAATCCTTAGAGATATAGACAAACCGCCGACCAAAAGGAGAATTCAATTATGTCAGAATTATTGGCATCCCTTCACCCCATAGCTGTATGCTTTATCGTATGTGCCGCGAAAATTATCGAGATAACGATTCAGTCTCTCAAAACCTGTATGATGGTAAAGGGGCAACGCCTGAAAGCAGCGGGGCTTGGTCTTCTCGAATGTGCGATCTGGGGTCTTGTTATCTCAACGATCATCGGAACGCTGGGAGATAATTTGTTTCTTCTTCTGTTCTATTGTATCGGATATGCCACCGGCCTCTTCCTCGGCGCAACGCTTGAAAGCAAGATTGCACTGGGAACGTCAAATCTTCAGCTCATTGCAAACGATGAAAACACCGTAAAGATTATTGAATATCTCCGCGAAAACTCTCGCGGATACACGGTCTTCGAGGGGCATGGCTCTACCGATAAAATGAACATGATCCTCATCGTACTGCCCCGTCGCGAGTCTCTGCCGACCCTGAAGGAAATACGGAAAATTTGCAAAAACAACGTTTTCGTCGTTGCATCCGAGGTCAGCAAATACGCCGGCGGTTACGGCATGATAAAATGAGAAATACTTCGGGCAGATAAAAAACATGACGAATCAAGAAATCATAAAGATTGCGATGGAGCAATCTGCCGTTGACTTATGCGCCGACGCGAACGACTTTTTGAAAAACGAAAATGTAGTTGTTCTCTCGAAAAACAGCAAGGGCGCACGGCGGTATCTGACGCTCCCTTTTTCCTGTCAGCTCGTATCCTACGGCGAAAACGTCGTAGCTTCGGTATCTCCCGAATTCAGAGATCTCGCCGAAACATACATAAACGCATATCCCGTGGAGCATCTTTTTGAAACGCCCCATTTGCACGTGCTGAATGAGGCACTCGCGGAAAGAGGGCAAAAAATCTGCTTTATGGCGGAGTATTTTCTGCCCGACGTGGAGGCTTTGCGCCCGCTGGATTGCAACTTTGAACTTCGCCTACTGAGACAGAATGACTTTGCCGATCTGTATCTGCCCGAATGGTCAAACGCGCTTTGTGCGAAGCGCAAGGAGTTGGACGTTTTGGGCTTTGGCGCGTACGACGGCAAAAAACTTATCGGCTTGGCAGGATGCTCTGCAGACTCTGATACGATGTGGCAGATCGGCATAGACGTTCTCCCCGAATACCGAAGACAAGGGATTGCCTCTGCGCTCACAAGCCGTCTTGCGATTGAGATATTGAGGCGAGGGAAAGTGCCGTTTTACTGCGCCGCCTGGTGCAACGTGAAGTCTGTACGCAACGCAATCAGAAGCGGATTTCGGCCCGCGTGGGTAGAAATGACGGCAAAATCGTGCGAAACGGTGGATGGAATGAACAAAAGATGAAAAAAATTATAGTTATCGGCTGCCCGGGAAGTGGAAAGACGACCTTTTCGGAAAAGCTGAGGGATCAAACCGGTGTGCCGCTGTTTTACCTTGATGCCATCTGGCACAAGCCGGACAGGACGCATATTTCAAGGGAGGAATACGACGCACGCCTTTCTGAGATACTGGCGCTTGAATCCTTCATAATAGACGGAAACTACAGCCGAACGCTTGAAAGCCGGATGGCGGCGTGCGATACGGTTTTCCTTTTTGATTTACCCGTTGAGGTTTGCCTTGACGGCGCCATCTCTCGTCTTGGCAAACAACGGTACGATATTCCTTTTATAGACACCGAGCTTGACCCTAAGTTAAAACAAGAGATTGAGGAATTCCCAACAAAAAATCTACCCGGCATATACGCACTGATTAACAAATATAAGGACAAAAACGTTATTATTTTTAAAAGCAGAGATCAGGCGGATGCATTTTGGCAAAGAAAAACACAGTAAAAAACAGCCTCACAGTGTATTGGTAATCTTACACTGCGAGGCCTTATTTTATTTATCGAAAGATACGGGTTTTGTTTCGCCTGTAGCAAAAGCATTGGGACCCGGATCCGACATGGAAAAATACATTTTTGCCGCCTGCGTTGTTCCGAAATCACGGTTTGAACCCGAATTTTGGACTTTGTTAAAAGCGTCGCGAAACATTTGATTATGCGCTTCTTCGCGGTTCAAAAGAAAATCAATGGTTTCGCGCACCTTTTTGTCTTCTATTTGACGGTAAAGATATTCATATACAACCTTTGCACGCTGTTCGGATGCAATGTTGCTCAGAAGGTCAGCACACAAATCCCCCGTAACCGTAACGTAGTCGGCGGTCCAAGAATACCCGGATGCATTGATTAGTCCGGGGTTCAGTCCGAGAATAACGTGCGTCTGAATTTCACCCGAGGGCACTTTCGTGGCGTCGACATCATGCCCGTTCAAAAGGTTTATCGTTTGGGCAACCATTTCCATGTGGCCCAGTTCCTCGGCGGCAATATCGAGGAACAAATCCTTAATTTCGGGGTCTTTGATTCTGAAACTTTGAGACATATACTGCATGGCCGCTTTCAGCTCACCGTTCCCGCCGCCGAGTTGCTCTTGCAAAAGCGCCGCATACTGCGGATTAGGTCTTTCAATCTCAACAGGATGGAAAAGCATTTTCTCGTGTTTGAACATTTTGATTACCTCCGTATATTTGCTACTATTACTTTTTCCTGAATTTAATAACGCTATACAGCGAGGTAATCATTTCTATGCGAATAAGTAAATTTGCGCCTTTGTCTGTAATCGGTTTTACCGCATCAGAGGTGTCAAGAACAAAAATGCAACAGCACGCAGCATTTCAGCCCCGTCAAGCACCGATGAGCATTTTTACGTAGGAGAGATATTCTCTCACCCACGTCGTAAACAAAAACACCTTCATCGGAGTTTCCGCCTTTATGTACTGAGCGTCAACATCCAAGCGCGAACACATCAGCCGTATCCGCGGGATATGCGTTTCTGAGGAGATGCAGATGATCTGTCGGTCGGTAAGGCCATGCTGTTCGATCAAGCCTACGGAATATAGGATATTCTCTTTTGTATTGGACGCTTTCTCCTCAAGGAAGATGCGATCGGGAGAAATGCCTCGCTCAACCATATAGTCACGCATAGAGGATGCCTCCGTGAACGGCTCGTCACTTCCCTGCCCTCCGCTGACGATGCACACGGCACCGCTGTCCTTGCGCATTGCATCTACGGCAACCTCAAGACGCGAGGCGAGCGTTTTTGCCGGTCCGTCAGCCTTCACTTTCGCCCCAAAAACGACGTATACGTTTTCCGTGCCGTCAGCCTGCACGCTCGGCTGTGCGCTCGGGGAGAGGTGGATGTACCCTACCAGAATGGCAAAGGTAACCCCATAAAACACCATCGCACTCGCCATGAAGATTTTCATAAAAAGATATATCTTGCCGAGTCCGGCTCGGAGAAACTTGCGAAATAAAAAAGGAAGAATTACGCCGAGCATTACCGAAAGCGTTACAAAAAGCGGAAACGCCCCTTCGGGAGCAATGATCAGTTTCAAAAGATAAGACCCAAAGCAGATCAGGGTGAAAATACCAAAGATGCAGTAAATGCGGGAAAATATTTTATCGGTTTTAGAAAAGTAGTTCATACGTATTGGTTTCCTTCGCGTGACGCGTGTTGTGATTTGCATAATAAGGAATTCCGGTCAATTTATTGTAGCATAGAACTGCGGATTTTACAAGAAGATCAAGGAAGTTATGATTACTTCTAAATGGTCAGATATATCACCACATTTAGGTATCATGGCGCAGCGAATGCGACAATGTAAGAAAAAACTTCCCACAGCGATGTCAGTACTGTTCATACGATCCAACTTGAACAAATACCACTTATGCGATATAATAAAAACAATCTAAAAACAACACATTTGACGAAACGTGTTGTTCCGAATTTCTTTTTCATTTGGTACAATATAGACATCAAATAAAAAGGAGATAACAGAATGAACACGGACAAAATCTACGCAGAATCCATCGCCAAGGAGTACGCTCCTAAGGACAACTCCAAAATCGTGGCACTTCGCAAACTCGATACAAAGGCAAAAATGCCTGCGACGATATTTACCTACACATTCGGTATCATTTCCGCATTAGTGGCAGGTCTTGGTATGTGCCTGTCTATGCAGGTCATCGGCGGCACGCTCCCGTTTACTGTCCTCGGACTTCTGCTTGGTGTGATCGGCTTCACCTGTACAGGTATCAACTATCCTATCTACAAAAAGATGCTTGAAACCGGTAAAAAGAAATATGCGTTTGAGATCGTGGAGCTTGCAAGAGAGATCAGCGAGGGAAAATAATTTGGGAAAGGAGGGCGTACCGTGAACAAGAATGAAAGCAAATATTTTAATACAGCGGTAAAAATAGACGAAGCCCTCATCGCGCTTCTTGAAAAGAAGGAGTTTGCGTATATCACCGTCAAGGAAATCTGCGACAAGGCAGGTGTGAACCGCTCCACTTTTTACCTGCACTACGATAACACGTCCGATCTCTTAAAGGAAGCCACTCAGCATATCCTTGACCGCTTTTGTTCCTATTTTACCGTTGACACGGAAAGTATCACTCTTCGCTATTCACAAACGGATCTGGGGGATCTTTTGTTTATCACGCCCGAATATCTGATACCGTATCTGAATTTTATAAAGGACAATCAGCGGCTGTTCAAAACCGCCGTGCGTGAGCTTGGCTCTATGGGATTTGATAAGGTATATGAAAAGATGTTTGCCTACATTTTCGACCCGATTCTTGAACGGTTTGATTTTCCTGAAAACACAAGAGCCTATGTCATGAAGTTCTACCTTTCGGGAATTACGGCAATCGTTATGGAATGGCTCGCCGATGGCTGTGCCGACAGTATTGATACCATTATCGGTGTCATCACCGAGTGCGTTCTCGGAAAGCTGAAGATCCGTGGACAGAATCCTTAAATCCGCGCTCGTCAGCCTCGCGTTCAATATTGCGTTCAGCGCGTATCACATCGTTTTCGGCGTGATAGAGCGCTCGTGGTGGCTGTTCACGGTTGGCGTCTATTACGTGATTCTAAGCACCGCCCGATTTGCTGTCATTATGACAAAACAAAATGGCCGGTTTGTCACCAGATTCGCCGGGAATATGCTGATGGTACTGTCCGTGCCGCTCGCCGGAACCGTGGCGCTCACTGTTGCGGAGAACAGAGGGACGGTCTTTCACGAGATCATCATGATTGCTATTGCTGTATATGCGTTCACGAAAATCACGCATGCAACGGTGAATTTGGTAAAAGCCCGTCATGTCCGCTCCGCAAAGGTGGTGACACTGCGAAATATTTCCTTTACTACAGCTTTTGTTTCGGTTTTCTCGCTGCAGAGGTCGATGCTCGTTTCCTTTGAGGGAATGACGGAGGCAGAAATACGCATTATGAACGCTGCAACCGGCAGCGCTGTCTGCATGATTGTATTTTTGCTTGGATTTAACTTGGTGCGGAAGGAAAGAATTCGGTTGCGTTCTCTGAATGACAGGACAATAAACGAACACCGGTGAGGACAAGGAAAACCTCATCGGTGTTTTTGCTTGTAATTTCTCTGTGGTCAAAAAATCCCCATTTGCGAAACCTGTACAATGAATCAGCCGAAAACGTGTCTCAAAAGACTTGTTTTTGGCTGATTTTTGGTCGGAATGTTCATAACAAATATAAAAAATGTGAGTGCCCTTATGGACACTCACACTGGTCGGAGTGACAGGAATCGAACCTGCGCCATCTTGGTCCCAAACAGCGGCGTAAACCTTGTTTCTATTGCTTTCACATCATTTCTAATGCTTTCTAATTATTTTTAGACCCTCTCCTGACCTCTCGTGCACACTGTTTCCGTGTACTCCGTGCGTCAAAGTGGGATAAACTGTGGTCAACAAAAAGCTCCCCCGATAAGATGAAAACCATCTCGGGGGAGCTTTGTCGTGTGTATGTTAACTCTGAATCGCGACTTTGTCAAGGCCTTTTGAGATTATATAAATGTCAACGGTTGCGACGCAGTAAACAAAAAATAGTATGGGCAAACAGAAAACAAAGATGCCCGCTATTTTGTTGGGAATGATTGACTTTGTTCCGCAAATTTGTTATAATATGTATGATGATGGATTTTCAAAGGAGTTGTCGTTATGAATACTCGAGATTTTTCGGATAGTGTAAAATTAGAGGTTATAAAAAATAATCTTGAAAAGAACAGTGGAAAGATTTGTTGCGAAGCATGCGGCGAAGCTCTTTCATCTATTAAGGAATGTCACTTTGATCATATTTATCCGTATGCAAAAGGCGGCAAATCTACTCTTGAGAACTGCCAATTGTTATGCGCAGAATGTAATCTAAAGAAAAACGACAAGGAGTTGAAAGATTTTATTCTTGAAGAGAAAGCGAAATCGTTCTTGAACGGAGTTTCATTGAGCGAGGTTGAGTCAGCCGGCGGCGATGATGTAGATGTAGAAATATATGAATCGAGTGCAGGAATGACTAAAGAGTTGTTTGATGCTATGATTGCCGCTTTTATAAAGAAAAAGGGAGATATCAGCAAAGTTGATTTTGGAAGAGAATACAACAAGTTGCCATCTATTCATTATGTTATTCAGTATTACGGCGGATTGACAAATTTAAAAAAGGCGTTTGGAATAGAGGATCTTTCGTACAGTTGGAATCGTGAAACCATCAAGGGAGCGTTAGTTTCTTTTGTTGCTAAAAATGGTGATATAGCACAGAAGGATATGAAAAAATCAAACAAATTGCCTTCTATCCCATGTGTTCTCAATTATTATCCGGAACTTAAAAACTTTACAGATATAAAAAGAGAATTGTGCGGTTTGAACGTTCCGATTTCTTGGACGCGTGAAACGGCTATTGAATATGGAAAACGTTTTGTAAACAAGCATGGTAAAATAACACAAAAAGATTTAAAAGCTGAAAATCAGCTGCCAACATCAAAAGTGGTTTATAGGTTTTTCGATTCTTTAGCCAATTATCAGGCAGCGGTAGGTTCGGTAGTAACCGAAGTAAATGAATTTATTTCTAAAGAAGAAATAACAAAAGCAGTTGATGACTATTTTGAAGGTCATGAACGTGTCGTTGAATCTCAAAAAATGTTTTATGAAACTTTTGAAATATCTCCATCTACCATTTCAAAAAGATATGGTACATTCGCCGCGTTTTGTAAAGAACAAGGAATAACTGTGTTGGTGAGTAAAAAAGCAAAATACAGCAAACGAGAAGTTGACGATATCATATCAAAATGGGTAAAGGACGATAATACAATTCCACAAGGTAAAGATCTTGCAAAATTAGGACTGCCTTCACGCGACGTAATTTTAAGATATTATGAGGATTGGAAAGAGCCATTCTACATATATGCCAAACTTTACGAGGAAGTAAATAGACACTAAACATAGCATACAAAAACCAAGCCGATGAGGAATCGATCGAAACCTCATCGGCTATATCATTTCCATAGGAACCGATATAGCGGTACCAATGTCAATCATTGCCCCGCAGTAGACAAAGAAAAGGCAACAACGCGTTGCTTGAAACTTGCGCTAAAATTTGCTATAATGAAAGCACAGTAATCAAAGGCGGTAATCGTATGGAAACCAAAGATATTATCCTTGAACTCAGAACAAAGCACGGGCTCTCCCAGGACGAGCTTGCAGAAAAGGTATTCGTCACCCGTCAAGCGGTCAGCCGTTGGGAGAACGGTGAAACGATTCCCAACACCGAAACGCTCAAGCTCCTCTCCAAGCTGTTTGACGTTTCCATCAATACGCTTCTCGGTTGTCCTCGCGAGCTCGTTTGTGAATGCTGCGGTATGAAGCTTTCGGACACCGACATCAGCCGCGAGAAAGACGGTTCATTCAATGAGCATTACTGCGGATGGTGCTACGCCGACGGCGATTTTACTATGGATTTTTGGAAGCAGTATATCAACCTCGGCGGCAAAGAAAAGTTTGAGGAATTCAAGGCGCAGATCATCTCCGAATTCAACACGCTGCTTCATATTGAGGGACTTCCCAAGGTCGAAAGTCTTAATGTGCTACCCGGTGCGTTTGTCAATCTGGAATATACGCTTCCCAACGGACAAAAGGTCAAATTCCTTGACGATAACGCAACCTACCTCGGCAGTCAGCTGGAATGTGAATTCGGCGGGGACCGTTGCTTCGGTATAGCCGCCAATATGGACTTCCTCTTGGTCTGCACCTACGAGGAAAACGGCGAAAATCCCGAGCTTGTGATTTATAAAAAGAGATAAAAATTGCCTCTGAGAAATCTCTCGACTTCTCAGAGGCCTTTTTACGTCGGGGCGCCCAAGAAAACATTGTTTTCTTGGGGTGTTTTTATCTGACTACCGAAGAATGACTATAAATATAGAATTCCTCTTGGCTCGGCATCCACTTCTTTTCCTTGGGCGGAAAGGTCGCATCAAATGCCTCGACAGCGGCAACGTCCTCACAGCAATCTGCGGCAGTGGACGGGATATACATCCACTTCTTGCCGTCCAGTACGTTCGGAACAAGCTCTGCCACAAGGAGCGCGGTCGGGAAGTTACCTTCACGAACAAAGCTCACGTTTTTCTTTTTGCAGCTCACAAACCCACGGCTCACGTAGTTGCCCGGATTGCCGAAGTTGATGTTCACTTCGTATCCCATCTTCCGAGCCACCTCAAAGGAATGCTCGATGAGTAGCTTGCCAAGCTTCTGCCTTTGAAATTTGGGCGCAACGCAAAGGGGACCGAAAGAGAGGATCTCCTTGCGTTTTCCATCCTCGTCCTCGAGCCACGCCTTTGTGTACATGATGTTGCCCACGATCTCGCCGTCCTTTTCAAGCACGAATGCAAGCTCGGGCATGAAATCGGGATGGCTTCTCATCATATGTACGAAATAATGCTCGTCCGCCCCCGGCTTGTAGATGTTCCAGAACGCCTCACGGGTCAGCTCTTCTACGGCTCTGTAGTCTTTTTCTGTCTCTTGTCGTATCGTTAAATTTTCCATTTTGTTACCTCCAATATTCTTGTGACGAATCAATCGTATGAGAGGTTTTGCGACATTGCAGCAACCTCTCGGTCACGCTGCAAGATCCAAGGTGTTGTTCTTCTTCAAACAGCATTCTCCAAAAAATAAATTCGGCTTTCACCGTATGGCTATTGTATCATAAACGAGTGAACAATTCAAGCAAACACACTCATTTCATTGCCTTGATAAACCGAAACATCTCATCGGGGCCCTCGTCGGGATCGTGCTCCTCGTCATCAGGCATTTCGCGTTCGGGCTGAAAATATTCGCACCAAAACTCGTCGATCTGAAATCCGCACTTGTTGACGTAAAAATGAATGTTTCGTTTTTCAAAATAAGGCGTGCAGGTCTCCCAAACCACCGTCTCGGGATGGAGTGCCTCAACCGCCAGCCACGCGCCGTAACCGATGCCTTTGCTGTGCGCTTCGGGAGAAACGAAAAGGATCTCCAACTCGTTGTGATGCGTCTCCTTATCGATTTTCAGTATAACACCGCCCACCTTTTTGCCGTCAACAACGATACGGTAGGTCTCGTTCTTAGGATCGTCGATGCAGCGCTCAATGGTCTTTCGAGATATAATTTCACCGTCATCATCAATGTGATCGTCCCTCTCGCCAAACTCCTGCAGCGCGCCGTACTTGAACGACCATTGATTATCAAGAATAAACTGCTCGCGGTCGTCCGCCGTTAAAGGAATAAGCTCAACCTTTGTGTTTTTCATAAAAGCCTCCTAAAAATAAAAACACCCGGCAACGCAAAAAGCGTAAACCGAGCTCACTCGACATCTTATCTGACAGGCGGCCTGCAAGCATTTGCTTACGATCCCCTACACTACGGTGTACTGTCCTCCGATGACTTACATGAATATTATATCATAAAAACCTCGAAAAGTCAATCCCCACCTGCAGTGAAGAATAAGCCGATGAAGAACAAACGATTCCTCATCAGCTTTTCCTTTACTTATCGAAAGAAACAGGCTTTGTATCACTCGTGGCAAATGCGTTGGGACCGGGGTCTGACATGGAGAAATACATTTTCGCGGCTTTGGTCGTGCCGAAATCGCGGTTAGAGCCGGAGTTCTGCACCTTATTAAAGGCATCGCGGAACATCTGATTGTGCGCTTCCTCGCGGTTCAAGAGGAAATCAATGGTCTCGCGCACCTTCTTGTCGTCGATCTGGCGGTAAAGGTATTCGTAAACCACCTTCGCACGCTGTTCGGATGCGATATTGCTGAGCAGGTCGGCGCACAAGTCCCCGGTAACCGTCACGTAATCAGCCGTCCAGGAATAACCCGAAGCGTTGATTAGCCCGGGGTTCAGACCGAGAATAACGTGCGACTGGATCTCGCCGCAAGGGACTGTTGTCGCGTCCACGTCGTGACCGTTTAAGAGGTTGATGGTCTGCGCCACCATCTCCATATGACCAAGCTCCTCTGCCGCAATGTCAAGGAACAGATCCTTAATCTCGGGATCTTTGATTCGAAAGCTTTGGGACATATACTGCATCGCCGCCTTCAGCTCGCCGTTGCCGCCGCCAAGCTGTTCCTGCAAAAGCGCCGCATATTGCGGGTTCGGTTTCTCCACCTCCACGGGATGAAAAAGCATCTTTTCGTGTTTGAACATTTCACTACCTCCACTTGTTTGATATAAGTTATTTTTGCCAATCCGGAGATAGATATTCAAACGCAACGCCAAATCTGCACCCGAGTCAACAGTTGCCTCGCAGTAAACAAAGAAAAGGTGCGATCATTTCTATCATCAAGGCGCAGATGCATTAGCACACACATGATGGAAATAATCGCACCGAAATACTGTGACAAAAAAACGAAAAATGCTGAAATCGCAGGATTTCTCCGTCGAAATCTATTGTAATATGCCGCAATTTGTGCTATAATGAATCTATGCTAAAATGCTATGATTATATTTTAACTTATGAGGTGTCATACAATGGCTGCAAGCTATAAGAAACTCTTTAAACTTCTGATCGATCGCGATATGAAAAAGAAAGAACTCGCCGAAAAAGCCGGCATCAGTATCGCCACCATCACCAAGATGGGCAAAGACGGCGCCGTCGTCTCCAGCGACGTGTTGGTGAAGATATGTAACGCATTGGATTGCACCTTAGATGATATTGTCGAGATCGTTCGCGAGACAAAACCAGAAATCTCATATACCTTTAAAATGGGAGAGTTATTCTGTGGCCCCGGTGGAATCGCATGTGGAGCTATAAGAGCCAAGAGTAATGATGGGCGTCTTTCGGTTGAACATGCATGGGCAAATGATTATGATCCGGATACTTGCGAGACCTACATAAAAAACATATGCCCCAAGTCTCCGCAAACGGTTCATTGTAGAGATGTGAGAGAGCTTAACATCAAAAGTCTGGGAGTTATTGATGCGTTCTGCTATGGGTTTCCTTGCAACAGTTTTTCAAATGTCGGCAAACATCAAGGCTTTGAAAATGAGAAATTCGGACAGTTATACTGGTATGGTATAGAGGTTCTTAAAGAGTATCAGCCAAAATGGTTTGTTGCTGAAAATGTATCTGGCATTCGCTCCGCAGGCTCAGGAGATTTTAATATCATTCTTAACGACATGCGTGATGCTGGCTATAGATTGAATGTTCATCTCTATAAAGCGGAACAATATGGCGTTCCCCAAACAAGACACAGAGTAATCATTGTAGGAATACGTAATGATATTGATGTCGAGTATAAAGTTCCAGATCCGGCGATATACGCTGACTGTGATGTGTCGTCTCGGACAGCACTTGCTAATATTCCCGTGAATGCTCCCAACAATGAGGTTAGAAAACTTACTTCAGATGTGATTCGCAGATTATCGTTTATTCGTCCAGGAGAAAACATCTGGCAAGCAGAAGAACGTCTTGGCGATGATTTTCCCGAAGACCTGAAAATTCGTACCAAGACAAAGATTAGCCAAATCTATCGAAAACTTGATCCTGATAAACCTGCATACACAGTTACTGCAGCTGGTGGTGGCGGTACATTTATGTACCATTGGACAGACCGCGAGCTAACGAATCGCGAACGAGCAAGAATTCAGACTTTCCCCGATGACTACGAGTTTGTTGGAAACTATAGTAGTGTACGGAAACAGATTGGAATGGCTGTTCCATGTAAGCTCTCAGAAGTAGTTATTACCGCAATCCTGAATTGCTTTGCAGGAATAGACTATCCCTCTATTGAAGCTAATATGGAGGAATAATATGATGATTCCCAAAATTGATGATATCACAAAATTGCCGACATTTATAACATCGGATTTCGATGAACCTGTTTTATACACGCCCGCAAGAACAGACTTTATTCATCCGTGCACTTCCTTAAAGATTATAACGGCATTTACTGATTGCGATAGAATCTCTACTCACATGATCAAACTTGCCGAAGGAATGAAGACCGGACGAATCGCAAAAGGTCTGTCGGTTGAGATTCTGTTGGGAATGACGAAATCAAGTCTTTCTCAGAAAAAGCATGAAGATATTTGCCGTATGATCGGCTTTCTTAACAGTTCGAAAGGAATGCCCAAAATCTCGTGCAGATATATTTGCCAAGGCCCAGAAGTGCATTCGAAAGTGTATATCTGGACATATCCAGATGAACATGTAGGCGATATGCCCTATATCGCTTTCTGCGGTTCTTTGAATTATACCATGAATGCGTTTTATAAACGCAGAGAATCAGTGAGCATGTGTAATTCCCTCGATGCTTATTGGTATTATAAACAACTCTTGCCTGATACCATTGATTGTTTTGATTCGGAAGTGTCTGAAAAGCTCAAGAATGTTATCAACAATACTGCGGACACATTTGCCGAACCAGACAACTCGGAGAAAGATTATCTGGTTTATGATGAAGAAACGCCTGTCGATACATTAAAGGTTTCACTTTTGAGAGCGGATGGCAGTGATACGGGTTATGGCTCGGGTATTAACTGGGGTATCCGCAAGAACGGAACGAAACGTGATCAAAACCAGGCTTACATTCCATACAACCATAAAGATAAAAAGCCCGGTTTCTTTCCAGATCGAGAACATCCGGATGACGAAAACTGTCCGATGTTCAAGGTTATTACAAAAGATTTCGGTTCTTTCCACATGCGAATGGCACAGCAAGGAAACAAAGCATTGCACAGTGTAGAAAGTAACGCAATCTTGGGTGAATGGATTCGTAAAAGAATTGGCGCTCCTGCCGGCGGTTATGTTACCAAGCAAATGCTGGAGCTCTATGGAAGAACTTATGTTACTTTTAGAAAGTATGAGGACGGTACGTATCTTTTAGATTTTTAATCGTTGAGTTTGGAGAGAAGTTATGCCGAGTGTATGTAGTTTGTTCAGCGGAATAGGTGGTATTGATCTTGGCTTTCAGCAAGCTGGGTTTGATATTGTATGGGCAAATGAGATTGATTGTGCCGCATGCAAGACATATAGATATAACTTCGAAAATGCACCGCTCGTTGAAGGTGATATACATAAAATCTCGGCTGAAAATATTCCGGATTTTGATGTACTGACTGCAGGCTTTCCGTGCCAACCGTTTTCAATTGCCGGACTTCAAAAAGGTTTTAAGGATCGAGATGGCAATCACTTTTTTGAGATTACGAGAATTATTGATGCTAAAAGGCCCAAGGTCGTTTTTCTCGAAAATGTTCCAAATCTTATGGAGCACGATAACGGTAAAACCTTTCTCGTTATTTATAATGGGTTAGCACAATTTGGATATTCGGTATATTATCGAGTGATTGCATCTAATGAATACGGCAATTTGCCTCAGATCAGGAAACGTATCTACATTGTTGCGATCCGCGACGATATTGCGGATAGGATGTTTACGTATCCAGAACAATTGCCGTTAACATTACAATCCAGCGATATCATTAAACGCAGTGAAAAACAACACGAGATTTATTACTATACTGAACCTGAAATGTATCGGCATTTAGCAACTCACATGAACGATCGGAAGGCTATTTACCGATTAACCGACACAGAGGTGCGCTGGACTAAAAATATGATGTGTCCTACGCTTACAGCGAATATGGGAACACATAAAGATCGTGTTCATGTGGTGTGGGATGATTATGGTATAAGAAAACTCACACTAAGAGAGTGCCTCGATTTTCAAGGATTTCCGAAAGAGTTTTACTTTCCGAATAGTATTACAATTAACGATGCATATAAGCAAATTGGTAATACCGTTTCGGTTCCCGTTATCAAGAGAATTGCAGAAAGAATAAAAGAACTTATAGGAGAATGATTATGGCACAAATAGATATTAAAACGATTGAAAGATTAGATAAAGACAGAAACACAATACATGAAAAGGTATATACTACATATTCGACATTCGATAACTACGGCAAGCATTATGTTCAAATCGATACTTATGGACGTAGTGATAGAGAACAGCCAGGCAAAATAAGTCAATCAATTCAATTGGATGAAGAGTCTGCAAAATATCTATTTGAGCTGTTAAAAACAGAATTTGGATTCTGATTTTTACATAATTGATGGATTTGACTAAGTATCAAAATGAAATTTTTAGAGGTAGATAACTATGAAAATAACCTTTGATGATTGGCTTAACAACTACGCACCTCGTGCATACAAAACTGGAACCGTGCGCAGATACGTAACTGCCCTTGAAAAAGCTCCAGAGCGAATGGGGATTTCTTTGCCAAAAGCCATAATGGAATATACTGGCGTTCAAGAATACAATGAACTTTACAGTTTTTTGACCAGCCACGAAAAGTATGATTATGTAAATAAAACTTTTGGGAATAGGGATTTAGGGGCTGCCTTAAACGCTTTTAAGAAGTACGTATTATTTTTAGAAAAAATAGCTAATCAATATAGCGATAAGCCTGTATATTCCCCTGAATGGTTTTACGAAATAGCACAAAGCGAAGAACTCAAAGCATTGGACGAAGAAGCACGTTTTCTCCGTCATCAATTTATCAACAACTTTGGAATAGCAAGTATTTCTACTCTTTCTGGCAAAGAGTTGCTGACAAAACTGTTCTATAGCGATGTTGAAAACAAGGATAATCTTTGCTACACTTTGGAATTCCATCCCAAAATGCGTGAAATCTTTGGAAGTATCGCCGGCGGATCTGCTTTCAAGTTTGGATTGTTTTACCACAAAAAGAACCGTTGCTGGACTGCGGGATCTTCCGCAAAACCTCAAAAACTTACCGAAGAAGAGGCTATTGCTGTTGCGGAATCTATACGTGACGCACTTGTCGATGGTGCGAAACTTATTGAAGCCCATAAGGATGTTGACACTGTAGAAGGATATGAACATCTCTATGCTAAGCTCCAGACAATCCAGGGAATTGATAGTGTTTGGATGCTCAAGTATTATCAGATGTTGTTCCCGGATGTTTTCTCTGTTTTCTATGGAAAGGACATTCAGATTGAAGTATTACGTTTCTTGAAAGAAGAACCTAATATTGCTCCCATTGTTCGGATGGGACAAATTGCTATGTTTGTTCGCAAATGTGGCATTTCCAGTCCGGTGTTCGGAAAGATTTTATATGAAACATATTTTGCGCTTAACCCTATAAATAGCGAAGAGGAAGAATCCGTTGATGCTTTGGCAGATACTAAAGAAGAGGCAGTTCGTTACTGGCTTTATGCGCCTGGCGAAGGTTCTGTGCTTTGGGAAGAATTTTATCAAAAGGGCATCATGGCTATAGGTTGGGATTATATTGGTGATTTAAGCTTATTCGAAAGTAAGTCCGACATGAAGCAGAAGATGAAGGCATTACATGATCCTAACTTGACTTATATGAACGCGGCTCATGCAACCTGGCAGTTTGCAAAAGAAATGAAAGTTGGTGATGTTGTTTTTGTGAAAAAAGGGCGAAATCAAATTATCGGTCGAGGTGTTGTTGCTTCTGCTTATGAATTTGATAGCACTGTCAAAGGAGAATACAAGAATATACGTTATGTGAACTGGACTCATAAAGGTGAATGGACTCATCCAAGTGGACAGGCTGTAGTTAAAACGCTTACTGATATTACTCCTTATACTGAGTACGTTGAAAAATTATGTGGATTATTTGTGGACGAAACAGAGGTTGATGTTGAAGAACAGGTAGTTGCCTTCTCCGAATATAACAAGGAGGATTTTCTATCTGATGTGTATATGGAGTTGGAAGAGTATGAAACTCTGGTTGATCTGATTCGAACAAAAAAGAATGTCATTCTCCAAGGAGCACCTGGTGTTGGTAAAACCTTTGCCGCAAAGCGTCTGGCCTACTCCATGATGGGTGTTAAGGATCAGAATCGCGTTATGATGATTCAGTTTCATCAAAGCTATTCCTACGAAGATTTCATCATGGGATTCCGACCTTCCGAAGCTGGCTTTGAGCTTAAGAAGGGTGCTTTCTATAACTTCTGCAAAAAAGCAGAGATTGACAGCGATTACGAGTACTTCTTTATCATCGATGAGATCAATCGTGGTAATTTGAGTAAGATCTTCGGTGAGCTGTTCATGCTCATCGAAAGTGATAAGCGCGGCATCCAACTCCAACTTCTTTACTCCGACGAGAAGTTTGCTGTTCCGAAGAATGTGTACATTATCGGCATGATGAATACTGCAGACCGCAGTCTTGCAATGCTGGACTACGCTCTGCGCCGTCGTTTTGCATTTTATGAAATGCGTCCCGGCTTTGAAACAGAAGGCTTCCGCGAATATCGTATGGCCTTGGAAAACGACAAGTTTAATAATCTGATCCACTGCGTTGAGAGTCTGAATGCAGTTATTTCTGCAGATGATTCTCTGGGTGATGGTTTCTGTATCGGCCACAGCTATTTCTGTAATCTGACAGCTGAAACAATTACGGATCGAAAGCTGTCCGGAATTGTGGAATACGAGTTGATTCCGTTGCTGAAAGAATACTGGTTCGATGAACCGCTGAAGGTAAAAGACTGGACAAATAATCTGAGGAGTGCCATTAAGTGATACCTGTTCAAAACATCTATTATATGCTGGCCTATGCGTTCCAGGTGTTGAACGAAAACGGCTACAAGAATATAAAGACTGAACAATTTGATAATGTGGG
>JAZKXO010000075.1:0-42469 GCA_045611685.1 Eubacteriales bacterium | reverse complement strand
CCGCCTGCGCGGCACCGAGCCTGTCCTGCCACATCTCAAGCTGTACGCGGCTCTTTTTCTTCTTTGCCATATGTATTTACCTCTGGGGATGTCCCCATTTTGCAATCAGATAGCGTCGTTCCTCGTCGGATGCACGCTGGTAGTCTTCCCACATGGACTCTGTCCACGGCACCGTCGTCACCGGATCCGCTTCCGCAAGATAATCCTGCTGAGGACGGATATAGTGCGCTATCGCCAGAGCCATGACGCAGTCGTCGTGCGCACCGTCTTCCGCTTCCGCGCGGAAATCCTCGTTACGCACAAAGGTCAGCATCTCTTCCAGCGTATCCGTGTCCGATACAATGGTGATATCGTCGCGCACCGCCTTGATCAGCCCGGCAATGATCACCGGTCTGGTCTTCGTGTCCGTCCGGAAGCCGAACGACCTCACCACGTTGTGCGTGTAATCGTCGATCTTCTCGCGGACGTACTGCTTCGGATAGTTCAAACGCTCCAGCTCCCGGATCGGATACGTCGAAAGATTCGCTTCCACGCCAATCAACGCTGTGTTGTAATACATGCCGAGGCAGTATACCTGTTTCGCAAACAAGTCTTCGTCCGTCCGGTGCCGCAGGACTGCGACCTGCTCGCCGGTGCGGTTGTCGATCACCTGCGCCACAAAACAGTCACTGCCGTCACCCGCCGTATCGGCACCGATGACGTACGGAACACCCTTTTCCGGCTGTTTGTAGATCTTGACGTACCCCTGGGGATCCGGCACGAACCGGATGTCGGCAATCTTAACGGGCGAGTACACCATCGCCTCTTCCTGTAATTCATCCGGAACACCCGGAACGCCATAATTGTACTCGAACATCCCGCGCGCAACCGGCTGAATGTTCTGCAGAAGCCGTTCCGTGACCGCCTTCGCATCGAATACCGATTTACCGGTGATCCCCCACATACCAAGGCAGTACACCATGTAGTAGTACTCGTCGATATCCTTGAAGGCCTCCAGCACGCGGATCGCTTCCGCATCGAGGAACCGGTTGTCCTTGTACGTCGACTCATGCACCGTCGCACGCGGTTCCTTGTGATCCCAGAACCGCTTCTTCAGCCAGTGCATGATGGATATCGGGTTGAACGTGATGATGATCTGCTTATAGTACCTCGTCTCGCCGCGGAGTCGGATATCAAGCTGGTTGAAATCCCCTTCCGCAACCTCAGACGCTTCCTCGATCCAGATGCCGGTGATGTTGTAGATGGACTTCAGCTTTTCAACGTCATCGAGCCCCGAGAACAGAATCGTGCTGCCGTTTGCAAACGTGATCGACATATCCGATCGGTTGATCTTGTAGCCGCTGTCCGGATAGTACTGCCGGATCTGCCCGATCAGCTGCTGCCAGCAGGACTCGCGGATCGTTCGTCCGACCTTACGGCATACAAGCCATCGGTGCCCCGGTTCCGACGTCACCCTCTCAAGGATCTTCTGCCCGGCAAAGATACTCTTTCCCGAACCGCCGCCGCCCTTGAGTACCAGATAGCGGCTCTGGCACGTGTACAGCGGCATGAACGCATCGTTCGTGCGTCCCTTCAGCCGCAGATACCAGTCCGCGAGGACTGCCAGTTCGTTAATCTTCTTCGTCGGTACCTTCGTCTTCCGAGCCACCGGCACCACCGTCCTCGATCAGAGCGGCGAACGATGAGTCTCTCGCCGCCTCGGCAATCATGCGCATTTTGTCTTCCAGGGACATCTCCAGCACCTCCGCATGAACCTTCCCGTCCACGCTGCCCTTCAGGTCAACTTCCCGGCGGTTCTTCCAGCCGTAGTTGTTTTCGAGGTTGAAAATAATCCCCTGCGTCCGGTCTCTGGTGTTCAGCTGCTCGTCGAGATACGCTTCCATGCGCATCTTTGCCCACCGCGTCACCGGCGCAAGTTCCGGATTCTTTTCCGCATCCGCGTAGTTGTCCCATGTGCTTTCGTCAATACCGATGTGCAGACACATGGCACTTTTCCCCGGAGGAGTCACATACACCAGTTTACGTAACTCCCTGCCGTTGTCGGACAGGATCGGCTGTCCGTGAACGTCTTTCAGTACTGTCGTGTAGGATATCGAATCAAAATAGTCTTCCACAGCCTCTGCCAACCTCTTGGCCGAGCTGTATTTCATCGGCCTGCCACGCCTTTTATCACTCATGATGCACTCCTCCTTTCGCGCATACGTCCACCCGCGCGCCCACGCGGCCGCGTTGTCGAGCGGAATAATTCGGTTTTATTTTTGGCAGGTCCGGAAACCCGTCCTGCCTTTTGCATTTTTAGTATATCAAAAAAACAAGTCGCATGACTGACATCTTTTCGGGCGGAAATTTTTCATAAAACTTTTCGCAAATCTCTTGGTATACTCGTACGAGTATGTCATAATATAGTCACACAGGAAAACAACATACCAAATCAAAGGAGAACCACTATGCCCGGCGAAACCAAACGCCGCGCTGAAATGAGAAGCAAAATGACGGTATACTACACTCATTCCGCCGATACCAAATATGCTGACGTTATCGTTGCCGTCGACGGCATGGGATTTCGAAGAAGGGCTCCCCGGGATCGAATTCTACGATACCCCGTCCGACCGTGAGTCCGATCTCATCTCCCTGCTCAAACGCTGGCAGGATCTCGGCACCCTCGAAGACATATTCGCCGAAACCTTCGACGACTGCAAATACCCCGCATCCGAAATCCTCACCAGATTCCCGGATGCCAAAGAGTTAAAATAAAAAGCGAGGCACACGCCTCGCTTTCTCTTTTCCGCCTACACCTCATCGTCATCCGTTCTCAGCCCCCTGCATTCCGCAAACACCGTGCATGCCTCCGCCAGATACCGCCACACCTGCCGCTCGACCACATACGCCTCGCGCGCATACGCCAGCACACGCGCCGTCAGCTCTTTTCGCGACGGCTGCCGCTCCGGCACTACCATGTATACCGCACGTACCGCGTCCCGGATCACCGTCCGGCCGGACTCCTCCAGCCGCCGGAACGTCTCAGCACATGCCAAAATATCCGCAATTTTCGCCGATTCCGCATCCTGGTCATGTCCGTGCAGCGCGATCCGGCTCACCGTCTCGTCGTACTCCGGACATCCGACCCGCGCCCAGTACCGGAAAGCCGACACCGCATAGTCTCTCGCCGGATTTGTTTTTTTCAAGCGCACCACCCTCTCATTCTGTTTTTTTGCAGCACAACAAAGCCCGCTGCCGGACTATTTTTCCCTCTTCGCATATTCCGCCAGATTTTTCCCATCCGGCTGATACATCACAAACGTCATGTACCACGATCCGTTGACCGGATTCTGCACCACCCGCGGCTGCTCGCTCAGCCAGTAGCCCGGATACATTTCCGAAAACATCTGATGACGGTTCGCAACCGACGTTTCCGCGATCATCCGCAGCTTTTTCGCCGACCACAGATTCCGGTCCACCTTTTCCGCCGGCTTCCGGCAGTTCCGGCTGCATGTCCACCGTCTGGCACCGGCAGCCTTCTGCCCGCCGAGATACTGGCTCAGATCAACAACGCCCATCTCGTCAAACTCCAGCTGCTTATAATTCACACGGCCTTTGCCCCACTTCGCCTTGATCGCCTTCTCGTCAACGCCGCCGGAGAAAACAAAATGCAGATGCAGTCTGCCCTTTTCCTCGCCGAACGCGCGGATACAGATCCACCGGAATTCTTTCCCTGCCTTGATATACAGCTTTTCTACCCGCTTCAGGTAGTTCCGGATCTCACGCCGGAATTCCGCGTCCGTCTCCGGCAGATACCGGTCCGCAAACGATACGTCCACGGATATCGACGTCTTGTCAAAGTTTTCATGGATCATATACGTCAGCTGCATCCGGGAATTCCGTTCGTTCAGCCGTTCCTGCACCTCGGAAGTCGGCCGGAACTTGCCGCGCCGACCCTTGACGCCCGGCTGACCGAATTCCGCATAGCTTACCCCGAAGATCATTTCCCCGGCTTTGACAATCTTGGTCTTGTATCTGCAGTTCATGTTCCGTCCCCTCTCTCAAAGATGCACATTGTTAAGATTCCTTACGAGGATGTCGCGGAGGAATTGCACCTCCGCTTCTGACATCCGTTTTCGCTTTTAAAGTTACAGCAATAGATATATGTAGGGTTCAGACGTTATCGTCTCTTCCCTTTTCGCTCCGATACGCCCTTGAACTCGAACCCGTCCCAGTCCGTATCGGTGTGATTTATAATGTAGTTGACTACCTGTACGATCGCATGGGCGGCGGAGAACGCATCCACCGTCATCACATCGTAGTAGTAGCGTTCTCCGCGCATCAGGATCGTCACATCGTATTTTTTCTTTTCCCGATGCCCGTCCATATTACCGATCCTTAAATATACTCATTGCCTCATACCGCCGTCTGGCATCCGCGATCATCGCGCACATCGCCTCGTCACCCGCTTTTGTGCAGCGCATGTAGCACCGCATCAGACGCAGATATTCCTCCGCGCACGGCTTCAGCACACGGTCAAGCCGTTCCGCTCCGAGTCCGCGCTCGCCGTGCAGCCAGTCCGCAGTTATACAGAACATTTCCCGCACGTAGAATGAAATCTTCCTGGCGTATTCCGCGCGCGCTTCGTGTTCGCGCCGAGCCTGCGCGGAATTCCGGTCAGCGGGGAACGTCAGAAAAATATCGTCCTTCCACAGCCGCTCTTCCGGATTCCATCCGGCGTACTCCAGCTCGCGCGACATCGCATAGTACGATGTCACGGCATAATTTTCGTCATGCTCATTGTCGCCGGTATATCGTTTGATGTACCATTCACCGAGTTTGTACGCACCCTCGTTGTACTGGTCAAGGCGTTTCCGGCCGTACCCTAAGTTCTCGCGCAGAGACAGGCACTGCAGATGATCCGCAAAGTGCATGATCTTGTCGTTCTCCCGGATGCACCGTTTTTTGTAACGTTCTTCCTGTTCCGCCGTCATCGGCTTGTCGGGTATCATGCATTTCATTCTCCGATTCCTCCGATCAGCTCCGCGATATCCCGCAGGGACATCATCGCACGCACATCCATTCCGTCCAGCTTGCGGAACCGCACGCCGCCCAGATACACCGTCCACAGCTCCGCTAAAATATCATCGACGGGCTTCTTTTCGACGGGCTTCTTTTCGACGGGCTTCTCGGACGGCTCCGGACGTTCCGCCCGGATCGCGTCCGCCTCAAGTGCCTCCGGATATCCAGACCAAATCACCTCCAGATCAACGCCGTCTTCCACACGCGGCGCACGTGGCAGCCGTCTGTACGGGACATCGTATCCAGCTCGCGTCAGAATCCACGCTATCCGCGTCGATTTGGTGTCGTTCAAATCTGCAAGGATGTCAATCTGTTTGTCCGGATTTTTCGCCTCCCGGTATTCTTTGCAGATCTCCGCCACGCTCATCGTGAGCGGTTTCTCATACCACATCATCTCACATTTCTTCCTTTCTTATAGTCATCAAAATTCGGGCAGACTTTGAAAACGTATCGGTTGTTGCACCACCTCTGCAGCCTGATGATATCACGGGAAGCATTTGGTTTATCAAAAATCATTACATAGGGATCATACCCGAGATCCCGCAGTGTATATATTCGGTAAAGATTATCGTTCATCGTCGATCCAAAATTCGTCAGCACATATACCGTGCCGTACTGACCGTGCGGTCTGTGTTTGGCTGCGCCCGCGTAGTATGCAAACTTCGCTGTCAGATCTTCCGATGGATTATCCCACGCGAAGTGGATCTCTTTGATCTTGATTTTGTTTATGAGGTCGATCACTTCCGAATTCACGGCACGTATATCAAGCCCCGACACAAAATTCACATAAGAACCGCTGCGAACAAGTTGCTGCAGCAAATCGATGCGATCCTTACAGCACAGTAGGTTAGGATCGAGCAGTTTGATGTACTTCTGCCCACGCCAGAATTCCGACAGATTCGCAACCTTCACGCTCCGCAGACCTTCTTTTTCCCACACAATGCAGAATTCGCAATGTCTCGGGCATCCGCGCGACAGAAATCCGTACGCCGTGTCCTTCGTCAACTCTGGGTACAGGTCATAGTCCGGATAGATGTGTTCAATTTCATCCGGGAGCCGGTTGTCAAGTCCGTATCCCGTTCCGCCCTTGATGACTTTGTTCGCCTGCGGAGTCCAGTCAATATCCGGGGAGTATGTATCATCAAACACCTTCGATTGATACACAATGTCGTAGGTCGCCATCGGGAATGCCCACTCCACTTCATCTCCGCGCATTTTGTGGTACGCGGAGATTTTCATAAGCGCAAGATTCGGAAAGCCGTGACTGTCAACGTCGATCAGACCTATCTTCATAACATCATCCCCACACTTCCTCCATTTTCTTATAAGCCTCGTCCGGATCGGTAAACAGCGTCCGCCCGAACGCGGTCATGTCCCACCAGGACTCATGCGGCAGACCGTCCTTGTCCACGTAGAATATCTTCACGCTGTTCTTGCCGGGACGGTCGCCGCGGATTACATACTCCGCAATGGTGTTGACGTATACGCGCCGCTTCTGGGCGGACACGATCCATACGGATTCCCCGACTGCCGCAGGCAGCTCGACGAGAATCACCTTGTTTTTGGTTTCAGCCATTTCTCATACCTCCCACAGCTGCGGGAACATCCGCCGCAGCTCTTTTATGTCAACCGGCACGTCCGCGAATTCGTCTCCGCGTACACCGGCAATAATGATATCGCCGCAGAAATCTACACCGCAGATCTCGCAGTTGTGCGGCAGACCGAGAATCCGCCCTTCCTCATTGCAGATCACGACCAGACCCGCAGTCAGAGTCACGGTCTCGATGTATCCGCCGACGGCGTTCTGCAGGTTTTTGAGACTGTTCGTCACCCAGACCGAGCGCGGAATGCCGTCCGGCCGCTTCGTAAACACCTTGATCTTGTCAGCCATCGTATTCACCCCCGCTTCTCTCGGCCGCTGCCAGAGCCGTGGCAAAGAACCCGTCCGTCTCAAACGACCCTTCCGCCATGCCTTCCGGAGTGCTCTCGACCGCACGCTGATTCAGGTACGCATCAAAGTTGGTCCCGAACAGCGTCGACGGACGCAGATACTTCGCACAGTCCGTGCCCATCCATTCCGCAGCCTTCGTGTCGATCACCTGTACAAAGTCCTCGACCGTGCGTCCGGCGGCAAATCGTGCGGAAATCTTCGTCCGCACTTCGTCCGTCACCGTGTACCGCGTACCCAGACGGCTGTTCATGTACGCTATGATGCGTTCGCAGTCCTCCGTGGAGGCCTTTTCCCTCTCGGACAGCATTTTTTCAAACTTCCGGTATTTCGGATCCGATTCCGCTCCGCCGAATACGTACCGGCAGAGATGCTTCACGATCCCGCCGACCACCGCCGCGGGAAGGACGGACAGCTCGTCCGCCAGCTTTTTCGTAATTACAAAATTTCGCTTTCCCATTGCTTTTGTCCTTTCGTTTATGCTATAATGCTTATGCATTCCCATGCAGTCCACGCCGCGCCGGAAAGCGCGGGGGCACAGGAAGTTTACGCTTCTTCCTGTGCCTTTTTCTTTTCTCTTTCTTCTTTGATGCGCGCATACCGCCGCCGCCACCGTTTTTCGGTGTTTTCCAGAGCTTTTTCGTACGGATCCCGCGGAATACCGTACATCGCCTCCGCTTCGTGCTGCGCCTTGCACAGACACGACCACGAGCAGAAAGTATGGTAGTTCGTCCGCGCCTGTCCCGCCATCCGCATCAGACGCCGGTATGCCCACTCGTCCGTGTAGCCCTCGATCACCTTGCCGCACTGCCGGCAGTACGCCCGGTTCATCGGCCACGTGTTCTTGCTGCCCTTAGGTCTCCCCATTTTCAAATACCCCCGGGAACGCCGCCAGCCATTCCGGATCCACAAAGACCCTCTCCGGCAGCGCGTTGTTGATATGCCCGGTCTTGTCCACCAGAGCCAGATGCACGATCTCTTTCTCCACGTTCCGGTGGATCGTGTTGCGCTCTTCCGAGGACGCAAACCGCACGCGGACTTCCACGATCCGCTCGTACCGCATGTCGCCGCACACGACCGGCACGCACATCCGTCCGGCTTTCATGTATTCTTCCTTGGTCATTTTTCCCGGCCTCCTCTCGCCGCACGGCAGATCGCTTCGGCGGACACGTACCCGAGCCGCCGCTCTTCGTCAAACGGTCTCCGGCTGACGTATTCCACATACCGTACCTTCGGACGCTTGCGCTTTTCCGTGAGCACCCTGCGCCACAGACCGATTGCCCGGCCGAGGAGATACACCGCACAGAAGGTCGCCGCACTCGCCGCCAGCACTACGCGCCCGTCATACGACCACAGAGCCGCGGGCACGACCAGAGCCGCATACATCGCCGTGCAGAGCGCATCACTCGGACTTCTCGCCGGAATCTCCGGCGAGCATTCTTCTTCGTTTCTCGACACATTCGGCGCGTCCGCTGCACTTCTTTCGTGTGCATCCGATACAGATCTTGACTTCGTCATAGTTTCTTTCCCTTCCCTTTCTTTTTGCTTTGGATCCGGTGTTGTCCCGCGGATGGGCAAGCCCGTCCGCACCGAAAAAGTTCTGCTTCAGCATAGCTGCCTTTCCGTGGTTACAAGACCACCTCGCACAGCAGCAGGTTGTGCAGGATGTCCTCGTCGGACATTCCGTGTACCTCGCCGTAGGTATCAACAAACACTCCCGCGTCCATCTCGTACAGATTTCTGGCCCGGCGGAAGTTCGCCTCAACCGTCACAGCCTCCTGCGCCGCCTCTTCCCGACGGTTCTGCGGAACCGTCTCGTCCCGCAGTACCGTGCACAGAGCCGATTCGTATTTCGCAAAAACCAGATTGATCCGGTTCATTGTCACGCTGGCCGCGCTCTTAACACTCATCGCCGTCACCCTCGAGTACTTCTTTAAGCTTATCTGCGAATATCTCCGCGATCTTGGCCTTTACTTCTTCTTCGGTGTACACAAGACGTTCCACGATCGCATCGTCATCGTCCGGAAGTTCTTCGAGTTCCTTGAACAATCCTTCCACCTCGCACTTCCGCTCGCCGGAGAGGATGCCAGCAATAACTTTTTCTGCCGTTTTTATCAACACCTTCAGAGCCGCTTCACAGTTCATTACGCGATCCAGATACGGGGTACGTTCTTCTCTCGTCTCAGCGAGCGCGGCTTCGTCGTACGCCAGAGAAATCTCGTTGTACAGTGCGGTTTCCGCACGGAACATGATTCGGTCGATGCGGTCGATTACCGCCTGCTTTTCTTCCAGATTCGAAATTCCTTTCGCCTGCAGCTTTTCAATAGTTTCCTTCTTCATTCTTCGTTCCCTCTCATTCTTCTCTTCATTTTGATTTTTTCGACCTGCGACGCAATGTACTGCCGCAGCGCACGGTCGTCCATATTCCGGACCCGGAGGATCTCCTCCGGAAATACCGTCGTTTCGTAATCCTTCGCCAGAGCCATGGCGGCCTCCGCGAAGTCGTTCATGAGCCGCGCCCGGATCGACGCGTTCTCCGTTGCCCAGATCGCGATGTCCCCTTCCAGAGCGTACATCGCTTCCGCGTCGGCCGCGGTCGCACGTTCCTTCCGTTCGGTGAGGATTTCTCTCGCCGCCAGGAAGTCCGCCGCATCCGCGGCATACACGGCTTCGCAGTACCGGAGGTAAACCGCCATCGCCTGACGGCGGATTTCGAGGTTATTCATAGAAAAACTCCTTTCCGGCCTTCGCTTCGATCTTCACGATCAGCCATTTCCGCAGGTGCTCTTCGTCCATCGCTTCCAGCGATTCGAACGGCAGCGGCATCTCATCCGGAGCTTCATCGTCCCCGAACGCGGCACCCACGGCATCACTCAGAGCTCCGAGCACCTCGTCAGCGGCCACCTCAAGGCTGTAAGCCTCGAGCATGGCTTCGTCGGAGATCGATTCCATATCCGCAACGTCGCTCCAGAAGATCGACGCAAGCTTCATGGATTCCGACCGCACGCGGCAGATCACCCGTGCGCATCTGTTCATTACGGTTCCCATGCTTCTTCCCTTCCTCTCGCCGTGAGCCGGTTCTTCAGCTCCGCCTCTTCTTCCGGCGTCGGTTCGGTCTCCGGCACGATCCCGCGCCACTCGAACCCTTCGTGGGCTTCGCCGCACGTACGGCACCGGCACACCAGCGTGCAGTCCTCGCAGATGCCCTGGCAGTCCTTGTCGTGTTCCGCTGCGGATCTGCAGCGGTCACAGGGGAAGCATCCGTCTCCGGTCAGCAGTTCCTTCTTCAGCGCGATGTTCTCGCGGATGAGCCGTTTCAGCTCACCCGCGTTCACGATCAGGTACGTCGTTTTGGTTTCCATCGTCATTCCTCCTTTTCTTTCTTTGCGTCCTTCTGTTCGCGGATCGCGCACAGCGCATCCGCTACGCCGACCGCGTAGGTGGCGATCAGACCGAGCGCGGCCGCGGCGGAATCCGTCATGTCCGGGTTCTCCGCAATGCGCTTGATGCTCTCCAGCGGCACCGACACTTCGGTGCACAGGTTCTTGATTCTGTCTTCCATGATAGTCTCCTTTCTTTTTTCTTTTCGGTTACAGCTTTGCGATGTTGTACAGGATCGCGGCAAGCAGCACGACCGAGATGATCTCGCAGATGGTTTCCATGATGCTCTCCTTTCAACGGATCAGCCATACATACCACACGGCGAAGTAGATGGCTGCTCCCGTTAGTACTTCCGGACGTTCCTGGGCGATTCGGACAAGTGACCATCCGACGACGAGCAGAAATACTGCTTCCGCAATGGTGTTAATCATTCCTCTCACCTCCTTTTTGTTTGTGGGTTTACAGCCCTATCAAACCACTAAGAATGGGTTACAGGCACATTATATCACCTATCTGCAATATTGTCAACCCTAATAACCCAAAATTATTTTTATTTTTCACATGTGAATGGGTTGACAGCACAAGCCGAGTGTTGTATAATAAAGCAGAAGGAGGTGAAACCCATGGTAAACACCAATATCAACGAGAGAATCACAGAGCTCAGAAAGGAGCTGAATCTCTCTCAGACAGATTTCGGAAAGGAATTGGGCGTAAGCAGGGACGTCATCAAGAACATTGAATACATGAAGACCGAACCCAAGCCGCTTCTGATCCAGCAGATCTGCAAGACGTACAACGTCAATCCGGAGTGGCTGGAGACCGGAGAAGGCGATATGTTCGCGCCGAGAACCGAGGATGAGGAGCTTGCGCAGATCTTCGGCGAGCTGTTTTCGCCGGACGTGGACCCGCGCATCCGCCGGAGCGTCCGCACGATCGTGAACGCGCTGAAGTCGGTACCGCCGGAAGCAATCCCCTTAATCCGCGACTTCGCGCAGCAGATCGCCGACGACCTCGCCGAAAAAACAGAAAAAGCAGAGGAATAACCTCTGCTTTTTTCATTTACATATTGCATTTTATAAAAGACTGCGGTACAATCGGGACAAATAGATTATAAGGAGTCGCCGCATGAAATACACCTATTACGACGTCCTGCAGGTGACTGAGTTTGCATCGCCGGAGGTTATCCGCTCTGCTTATCGGGCACTTGCCATGAAATATCATCCGGATGTCTGTGGCAATGATCCCGCGTCTGCGGAAAAGATGAAAATCATCAACACCGCCTACGAGGTACTGTCGGATCCGAACAGGCGTGACCGGTACGACCGTCTGATCCAGGCACAGCGATCCGCCGAGAATACCCGTATGCAATACAACACCGCAAATCAGGAGGCCGGTGCAACCAGTCGGACACAATACAACCATCCGCCGCAGGTGTCCGAAGATCCTCCGAAAAAAGAAACGCCGTGGTACGTTCCGCTTCTTGTTCTTTTCCTTATATTCGCTGTTCCGGTCTTCCTGTGGTGCGCACTGGACTCTGCTGTTCCGGACACGCCCGAAACGTTCGCCAAGCCTGAGACCACCGCACCGGCAGAATCAGCACCGTCTCCGCCGAAGGTCATTGTTTACACACCGCCGGAAGAACAGCTTCCCGAACCTGTTCCGGAACCAAACACAGGAGAAATCCTTTTTGGGTATAAGCACGTCAATGCTTCGCAGATCACCGTCACAGCGTCGGAAGATGCTTCCTGCGTCGTCAAACTGAAGACCATAGGAGGCATCGACAAGCTGTCGTTCTATGTCCGCGCAGGCGAGACCGCGACGGTCGGCGTACCGGACACAGATCTGTACGTGTATTTTGCTTCCGGAGAAACATGGTACGGAGAAGACCTTCTGTTCGGCAAAAACACCTCATATTCCAAGGATAAGCGTCTGCTCGATTTTTACGAATACACTTGGTCATACACACTTTACCCTGTCGCAAACGGAAACTTTTCCGAAACTCCCGTCGATGCGGAAGAATTCGGATAATCAAAACCCCCGAGGAATCCCCGGGGGTTTTTGTTGTTCATCTCTTTGCCTTCCGCAGAACGGACACCGCGAAATGGTACACGATCCGCACCATCGTGATATCCGCCTTTCCGAGCATATCCGCAATCCGGTCAATCATATCCTGTTTTCCCATTTCGTCCTCCGTTTTCCGTACCGTCCGTTTTCTTCTGACTATATGATACCACGGAAACGCGCGGACGGCAAGAACCGGTATTGGGAATCCGGATACCGATGTCGGGAGCGAAAAAGAAAAAGCGGAACCTAAGTTCCGCTTTCGGGAAGAAACTTCCGCAGGAGTTTCTCAATCTGTACGTCTCGCTCCCGGAGCTGGGAATACAGCCGGTCAATGCGCTCGAGATGCTGCCGGTTCAGCTCCATCATCTCCGTATGCCGCCGTTCGTTCTGGTCGGCGTGCTCCTGGTGTACGCGGGAAAGTTCGGCGGTCAGCTCCGCGACCTGTCCGCGCAGGTCCTCGATGATGTCGTTCTTCTGGGCAAGCTTCTGCCGCAGCTCGTCGATGGTCTCTTTGCGCTCACCGAGGATTTCCGTCGCGGTCTCGATGATCTCGGCCTGCACCTTCGTCGGGTCGGGCAGTGCCTCCGGAGAGATGCTCGGATCGACCTTGGGGAGTTCTTCGATCAGCTCTTTCATCTGGGCGGCAATCCTGCCGCCGATCACCTGACTCGCACGGTATGCGAAGTCAATATCCATACGCATGTCCGGGTCATCGCTGTTCCAGGTCCGGTAAAAGGTCGTGCGTGCGATACGGGACAGCCGCGCCATGGTGTTTTCGCTCAGCGGATGCTCCGATTCTTTCCACTCATTTTTCATCCGGTCGCGCAGGATCCGGCTGTACGACGGCTGGAATGTCGCGGTCTCCGGTTCGATATGCTCCTGCACACCGATGATATCGTCTTCTGACATAATAAATGTCTCCTTTCTTATTTGAACGTGCAGAATCCGAGAAGCATCGGCGCGGCGTACTCCATCTTGTTGTCGTGGTTATGATAGCAGTCAACCGTCACGCAGAATGTTTCCCAGTCGATCCTGTGGTCGTATCCGTAGTAGGTCAGATGAACCTGCTCTTTCTTGAAAGCATTCATATGCTCCTCAACAAGCCAGTCAAGCAGCTCATAGATCGTTTCGAACTCCTGCTTGTCTTCCATAGCTTCTGACAGCCCGCCCCGATGCGGACGATAAATCACTTTCATGCTGTATCCTCCTATCTCCTTATCATATGATGGTATCTGCCATTATAAAAATGATATATCCTCAAAATCCTTGCGGTATACGTTACATCTTCATAGCGTTCGATCACCTTAACATGGGTCCGGTTCCGCGACAGAAGCGCAGCGTGTTTGTCAGCCGCTTCTTCCGTCATGAAAGCATTTTCAAAGCACCACTTTCCTCTCCGAACATATATCATATAACGGTAATTGTGCATGATATTACCCTTTCTTTTTCTTGCGCTTCGGCAGTCCGAACCATCCGCGCTCTTCCGGTTCGTCTTCCTCCGGCTCCGGTTCCGGAAGCGCGGCGGCCTGCGCCTGTGCCGTGAGGAAGTGCGCCTGTTCGATTGCCTTCAGAGCGCGGTCCGTCAGAGCTGTGATTGCGGCGTCCTTCTCGCCGATCCGCTTGTTGGCGTCGTCAAGCAGACGTTCCAGCCGTGCGTTTTCGGATTTTAAAATCTCAATCTGCTCTTTCAATGCACTTTCAAACCTTTTCAAATCATTTTCATCCTGGTTTGAAACTTCGCCCGCGCGCTTTGAAAGGATTTCAAGCGCCGTTTCACGCTGTTCTTCGGTCAGCGCGGCAAGGTCAACCATCGTCAGACTGCCGCTTTTCCGCTTGTATTCCGCCCACTCGCCGTTCAACTTGTTATAAACCGTCGTTGTGCTGACACCGAGGATCTTTGCGACGGCAGACACCTCGATGCAGTCATTTTCATGCTGTTTTGAATCCATTTCAAAACCCTTTCAATACTTTAAATCTTTTTTCAAGATAATTTCAAGTACACTTTGAAATTTTTAGACACTTATCTAAAACTTTGAAAGTGTTTTGCAAGTGCATAAAATCACTTTGTGTCCAGAATTTTCTCACGCTGAACACGGACAGCAACTTCCGCCACGGAAGATTTACGCTCAATTTTGAACACGATATCCGCAACAGCGCGGCCGCGCCGGTATGGCGTGTAGGATATGTTCATGTCCGTGAATTGGTTGATCTCTTCAATGCTCGGATCGAGTACGCGGCGTTTCAGCTCTTTGAAGGTATCGTATCCTTCAATCTGAAGAACATCTCTGAACTCAAAAAGTGTGAATTCCGCAGTACCAAGATACGCATAGGACTTGAGCAGCTCATACAGCCGGATGCTGTGTTTGGAGTGCAGCACCATGATATACCCGAGCTCGTACTGCGTAAAGTTGTCCCGCAGCATCAGAAGATGCGGCTTGAGTTTCGGCGACAGCTCGACCTCGATGGCGTTTTCCTTTTTCAGAAAGTCGTAGTCGTGGATCCAGCGCGCCGGTCCTTCCTTGTCCGGTGTACTCCACATAATGTCCTTGTGATACAGGGAATAGATAATGTTCCGGAAGTGCTTGTAGTTCTGGCCGAAGTGTTCAATCCCGCAGGCATCGCACAAGTCCGCCAAATCAATCTTATACCGCCGGAGTTCGTCATCTTCCGGCTTGATTTTTGAAATGACATACAGGATGATCTTCTGCTCCTGCAGAGACAGCTTGTATCGCGCGCGCTGGATTAACTCGTTGGACTTGACCACGAGCTGCATCCGGTCGTTGTCGGAACGCATGTTTTGTCCTCCTGATTACTTTTTTTATAATTATATCACGAAAGGTGTACGGCGTCAACAACTGTTTCCACCTTTCAGTAAAAAAGCGTACACCTTTACAGCCTCACGGGAGTTTTCAACAGCCTTGTGGAAAATCTCGCGCGCGCGTAAAAAAGAGATATAGTTATTTCTTTATTTTCGTTATTGAAGGTAAAGTATACTTTATCAAGTATAGTTAAGTGTAGACTTTTAGTATTTTTTATATATAATGTAGCGAACCGAAAAGGTGTACATTTTTTTACTTTAAGGTGTACATTTTTTTACTTTGGGTCTTCGAAAAGGTGTACATTTTTTTACTTTAAGGTGTACATTTTTTTACTTTGTATCCTGAGCTTCCGGGGCAGGGAAGGGTTTGCTTTAACGTGCAAACTTTTCAAAATCCGCACGTTATGCATCTGCATAACACCGACAATAATAATTATACAAAATGGAATTTTTGTCGAATTCGGGGAAGTCGCCGTCCAGAAAAAGGAAAACCGGAGGGATTTCCTCCGGTTCGTTTCACTTGTACGCGGCCGACTTTGCCTTCATGTGTGCAATCTTATCTTCCAACCGCTTCAGAAAGGCAGCAGCGACCATTTCGGCATTCTTGGGATCGTGCAGCATTTCCTTGTGCTTGTCCCACCATTGCCGCGCACCTTCAATGCGGTGCTCCGCTTCTTCGTGGAACATTTCCGCCTGACCGTGCATTTCGCTGTGCTTGGCGTCACAGGCCCACTCACAGAGCATACCGGCATCCTTGAGTCCGTCGTCGATGGTGGCGATAACGCCTTCCAGCACCGCCGCACCCATCTTATCCTTGTCATACATGTCCGCACCTCCTATGCGTTTATAATGTAGCTGTACAGTTTGTCTACGTCATCCTCGCGGAGCGTCAGCGTACCGATGCCCGGCACAGCGAACGTCGCCGGAGACATCTGCGCCTGCCGTTTGAATTCCCGGTACAGCGTATCAATGTCGATCATGTCGTCCTCCCGGATAACGCCGAGCATGGCGACGACCGGGTTTTTCTTCAAGTCACCGAAAAGGTTGGTGGTACGCGAGATGGCGAGACCGCCGAGCGCACCGAACGTCCATTTCTGCCAGCCGGTCATGTGGCTGACGATCTCATTGTCCAGGAACTGGGCAAAGCCCCGCTGGAACTGTGCAAGACTTACCATACATAGCCTCCATCAGATATCAAAGGTTTTGGAGGGACGTTTCCGTCCCTCCTGTGTTCAGTTGTTGCCGCAGCACGGACCGCACTTCGGCAGCGGATTGTACAGCGTCTGCGCGGTCGTAGTCGTGCCGGTGGTCACGTCAGCAACCATCTTCGGATAGAACGTAGCGTTGACGTAGTTGACGATGCTGTTGTCGGCGCAGCAGCGTTCCTTGCGTTCCGCTTCGATCTGACCTTCCAGTTCCGCCTTGACCGCCGCGATGTCCTGACGTGCGAGAAGAAAGCTGTCTTCGGTGCGCTGGTTGTGTACCTTCTGGCGGCACAGTTCTTCCGCAAACGCACGGTTCTGACCGTCGAAATACTTGTACACCTCGAGAATCTTCTGGTCGGTATAGGTATTCGCGTCGCGGAGCTTAACTTCGGTTTCCAGTTCCGCAATCCGTGCTGCCTGCGCCGCTTCATAGCGGTTTACGTGGTGATCTTCGGAACAGGAATAACCGCCCGTGCGGGGAATCGTTGCCGCCATCGTTGCGATCGCCGCTGCCGTCGCCATATCGCCGTTGTCACAGTCGCAGGTATTGCGGCAGCCGCAGTTATTCCAGCCGCCAAAACCGTTCAGAATACCGTTGAGACCGCCGTTCATCACGCCGAGCGCGGTACCTGCGATGCCAAGACCGAGACCGGCACCCGCTACACCCTTGCTTGCAAATTCTGCCATAAAAAATCCTCCTGTGATTTTTAATTCAGAAGGGAAAAGGAATCTCCCTCCTGTGCCTTAATTATCGCACAGAAGGGAGATTCCAAATTGCGGACAAAATTCACGGTTTATGCATCAAAACTGCACTTTATCCGGGAGATCTGCGGAGTTCGTCAATGACCTGTTCAAGCGCGATCATGGCGTCGCGGTAGTGCTCATGCACCGACCTCTCGCTCATGTGCATCTCGAGCGCGATCTTGACGCGCGACTGCCGATAGACCCACACACGTTTTAAAATCTCAATGTCCCGCGGATCGAGATCACAGAGATCAATGTATTGCTCCTTGGAGCCGGATATACGCAGACTTTTGACCGTGTCGGTAGCATGGCGCAGGTCTTTTTTCATGGCAGTCTCCTTACTGGGTGTCGGACTCCGTGTCACCCGTCAGCGCATCAGCCATCGGGGCGGCATAGCTTTCCGGGAAATCCACCTTAATCTGACGCTTGGCCGCCTCACGTTCCACATCAACCTGCTTTTCTGCGTTGATGTAGTTCACGCAGGACACCAGCGCGGACACGATGCCGGTGATCTGAGCGATCAGCGCGGTCACCTGCGCGGCAGTTTCGGCATATTCGGCGGGATCAATTCCGCAGGCGGCAGACGCGCCGATGATCACGCCGATCATCGCGGTAATAAACTTGCGGGAGGTAACCTTTTCAAAAAGCTTCTGGAGATTCGTTTTCATATTCTTATCCTTTCTTCTCTGCGTCAAGCAGATCTTTCACTTTCTTCCCTGTGGGCTTGCTGAAGGGATTGTTTGCGGACTTCCAGTTGCCGCCGATCTGCCAGAGGATGGCCATCTCGTCGCGGGAGAGGTTGCGTCCCTGCTTCATGAGCGTGGAGCCGTAGCTGGTGCCGCTGCTGAATGCGCGGATCGCGTCTTCCATCTCTTCCTGCGTGTAGCTTCCGTTGGAATCCGAGTCGAACTCCGGCAGGATCTCGCGGAACGCCACCCACACTTCCGGATCAAGTCCGGCGTCGGCGGCAATGCTTACTTTCCGGTACTGCGAATCCGACAGCACGGTGCCGAGAGCCGCCAGGCGTTCGTCCGGACCGCTGACTGCGTCCACGACTACCCGCGCCTTCTGCACATCGCTGACGGATTTCTTTCCGGGCAGCGGCTCCAGCGCATCAATCGCCCGCGTGATCTTGGCGGCATAGTCGTCGGAGATACCGAGATTCCGCAGTTCGTTGTAGTTTTTCGCCTGCACCGGAATCTGCGAGTAGAACTTGAAGATATCCCGCAGGGTATCTTTCTGCATCGCCGTGAGGTTTGTGTTGTCCACGTACCGGGAGAACTCAAGTGCCTGTTCGGACTTTGACAGAGTCTTGTCGTTGTACAGCGTCGAGTAGGCCGCATGGGCGTCGAGGTACTCGTCGAACGAGATGCCCACCAGCTCCGCTGCCCGGATGTCGTCATCCTTCTGATCGGAGACCTCCTTGCGGTAGATCAGCTGCTTCGTGTCCTCCGACAGTCCGGACTGTGCCAGCAGATCGCAGGTGCCGGCAGTCTTGCCGGAGCCGATGTCGGAAATGTCCATCAGCACCTGCGCCGCCTCGCCGAGCTTTCCGCGCGGTTCGGTCGCCTCGATGCTGTCCATCAGTTCCTTCCGGCTGTCGGATGCACCGAGATTATAATAAGCCGCAAACTTCGCTTCACCGGGGATGTCCGCCGTCCGGATCACGTCGCGCTGCGCGGCAGTCCGTCCCTCTCCCGTCGGAACTGATTTGTATTCTTCGATGAGATCAAATGCCGCACGGTCGTCCGCGCCGAATTCTTTCATCGCCTGGTATGCCGCAGTCTGGCTGACTGAGAGCGACTTGAACCCGCTGTCCACCCATTCCTGACCGCCTTCCGTGTAGGTCGTGCCGAACAGCACCGATCTTGTGACGTCAAGCGGATCGTCGTATACCGGATACTTCAGATAAGCTCCTCCGTCTTCGTCGCCCTCGATGCCGTATACGCCGCCCTGAGCCGCAGCCGCGATCCCGCGGAGCGTCTTGTTGATCTGACCGCCGAGGAACGGAGGCAGCAGGTATGCAGCCGGTTTTGAAAGCTCTTCGAACGCGGTCAGTGCCTTCTTTTCGCCGGTCCACGTATCCGAAGTTGCCGCCATCGTCAGGTCGGCAAAATCCGGAATCGCGCTCTGGATCGGCACACGACCGCCGCCGAGAACCCCGCCGACAAACGGCAAACTTTCGACAGCTTCGTTGCCGAGCGTCTGCAGAGCCTTGCCGATGTCTTCGCCTTCGGCAACACTGCCGACCGTGTTCGCGATCATGCCGACCGGATCGAGCGCGGCGCGCCGTCCGAACAGCTTCTCGTACAGTTCGTTGAACAGCCATGCACCGACAAAGTACCGGAAGAGCATGCCGGTGATACGTGCGATGGCTCCGGCTTTGGTCTCGGAGTTCGCCTTCGCAAGCTCGGGAATGTCCTTGAAGATCACCGAGTATTCGTTGTTCACTTCAACCTGGAACTGCGTGAACAGCTTCATCAGCGGATTCCGTGCATTGAACAGTACCGGAAGCGCACCCTTTGACCGGTCTGCCATGATGGACGCCGCCAGAGCATCCGCATGCTGCAGCGCAAGGTCTTCGCCCATTCCGTCGGCGAGATTCTTCGCGTACGCCGCGCGGACAATGGTCTCCGAGACAAACCCGTCGATCAGATTCATAGGAATGCTTGCCGCGTCGGAGACCTTCTGACCGGCAGTGCGCACCAGCGGATCGGCACCGCGGCGGTTTGTGAGGAAATCGCTCGCGGCGGCAAAGCCGTCATGGACTGCCATACCGTGAATGGTATGATACATCCCCTTCAGAACGTTCACATTGCCGATGATCGCGTTTGCCTGATTCAGCGGAATGATGTTCGTCAGCGCGGAACCGATGTTCCCGGCGATCATGTTCGCCGCTACACGGCTTTCAAGTGCCTTCATCACGCTGTATGCCGGACGTCCGAACAGCTCTTCCACGCCGCGGTCGAACCGACTCTTCTTGTTGGCAAGTCCGTTGGTGTACTCGTCCATCGTGACAACGAAGTTGCTCATCCGGTATCTTCCCTTGCGGTAGATCTCTTCGAGCTGTACCTGCTTTTCAGCCTCATCGAGAGTGTCGTTGTTCTTTACCTTGTCGATCTGCTGCTTGATGCCTTCGTCGCCGGTCAGATACCGGATACGGGCAGCAAGCGCACGCAGCTTCTGGATGTTGTCCGTGTGGTAAATCACATCCGATGCCGCGTTGAGGTACATCTCATACCCCTGCAGCGCATCGTAGGTGGTCTCAAAGCCGAGTCGCTCATTGCCGAACTGGAAGTAGGTGATGCCCGGCTTGAAGTCCGCAGTCAGACCGTTGATGGAGGTCGGCAGCGCGTCCGCGTTGAATTCAATCCCGAACGGACGCAGGATCTTCGCAAGCACCGTGTCTTCCGATGTTGCGGTAAAGTGCGGGAAGTACCCGCGACGGAACGCGACCGGAGCATATCCGTTGCGGATCCGGACTTCGTTGAGCTTCGGCAGCAGCTCGTTATAAATCTGCCGGAACTCCCCGATAGCACTGTCGATCTTCGCACGGTCCATGTTCGGGTTCGCCGCCCAGAACGCTTCCACGGCAGCCTCCCATTCTTCAAGGGTATGTCCGTCTCTCTGCTGATCGATTTTTCCGCTCAGGCTGAGAATCCGGATATTGTCCGCCGCTTCGCCGAGGAACTGCACCGCATACGCTTCGCTCTGCTGGTTGCCTTCCTGCACCTTCGTTGACAGGTTTAGCTTCTTCACGCGTTCCCGGTATTCGCCGAGGAACCGCTGACGCTGCGCTTCCGCACGGTGCACCGGCGTAATGAATTCCGCAATGAACGCATCCGCTTCCGCCTTGTCCGGAATGATGTCGCGGATGTTGCGCTCCATCGTCTCGCGCTGGTACATCAGCGGCATCCGCTTGTCCTTCCACTGTGCTATGTTGCCGAGGTACTTGTCCACGTGCTTGTACAGCTCCGCCTTCAGCCGTTTTTTATAAACGCTGACGGCGGCGTCCGCATCGCGGAAAGCCTTCTGCACACGGTATGCCTCAAGGATATCCGCTCTGTTCTCGGTCACCTGATCCGGGGACAGTTCGCCGCGGATCAGCTTTCCGACGGTTACCTCGTCTTCCGGCTTGAGAAGCACCCGGTACATTACCTTGTCCATCTCGCGCCGTGCGTCCCGCTGTGCCGCAAACAGCTGTTCCGCCTCTTCGGTCGTCGAGATCGGAGTTTCTTCCCTGTCCGTTTCCGGTACCGCCGTCTGTGACTGCGACCACCGCGCTACGTTGAAGAGTCCCTCTTCCATTTCCTCAAAGGCGTTGTAGAACTCCTGCTTCTGCAGAGCCTCGTCCGTACCGGTCGCCGGATCGAAAAACTGCGCAAACAGCGCGTCCGACTCTTCCTCAGGAATGATGCCGTTTTCAAGATACGCGTTCACAAGAGGCCGCACATTGCTCGACAGGAACGCCCGGAAGTCCGGAGACTTGTACGTCATGCCGAGTCCGAACATCTTATCCACAGCAATCCCGAACTTTCTCTCCAGATCGCGCACACGGTTCTGCGCCTTGACAGGCAGCGAACCGTAAGGAGTGGTGTCCTCGTCCTCGGAGACGGAATACCGGATGTCAGATCTGTTGGGATTAAACTTTCCGTTATTCGCAATAGCGGATTTTACCTGACTACCGGAGAACACTCCCCATGTATCCACCCCGTATTCGACGGCCTTTACGCTGTCGTATCCATACGACGAAAGGAGATTTTTCATTTCCGTTGTATGAAGGGTTTTCCACACGGTCTCTTGTCTGCCTGTTTTGTCCCAGACTTCCCGAAGTTCATCCTCCGGAATCATGAGATTCCGTGAAAGTTCCGATAATTTCTCAACAAAAGATCCGTCCGTGTCGCCGAAATCCGCAGGATTTACTGCGCGAAGATATGCGGGGATTATTTTCATCTCCGATCCACCGAAGATCCGCGAAGACATCCGGAACTTGTCCTGAAGCGTCACTTCATCGCTGTATGCCTTTGCGTACATCACATTGTTGCTGAACCAGATGGGCTTGTCATTGTGGTCAAGTTTCGCCGTTGTCGCAGAAGTTCCGCGGAATACTACCATCGGTTCACCGTCGTTGTTTATCACGGTGCTTTTCCCGAACCATTCACGGAATTTTTCGGTCTTCGTCTGTCTTCTGTGCGCAACGATAGCATCAACCATACGCTGATTATGTCGCCACAGAAGGTCTCTGAAAATGTTGTTCTGGCCCTCCATACCGGCGTATCGATCAACCAGCATGGCGTTCTCTGTCGGTTGCGCTATTTCCTCCGCCGACACACTCCACTGCACATTCCCTTCGTCCGCGCGGATCTTGTCCACAATCTTTTCCTGTTGTTTTTCCGTTTCCTTACTTGCTTCAAGCAGGATTTCTCTGGTTGTTTTTGCGCGGTCGGTCAGATACCCGAGCGGACGATCCTTGCCGAGATATTCACTGATAAACTCGTTGACAACTCCGTACGGGTCTTCTCTGGTGTTGTCAAATCCGCCGTTCAACGCCTCTTCGCGGAGGCGCTGCATTGCGTATTCAAACGGGGTCATCTTAAGGTACTCGTCATATCTTCCAAAATTGAACTTGATGGTTTCCTGCGGTGTATCCGTTCTCGCGGTCTCCTTGATAAGCTTCAGATAGGCCGGGTGTTCCGTTATTTCGATCTGATTCCCGTTTTTATCTGTCACCTGAATGCCGTAGAACCTCGGATGTACTCCGTACTCCTCGCAGAGTTCAAAATAGGTATCAACGTTGTTGTGGTGTCCGGGAACCCGCTGTCCGTTCACATAAGTGTCCCCGGGGAAAAAGTGCGGTTTGAGAATCTCGCCGTTCTTCCCATAAATGTGTTTGATGCGGAAGGTTTCTTCGAAGAGAGATTTCACCTGCGCGGCATTTGCAACTTTCGGGACATCCACGCCGGCGGCTGTAAGCTTCTCGCGCATTGTATCCGCGTTGTAAAATCGTTCGCTTTGTTTTGTAGTGTAGTCGTTCCACATACGGAGATTGTACCAAACGGACTTATCGAGACCGGAAGCGTGGAAAGGAATGATCATGTCAATCCAGTCGGCGTTGAGCGCATAGGAAAGCTGGTTGTCGCTCGTAACCATTGCCATCGCGCCTACATTGTCGTACGCTTCCCGGAGTTCTTTGGCATCCTTCCAGGAAGCCCCTTCGTCGATATTTTCGCGGAGATTGCCATCACCGTCCTCATAGAAGGCAACACTCATGTTGATCCGGTCGCCGGTGCTTGCGAACACCTTCACGAAATCCGAACTTTTCGAGTATGTATGCCCTGTCCATTTGCCGGCGGCGAGATCCGCATAGAACAAGATATAGTCCTGGACGTAGTCCATGCGAAAATCATTCGATGAATGCTTCCGGATACCTCCCATGCCGATGATGTACTCTTTGTCCTTTGCGCTGACATTTTTCAGCTGGTCTGTGTACGGGATATAGTTTTCAACGCTTTTTGCGCTTGACGCGCTCTTGGAATACGCCAGAGCCTCGTGATTGAGCGCAAGGGCACGTTCGTCCACGGCCGACACGGACGGATTGTTGTCCGTGTTGTAAATGTGAGGAATGTTTGCCTGCGTGTCGTAAACCCAGTCTTTTACGAAGTTTCGGATTTCGGCGGCAGCCCCTTTGTCACGGATCCCGAATTCATCCAGAACCATTCTGGCAAGTCGTGATGCCGCTGTTTTCGCGCTGACGATTCCCTGTTCCAGTTTTTCGTCAAGGAAGTTCAGCACGCTGTTGCGTGCGGTGTTGGTAGCTGTCCAGACTTCCGTAACGGTGGGGTTGTAACTCGTATCCGACCTCCATCGGTCAAGTGCCTTTCTTGATGCATCAGGCAGCTCCTTGCCTTCACTGTACCCGTAAATGACCTTTTCGGCCTGTTCGTACGTGGGTGCTCTCATGACCGCGTCGCGGAAGTCAAAAAACTTGTTGTACGAGGAACTGAGGAGAACTCTCTTGTTCTCGACGTAACAGTAACAGCAGGGAATCTGCTGACCGTACGCACGCATGAGTTCAAGCAAGTTGATCGACTCATTGTAGGTGAGATATCTCCCCGCCTTTTTCTGTATTGCGTCACGGAAGTGCAGAAACTGGAATGTTCTCGGGCACGACGTATCCATATCGAACGTCCAGATATACTCTACATTTTTGCGCAACGGTCCCATTTTTGCGGGCTTATAGTTGCCCATGGGAACATATCCCCGGACGGCGTCATCCATCACCATCTTGTCCGTAAACATCCGAACCGCGTCTACAACACTCCGCGCGTCTTCGTCTTTGTTTGTTGCAAGGTAATTCTTTTCCCAGGCGGGAGTGGTCGAAATGGAGTACTGGACCATATAGTCCTTCGGTTTGGAATATCCGCCGTTTTTCATAATGTCAGCAATATTTCGTGCAACCGCTACTCCATCAACCACCTCGGCCTTTCCGTCATCAAGAGTATCCTCCGAGATCGAATACCGATACTTTTTCTTTTTCATCCCGAAAACCTTGCGAGCCTTCCGGTCAATCGAGATCGCAGTATTCCGGATCCCCCGCGGGATCTTGCCTTCGACGTTGTCCACGATATCCGCACTGCTTTCGATGCCGCGTCCGGTCATCCGCGATTCTTCGATCAGCTCATACGCCTCGTCGTATTCCTCGTCGGAGATCTCACCGTCCTCGTATCTCTGATTCAGTTCGTCGAGCATCATGTCAGCCCGTGCAGATTCATCCATCGACGTTCTCGCGGCCTCCTGCGTTTCCGTTCCCGAAGAACGGGCTTCTGTTCCACCGGGCACCGTTCCGCCCGTCTGCGGGACTGTGCGCCGTTCACTGACGGTTTCTGACGATTTCTGCGGTTCTTCGGGCGCGAGTTTCGGTACCGTGGGCGTCTCCGCAGTTTGCACCGGCGCGGAATTCTGCGGTGCCGCGGGAGCTGCTTCAGCCTGTGCCGCTTCTCTTTCATCCAGACGTCTGTTGATTTCCGTTTCCGCACTATCCGCAAGTTCTTCCGCACGTTCGTACAGTCTTGCCGCACGGCTGATGTACATTTCTTCCGAGGTTCCGGTCGCGCGGATCAGCATACGGTCAAGCGCAGACGCAATGGTTCTGCCGAGGGACTGCTTTTCGCGGAATACCTCGGCGATCGCCCGGACGTTTCCGAGGAACCGCTCCGCCTCCTCTGCAACAATCTCGCTGTCGATCGCACCTTCATCCGCAAGCGTGACTCCCGCCTGTGCATACATCTTACGTTTATCTTCGCGCATCTGTTCCGGATCGCGTCCGGAACGGCGGATGTCCGCCATGACAAGCGCGTTCAGATCTCTGTACGCTTCGGTTCCCTCGAGCGTGTGCGTGATCTCGTGCGCCACCACCATCGGAGTGGTCTTCGAACGGGAGGCATTGACATTGACGTAGATCCGCCCGTCATTCGGATTATAATATCCGTTCCGCACCTTTCCGTTCTCGGACTTCTGGCGGAAGAAAACCACCTCACGGCCGGTAATGTCGGACAGCTCGCGCACCTGCTTCAGCTGCTTGTCGGTCGCGCCGTACTTGATCGCGGTCGCCTCTGTCTCATCCTCCGCATTCTCGATCCGGTTCGCGAGATCCTCTTCATCGAGCGTCATGAGCTGATCCCTGCGTACTTCTGCGCCGGTCTCAAACGTTTCTCTCTCGGGAGTCAATGTATCCGGATCGGCAACGGAATCGCGGATCTCCCTCCGCTGCTCGTTGACCGCCGCACGTACAGCCTCCTGCTCGGATCGAATATTTTCACGGTTCATCGCGCCCATGCCGATCGCGCCGACCGCCGCACCGCCGCCGGCCATCAGACCGCCGGAAATCGCACCGCCGAGCGCGTCCAGCCCGAGCATCTTCATATGTTCCCAGAAGGTTTTCTTCAGAGCTTCTTTGTCGGAAAATCCCTGCTCCTTGTACGCCAGAACCATCTGCTGCCATTCCGACTTGTCGCCGGAGATCAGCACGTCCGCAATCGTATTGACAATCGCGGAAGCGGATTCTTCTCCCGCTTCTGTGAATACATTTTTCAGCACATACTTCAGCGCATTTTCGGTCCACGACGTCTGGAAGAGCTGTTCCACGCTGAATTTTTCAGTAAGATATTCCGCAGCACCTGCGACCGCGCCGAGCGCAAGCGCACGGTTTCCGTCAATCCCGCGGTCAAGTGCATCCAGCGCGGCATCCGCAGCGGCACCACTTCCCATGATTGCCATCGACAGACCGGAGCCGCCGCTCATTCCGGACGCCGTCAGAAAGTCAGCCATGGACATCGCAACATTGTACCCGAAGGAGCCCGCCTTGCCCCACTTTTCTTCGATCCGGTCAGAAACCGTCGAACGGATCGTGTTCGGCGCATATGCAAATCGGTTGTAAGACGCATTGGGATCCAGTTCTCCGCCGGAAATCGCTTCCGCAGCCTGTCCGGCATACGTCAGTCCCTTCAGCGGAGCCGTCGCAATACTTTCAATCGTCGCCTTTACCGGGTGTGCTTCGGCATATTCCTTCAGCTTTGTTTCTTCCGATTCACGCTGTCTGCGGTTCAGGTCTTCACGGAGATAAGTAAGATACCGTTCCGCCTGTTTCGCACCTTCCGTCGCGTGAATGTAGTTGTAATCTGCACGTTCCTCGTCGGTCATGGACTCCACGAAGGACAGGTCCGTCGTGACGGAAAGCGGATCCCCTTCGCGCATCCGGTTCCGGAGGACTTCTGCAGCCTTTCGGTCGCCGTTGATATAATCGTACAGCGCATCGCCGTATCCGCTGTCCGTGTAGCTGTTCAAAAGCGCATTGTATACCGGTTCTCCGCGCTTGGTAGATCGGAACTGACTCTTCTCGCCGTAGTCCGCATTGCTGCGGATTCTGGAATACCGTTCGTTCCATCCGTCTGTTCGGTTCGTCTGTACCGCAGACTTCTGCGAACGTCTCGTTTCTCCGGGGCGCAGGGAGGCGGCGCGTGCCGCCTTCATCTGATCCCGTTCTTCCTGCGTGTAGGACGCTTCCAGATCTGACCGGAACGCCGTCAGAAATTCATCCACGTCGTTCTGGCGTACTTTCGGTTCCGATTCCTCGCGTCCGGCAGACAGGTTCCGCCGTGTTTCTTCGAGAAATTCATCCAGTTTCTTCTGGCTTATCTTCGCCATATAGCCTCCTTAGCTTGCGCTTCCGCGTGCGTACTTATCAAACAGCCGTGCATATCCGGAACTGGTCAGCAGACCTGCCTTCTTCGCCCGTGCAAGCAGGGCACGGATCGCGCCGATGTCGTATCCGTCGCTGACCATCTGTTTCAGCTGATCTTCGATCTGCGCGTCGGCAGATTCCGTGGAGATATATCCGCCGTCCTCTTCCTCTGCGGAACCTTCCCCTGCGGTACCGCTCTCTGCAGGAATATAACTTTCGTCCGGCGCGATTCCGAGAGCCTGCAGGAAAGAGTAATCCCCGTATTCCGCAGCCAGTTTTGCGAGTTCACTGTCCTGCTTCCATGTGTCCGAGGCAGAAGAAGAGGTCTTTTTCTTGACCGCATCTTCGTCCACATCGATGCCCAGCGCACGCAGTGCCTCATAGTCTCCGAACTGCGCCGCCAGTTCCGCAAGGTCAAGTTCCTCCGCTCTCGCCGACTTTGCACGGGAAAGCGCACGGTTCTCCTCATCCACCTGCCGGTCGTACGCATCCTGCGCACGCTGGTAGGCACGTTCGTCTTCATCCCACGCACGGTCGTATTCATCCTGTTCGCGCTGGTATTCCTCGCTGCGCTCCATCGTCTGACTGTCGATCTCATCGAGCAGCTGTGCATAGTCGAAGTTGCGGTCGGTGTTGAACTGCCCGAGCTCGGTCTGATAGATCCCGAACTCATCGTTCCGCAGACCGCGCAGCGTGTCGATCCGGTCGCGCTCCATGTCGTATTCGTCGAGCCACTTCGCATAATCGAAGTTGCGGTCGGTGTTGTACTGCCCGAGTTCGTCGAGATACCGTCCGTACTCTGTCTGCTCCTGCCGCTGAACCGCGTTCAGATCTGACAGCTTCATCTGGTATTCCTGGAGATACCGGTTGTACGCCATGTCGTAAAGCTCCGGAATTTTGTCCGCGAGCTGACTTGCGTAATAGTCCCCTGCCTGGCTCGCCGCGGTCACCGCATAGGATGAAGGCATGCCGCCGGTCGCCGATGCCGCCTCGCCGAGCGCGTCCGCCGTCGCCCGCTTTCCTTCACGGGTGTACTGTTTTTTATAGGCCCCGTACACCGGATCGGTCGTGTGGTCGTACGAAAATGCCTCACGGTTTATAATTCCATCGAGCATCCCGGCAATCGTGTCGCCGTACTGGCTCTCGTATACGGGCTTGTCCTGATCGAACGAATACGCTTCCCGCTGCGCGTTCTGCATGAGCAGTGCTTCGAGGTCATCGGCATAGTTGTCCTGAAAGGTGGGCGCGGTACCGGACGTAAAACTCCCCGGCGACGGCGGTTCAAGGTAAAACCCGCTGCCGTCAACGCCGCCGCTGTACTCGCCGTACTGCTTCCGGATCGACTCCGCACCGGAGTTGGCAAGCGCACGCATCTCGTCGGTCGTCGCGTTTTTGTAGTCGTTCTTGTAGTTCAGCAGGCTCATGCCCGCATCGGGATTCCGCTTTGCAAGCGCGAGGTCGGCGGTCGAGAACTGACCGTCCATCCCCGCTTCCCGCATCGCTTTTTCGAAGTCTTCATAAGTGTAGGTTTTTGCCATCTGCAAATTCTCCTTTTATAATTCGCTGCCGGAGTAGCTTTCGCGCACCAGCGAGAATAGCCGCCATCCTCCGGTGCCTGTCAGCCGGATCCGGAAATGATCGCTCCGGCGCGGAATGATCGGCAGGTACCAGCTCCGCTTTACTGTTGCCGTCAGAGTGGACACCGGACGCCAGATGCCGTCGGAATCAAACTGCATCTCCACCGTCAGCCGTGCTCCGTCGTCGAGTTCACCGCGCAGCTGCAGCTTCGACGTTCCCTTCCGGTTCGGATCCGCTTCGACGAAGTCACCGAACTCGACCATGCTGTCCGCCGGGCCTTCTTCGGCCGCTCCGGCCGGTACCGTCCGTGCGTTCCCGTTTATCCACAGTTCCCCGGTATCCGCATCCACAAAGTACAGCTCACCGTCCCACGCGAATGCAGACGCTCTGAGCGCGTCTTCCTTGTGCCAGAGGTTGTGCCTTGTGTCGTACACAAACAGCGCACATGCGCCGTCGGCGTCGCTGAGAGACGCATAATATTTCACGCCGTCGCTTCCGCCGACGGCATTCCGGTACCGGTCGACACCGAATGCACGCGAGATATTCTGCGGAATCCCGCCGGAATACGACACAATCCCCGCACGGGAGAGATAAAATAAGATTTCCCCGGCAACCGCAAGCGACCTGTGCGAACCCGCTTCCACGCCGAGCGTCGCCGAGGTCATCACCTGGAAGTTTGACGGCTTGGATCCGTACACCTTGCAGATCGAGTCTTCCTTGAAAAAGATCGGGTACCCGAGATACGACACACATGCCGTAAAGTCTCCCGCACTTCCGACGTCTACCGCGTAGCTGTCGGTCGCCACACCGTCGAACACGTTGAAATTCGTCGCGTCGCCGAGCTTGGATGCATAGATCGTGTCACCCTTGCATCCCCACAGCCGGTTCTCGTTGCTGCAGAGGAAGTCCATGTCCGGCACTTCGCGCTTCAGCGTGAGAACTTCCTTGTCTCCGCCTTCCGCGATCTCGAACACGTTTTCGTAGAACCGCAGCTCGCCGCCGTCGATCTCGCGGATGATCGCCGTCTTGTTGTTCGCCGGATGTTTCACCGCACCGGAGATCGTCACCGCATCCCCTTCCCGGAAGTAGTCCGCCCAGGATACGGTACCGGAGATCGTGTTTGCTTCCGCAGCTTCCCCGGCGTACGTTCCGTTTTTGAGTGTTACCGACACACCTGCGACGGATGCCTCCAGCGAACCGAAGGTATCCGTCTCTTTGTTGTAGAATTTTTTGTCCGGAAAAATAATCACCGACGGTCCGAGCGCAGCCATCACCTTCTCGCCGGGAGTGACCGTACCCTTGCGGACGCCGTCCGCATAGAATCCGTCCCCGTCGGTCCAGTACAGCCCGTCATGCGCGAACAGTCCGCCGGGATCCGAGAACGTGCGCACCTTCCATCGCGGCTTTCTGGATGCGAGCACCGGATACAGATCCGACGTCATATTCTTCATGTCCCAGATCGTTCCGTCCCCGCTCCCGATGTTGTGGTCGTACCCGCCGAACCGCACCGTCTGACTCTTCCGGATCCGGTCGTTGTAAACCATCGAAGGCAGTGCCATTTACACCGCCTCCTTTTCTTCCTTCGCGCATTCCGTATGTTCTTTCTTGAACTTCCGGAGCTCTTCCAGCTCTTTCATCAGAGCACCGACCTCCTTGTTTGCCTCAATCAGCGCACTTGCCGCCTGCGTGATGTGCATAGACCGCGCCACGCCGTAAGTGTCTGCGATCTTGTCGAGCGAGTCCATTGCCGCCTTGAGTTTTGCCGTGATGTTGTCCATTAAATCTCCTTTCTCGTCACTGGTTTGACGCCGCCGCTACCAAACTGTATTCACCGGAAGAAGTAACCCAGTAAATTCCGTCTGAAGCAAATACATAGCAGTATGCCCCTCTTAAATCGTTTCCACTTACTTCGTAATCGCTGTTTTGGATCGTAAATATATCCAAATTCGGATATATTCTTACTCCATACAAGCCTTGTATAGATACCCTTGTGCCAGAATTCATATACAACTCACCCATAGCGTCCAAGTTAAGCGCGGTGTAATAGTCTGTGACCGTTTCAAACGTATTAAGATTTACCGCATATCTTCGGTCGTATTTTCCCTGACTTGTCGTCATGTCTCCATCTCGGCTCGCCGATATTCCTGCAACCAGGTAGTCATCTAAGCCGCTATACCAAAAAGTAATCCCCGCCGCATCGGCGGTCTCCATGTTGAGAGAAATATTGTTCCCGGAAATTCGCATCATTTCCTGCCCATTATCGTTCTTGCCTGTAAGATATACGTCAGAGTCTAATACAAGCATATCCGATGTAATATGAACTTTGTCCGCGATCAGCTCAATAAACGAGTCGTTCTTGGACACACCCGCGACAATCGACGCAAACGATACCTCGCCATTCTCACCTATAGCCTCAACGACCTGCGAGATCTTCGCCCCGGCCGAATCAGCGGTTGCTTTGATCGACGCCGTGGTGGATTTCAGCCCGCTGATCTCGCTGTTCGCTGTGTTCTGCCAGTTCACCAGCGATGCAATGGATGCACCGTTCGCATTCGCTTTCTGCTGAACCGATGCGAGCGTACTGTTCGCTGTATTCTGCCAGTTCACCAGGGATGTGATACTTGCGCCGTTCGCATTCGCTTTCTGCGTCACCGATGCGATCGACTGCTCGGCACCGCTCTTCCACTGCGTCAGCGCAGCGATCTGGCTCCCGAATTCATCCGAAAAGCCCTCGATCAGAGCAGCCGTCTTTCCGAGCTCGTTTTCGAAGCTCGTCTGCAGCGGACGCGCGATACCCTCTCCGATCTCCCGTAGCCCGGTCTCATTGAAGTTGTCCGCATCCAGATTGTTCAGGCTGTACCGCAGCTGCTCAAGCAGCATGTACAGATAGTTCATCACTTTATCAATCTTCGCGTCACTCGACTCGTCCCCGGTAAACTGCGGAAATCCGGTGTCCGCATTAAGGATATTCCCCGGCATCCCTCTCATCCTCCTTTCTGAGTTTGCTTTCTTCTCTCGCCTCGACGGTCTTGATTACACACCCGACGATCAGCTCCACCGCGCCGACACCGGTGACGGCAGCATAGGCCGGCGAGTAGTCATACCCGGTCACCGCCTGCAGGATCGCGATGAACGGAAGAAACACCGCAATATAAATCAGCACCGCCGAGAGCAGTTTTTTGAGGTATCTCATCAGTACGCCGCCATTCCGTTGATGTGCCGGTTTTCGGGATCACTCGCGCCGTCGCTGCAGAACATCGATCCGCCGCCGTCCAGCTTGATGACATTACCGAAGTACCGGTTCAGCTTTTTGTAAACTTCTGATGTACGCACCATCTGATACGTCTCCGTGCGTCCTGTGATAACGTAAATCTCGCCGCCACGGATACCGAGGAACACATGCAGAGCCGCACGGCAGTTGGAGTCAACCCATCCCTGCTTCTTCGCAAAACCGTTCCACGATACGTCAGCACCGTCACGGATCACCGGCACACCGGACACCGCATACTTGCAGTTCGCAGGGAGATCGGCAACCTCTGCTATGTACGGGACTCCCCGTGCGGGGACGATCAGAGTGGACGGAGCTTTCCCCTTGAAATCCTTGCTCTGATTGTCCAGCACCCTCCAGCGGAGCTTTGTGCCGTTGAAAATGCGCGGCGCAAGATATTTCATCGCCGCCGAAGAAACCTTCTCTTCGTTAATGTCACAGGCGAAGTTCCCGACAGGCAGAGTGAAGAACACACCATCGGCAGACCGGTACCCGGCAAAGAAATTCGCGTTGCACCACCGTTCCGGTTTGTCGTCCGGCTTCAGATACTTTGCCTTGTCGTGCCAGAATAAACGGAAGTCCTTCGCTCGGCGGATCCGCAGACCGTCCACCGTAAAATCGTCCGGGAGTTCGCCGACCGGAAGATGCGCTCGGACCATGTCAAGGAATCTCTCCCATCCCATGTCGAGCGTCCGGTGCGGACAATACTTCCCGCTGTAGTCCTGATGCTTCGTCACCGCATCGATCCCGAGTCCGTAATCGACCAGAAGACCGGCGATCACTTCCGCGGCATTCCGCTCCGCCTTTTCGAACCTTTTGCCGCCGGACTTGGAATAGCAGATCTCTACCGCTATTCCCTGACGGTTTCCGATGCCTTCCGCACCGTCTCCCGCGTGCCATGCATTCCGGTTCAGCGGCAGTCCGATGACCGCCTCCTTGTCGTCCACGGCGATGTGGAACGATACCTGGTTGTCATTGGACTGCATATACTTGATCTCGTTCGCCGCTGACGCATCGTTTGCTGTGTTATGTACAACAATGCGCGCAGGACTGTTCATAGGGAACGGACACTTGACGCCGTATTTTGAATACGGCATATCCATGATTCTGGTTTTCATCGTCATTCACCCCCATGCAGCATTTTTACTCTCTGCTCAAGAGCAATCACACGGCCCTTGAGCTTCTCCAGCTCCACCTTGACCTCTTCATAGTCCTCGACTACCCGGTCGAGTTTGTCGCTCTGCTTGTCTACGGCATCTTTGATATGCGACACATTCGCCCGCATTTCTCCGTCTTCCTTCCCATCCGTCTTCGCCGCCGTCATCCGCCCGACGAAGAACGTCCCCACGGACAGCGCAAAGCCGCATACCGCGATCAGAATGCTCATGTCAATGCTCACATCACACCTCCACGACCTTCCAATGCTCCCGATACGCCGCCGGAGTGTATACATTGTTGTCCGCGAGAGATTCGTACAGCAGACCGTCCGTCCACCATCCCTTTTCGCCGGCCGCAAATGCCAGTCCCACGGTAATCACCTCCGGGATGATCCGGTATCCGTCACGGTACAGGATGTCTTCCCACAGACCCGGCGCATGGTCGGGATCGTTGTGTTCCGCATCCCATAAATCAACCGCCGCACGTTTCAGCACGCCGTTCCAGTTGATGCGGGTGCCTGCCTTGATCAGACCGCCGTCGTACTTCATCGCCGGGAACAGCGTTTCCGCCGTCGATGCAGTCGCATCATCCAGCGATGCGGCCGCCTTTTCAATCACCGCACGCATCTTTGCCGCTTCACTTCGTTTCATTCGCATCACCTCCCGTGATAATCGCCAGAGCCTCTTCCGCCGTAAGTTCTTCATCCGGCAGAAGATCGCCTTCGACGTAGGTATGTCCGCTGTTTTCAACGTCCACCGCTTCGGCGTAAACCGTGCCGTCTTCACGTACGATATACCGCCCGCCGTCGGAATACGTCCGGTATAATTTCACACCGTCCTTACGGGTTCTGTAGTAATTCGTAACAATCGCCATATTACACCTCCACAATATAGTCGGCATAGGTCGCCCAGTTCGTCGCCGCTTTCCATTCGTCCGCAAGAGCCGCAGGGACTCGGATTTCACAGTCATCAGGAATTTCTTCGAATGCGTTCGCGTTAGCTAACGTCGGAACAGCCGTACATCTGGTGAAATCGTAGTACCTCACGGACGTACACCCCGCAAACACCGACGCGGCAATGCTTGCAAGACTCTGCGGAATAACTACAGAAGTGAGTCCGGCACAATATACGAACGCATACGCACCGAAGGATGTGATTGAATTAGGCAGTACAATCTGAGGAGGTCTGGCGTAGTCTTCACACGCTCTGATGCCAACTGCCGTGATCCCATCAGGCAAAGACACCACGGCAAGTGAACAACATCCCGTAGCAAAAAAATTGTAAAGCCTGGTCACTTGTTTGGGAATTGCAAGAAATCGAAGAGATAAACATCCTTGGAATGCCCGCACCCCTATTAAATTTATACTTTCGGGAATTGTGATGGTTTGCAACGCCGTGCAACTGTAAAATGCCGCCATGCCAAGGGACGTTATACCGCTTCCAAGCTCCACCTTCGTAACGGTGTTATGATATGCTTTGTTCCGCGCATCTGTCCCATTCGCAAAACGCAAAAAAGCACTGCCCTGATTTTCTGTTGAGCTGCCACAAATTTCCATCGACCCATCGACAGTCAGCGTGATAACATAGTCGCCCGGAACAGAATAGTTATGGGTTGGTGTCCACACCAGAGATCCCGTGCTTGTCCCTGTCAACACATCCGGCGTACTTCCATCACCCCAGTCCACCGTAACAGTACCATTGGGACAGCATCCGAGCATCGGAGATGTCCGTCCCTCGGTCAGCGTGATATAAATCCTCGTCTTGCCGTCATCCGTGATATATGTTGCGCCGACATCGACTTCTCTTCCCATTGCCTTGATACCGTCCAGCGTCCAGTTCCACCCCTGACAGATTAAACCCGGCTGTGTCGGAAGCGGCGGCAGTTCCGTCAGAGCCGCCGCTTCTGCCACGGTATAACTGTACAGCCGTGTACCGTCGTAGTCGTAAAAGTTCACGTCCTTCATCGGCACAGACACAGCTACAGCCGCACCGCCGGACGTAATCCCTGCGACCGCTTCCGCAAACCCCGTCTCCGCATTCCACGGAATCGGATCCGTGCCAGAGGTTTTTTCACGGATCGCGTCCGCCGTCGCAGTCATCGCCGCATCAAGCCGCTCGGCATCTACCGCTTTATAATTTGGCATCAATAACTACCTCCTTCCCATGTGGGGAACGCGGACAGAACGTCGGTCACAATTTCGGATTTGTCGGCTTCCGTCCAGTAGTCAACGCCTCTTTCGGGTGTTTTTCCGTCAGCACCGTCAAATTCACCACTATCCTTCGCCTGCTGTAGTGTATCCCGCACGGTATTCTCGATGTTCTCCGCGGTTTGCGCTACCGATTCCCGGATGCGTTCCGCAGCCGTCGCGGATTCGGCGGCATTCCTCTGCGATTCTTCTGCGAATTCGGAAGACCGGGAAGCCGCAGCGGCATATTCTCCAGCCGCATTCGCGAACAACGATGCACTTGCGGCCGATGCCGCGGCATTCCTCTGCGATTCTTCTGCGGATTCGGAAGACCGAGACGCCGCAGCGGCATATTCTCCAGCCGCATTCGCGAACAACGATGCACTTTCGGCCGATGTCGCGGCATTCCTCTGCGAATCCGCAGCAGATTCGGACGACCGAGAAGCCGCAGCGGCATATTCTCCAGCCGCATTCGCGGATGACGCCGCACTTTCGGCGTTCGATCTTGCACTTTCGGACGATGCCGATGCAGACGATGCAGATGCTGCGGCATTTGTTTCCGCTGTTTTTGCATTTTCTGCAGACTGCGATGCCGACTCGCGGTCCCGTCGAACCTGCGCGGCACTCTCGGCGAACATCGCCTGATCCCGTCCGAATTCCTCACGGGTACCGGTATAACCGTATTTCTGTGCGGTATCGTACGCGTCTTCCCCTTTTTCGCCCTTCAGCTTTTCAAGCCATTCGTCCTCCGTGCCGTCGAACCCGTGCTGCACCGCAATCGCGTATGCGCTGAGGTAGTACCCCTCTCTCACGCATCCGCCGTCCGCCGGCCGGAAATGCAGCGTATACCATCCGATATATTCCCCGAGGAACTCGTTGTACAGCTGCATCGTGTTCGCATACTTGTCATACTCCCCGTTCGCGAAGTCGATCATCGCACACAGGTAAAGCGCGTACAGCTTATCGTGCGGCGGCTTCACGAGCAGGTCGGTGTGCATATGCGCTTCCGGATCGTACTGCACGACGTCCGCAAGTGCCAGCATCATCACCTCCGTCTGGATGTACCCTTCGACTTCGTTCAGCCACTGTACCTTTGTATCGTCCGTAAAGCGGTTCGGCTTGATGTCGTCCACGTACCGCAGGACGTTATAAATTTTTGCCATATTTTCACCTCAGACCAAAAGCCGGTCGGCAGCCGGAACTTTCTGTCCATCCGCCGACCGGCTTTCCGTGTCGTTTCGTTGTTTTATAATCAGCCTGCGATCAGAGTGTCGCCGCCGGTCATGCCGCCTGCCGCAAACGCTCTCCAGTTTGCAAAGCCCGCGGTAAATCTGGAGTAGCCCTTCCAGACGTTCGCGTCGTTGTCCGCGATTTCGGAGCGTACCTCGAGCTGGGTACGGTCAAACCATACCGCGCCGCCGTACGCCTTGTTGAATTCGGATGCACCGAGGATCCACGGGAGCGTACCGCTCTTGATAAACTGGTTGAGGTACGGCCATACAACCACAGTCCATCGGCCGAAGTTGTAGTTGAAACCGTTGTTCGCGGTATTCGGATCCTTGTCCGCACCGATTGCGGCGAACACATCCTTCTTGAGCTTGTAGCTGTTCGGGATGATGATCATGTCCGGAACGACATCCAGGATGTTGCCGTTGTCGTCACAGAATCCCTGCATGCGTTCTTCCGCCGCCATGAGCGCGTCGTTGGAGAATGCGTCCGCAAACATATTGGACTGCGCAGACTTCTTCAGCTTGGACGGATGCGCCTTGGAGAAGAGGTTGACGCCGTCTGCGGTCAGAGTGGTGAACTTTTTGGTCGCAAAGGTGATGCTGGACTCGCCGGAAAGCGCACCTCCAAGCAGAGCCGCACCGAACTTTTCACGGGTGCGGTAGTAGCCCGCGGTAAATTCGCGCGGCTGTCTGCGCAGGTCGAGGATCTTGTTGTCCTCAACCATTTCGCGGGAGATAGAGAAGCTGTCCTTCCAGGTCATATGTTCGAACAGCTTGTCGTATCCTTCCTGCATGGAATCATGGGGATAGTCGCCGTTCTCGCCGACAGCCTTGAAGCCGTCCATGGAAGTCATGCCGGTGATCTTTTCAGCCCAGTTTTTGGAGGTTTCCATGTTGAAAATCTCCTTGACGATCGACTGCTGCTCGAACGCTTCGCCCTGCTTCTCGATAAACATACGGATCGGAGCCTGGCTCTTGCCGTATACGGAATCCTGAAGACCGGAGCCTTCAGTAAAAGTAATGCCTGCCATACTGTGTACACCTCCTTAAGCAAATCTCACACGGACTGCGGAACCGGACGCCGTGCCGTCCATTTCCACAACTTCGGCAACGCCGTCGGTTGTGGTCGCGGTCACCTGCTGACCGTCAGTGGAAAGAGTCACCTTGCTGCCCGGCTTGATCGAAGATGCGGCCGCATTGAAGGTAGTCTCAAAACGGGTGTCCGGGAGCACGCGGATAACCGGGATCAGCTCGCCGGACGTACACGCGGTCTCTCTCTCGCACATGGACATGTAGGTGGGCTTGGTGGTGCCGGATGCGATCGCCAGAAGACCGGAACTCTGCGTGAGCATCATACCGACCTTGGGAGTAATCGTACCGGCGGGGAGATATTCGATTGCGGCATCACGTCTGCCGTCAATCGCATGGATCAGAAACGCCATAAGGCACCTCCTTATTTCTTGGTTTTATATTTGTTGTAGTGCGCCGCAATTTCGGCATCGGTGATGCCGGGCATGATGGCGCGGTATTCCGCAGCAACCTCACGCGGTACCGTAACGGTACCTGCGCCGCGGGTTGTCGTGCGGTCAAGATGGTTCTTGCTGTTGGCGGAATTGATCGCAGCCTGACGCGCAGCCGCCGTGTTACCGGCAGTCAGCTTGTCCATGTTGGCAAGCTTATAGGCGTCAATCAGGCTGTTGCCTTTCTTCACCAGCGCATAGAATCGGTCGTAGTTCTCCATGTTTTTGAGATCTTCGACCGTCCTGATCTCCGGATCCAGCGCGGAAATCTCCGCCATCTGGCTGTCCAGCTTGGCTCTGGCTTCGTTCGCCATCACCTTCTGCGCCGCTTCGTCCGATGCAGCCTTTGATTCACGGGCAGCTTTCACTTCCGGAAGATCCGCCACGTACTGGTTGTACTGTTCTTCCGTCATGTTTCCGGCCGCCATCAGTCTCCGCTTCGCTTCGTCCTGTCTGCCCTGCTGGTAGGCTTTCATATCCGCGACGGTCTTGATCGGCTGCTTCGTGTATGGGTTCATGAGTCCGAGAGAACCGAGTGTCTCTTCAAACTGCCGCGTAGTCTCTGCGGCAGAGTCCTCTCGCGCTTTGAGGACAGCGGCATCCCGTTCGGCTTCCGCCTTGCGTCTCGCCGCCGCATATCGGGAATTCACTTCCGGAGACTGCGCACCCGGCTTGGCACCCTCGGTACCTTCCCCGTCTGCACCCTCTACAGTCTCTTCTTCTGCGGCAGGATCGGCGACACCCTGCTCTTTTGCGCCCTGTGCATCGTTCGCAGGATCTGCAGCCCCCGCGCCGGCGTCGGTCTCAACGCCGAAAATTGCACCGTAATCCGTTTCTCCCATATGATACCTCCTGTGGATTTTTGCGCTGTTCCTGCGAAAATAAAATAACAGATGTCCGGATTTTTACGCTGTTCCGTGCGAGAACGCTATAGAAACGCTATAGCGCATAAAAGGGATGAGGCGGCATTACTTCTTGCCGCCCTTGCTTCTGAGGTCACCGCCGGTCTTAACAACCTTCTCGCCGCCCTTGCCGCGGTCGGAGAACGGTGCCTTGACAACCTGTACGCCGGAATTCTTGATGGAACCCGCATAGCCGTTCTTCTTCATGCCCTCTCACCTCCTTTCAAAGTGGTTTCAAACCGGCTTCAAAGTCAATCAACAATGCGCCAGTCCTCTGCAAGCATATCCGCCTGTGACGCAAGCCATCCCATCTGAACGCCGCTTGTACCGACAAATGCAATCGCACGGTTACCAATGGCATTATGTTCGCAGTTGATAACTTCGTCGTCAACGGTATACGAGATATCGCTTGCAAGCTGGATGTACTGATTCTTGCCGTTCCAGCCTTCTCTGGCAACTTTCAAACCTTTTTTAAGGTACTCGAGCGCGTCACCGAACGTCAATTTGGTACGTGTGGTTCCAAGAAGAATCAGCCAGTCCTCGGACATGATGTTCCCCAGCGTGAAAGAAAGATCGTCGGTTTCTCTGAGCTCAAGAACTCGTCCGTCTCCGCAGTGCATCATAATGCGGTCGCCGTCAGAATCGTATTCCCAGTAGCCGCGCCATGCAGGACGTTTAACATGGCAGCCCATTTTCATCATTTCAAAAGCGTCTGCAAATTTCATACTTTCAATCTCCGTTCAAATCAAACAATCTTTTTCCGTTGTCCTGGAGCACCTGATAAATACCACGCGCAAACATTTCAACAACGGCTTCTTCGTTTTTTACGTCAATGCCGCTGTTCTCGCGGATGCCATGAAGGATCTCGTGAAGCAGCGTGATACATTTTTTCTGATGATCCATGGCAACTGTACTCGAAAGTACAATTTCAGAGGAATCATAGTCGATGTGCCCGTATGCCATGCGTGTGCCGTCGTTGAGGTTTTCCACCTCTCTCACAGCATATTCCACGCCTGCAATTCTCACTGACTCAGGAATTTTCATCGTTTCTGCTCCCTTTCAAATCTCATTTCAGCCCAGCACCGGCAGCCGCGTCTCTCGCAGCCGCCTGCCGTGCCTCTCCGGCAACCGTCTCAAGGATCCTCTGATCGTTCGCCTGCGCACGCTGTGCCGCCTGTGCGGATGCCGCATCGTGTGCGGCCTGTGCCTTTGCCTGCGATTCAATCTGCGCCGCCTGCATCTGCACCTGTGCCTGCTGCAGCATCATCTGCTGCTGCTGTGCGGCAATCTGTCTCTGCAGACGATCTTCGAGATATGCTCTCGTCTGGCTGGCATCCGGATAATGCAGTGCCTCCATCTTCCGCCAGAACAGGATCAGCGTCTCAAGGCTCGTCGGATCTCCGAACGCGCCGCTCTGCAGGTTGAGTCGAGTTTCCTGCCACATCGCCTCGCGGTTTGTCGCCAGCGGAGCGGATGTGTCACAGGAGAAAAGGAACTGATCGTTCCAGTACCATTCCCCGGCAGCGTCCTGTGCAAGGAAGTCGTACCGGTTGAATTCCTCATACACCGCATTGCCGTGCAGGTCTTCCGACCGTACCGGCAGCGGCTCGTCCGTGTAGGCAAGCCGGAATTTGAACATCGCCTCAAACAACCTCGCGTACGCCGCGTTGCGCATGGTCCGTTTCGATTCAAGCCTGCCTGCGGACTGAGCCGCCGCGAATTCTTTTGCCTTGCCCGACGTCGCCGTCGAGTCGGTACGTCCCTGATAAGAGTCGGTGATCCCGATCAGCTGCCGCGATTCCTCGTAGATCTGCTGCAGATACGCGCTGTCCTGGCCGATATCGCCCTGCAGGTCATGCGACTTAATAAGTGCCGCGTCTGCCGCATTCTTGATACGGATCACCTTACCGATGGTCGTATCCACCTTGATGGTCGCGTCGTTCGGAAGCGTCGTGTAGCTGCCGTTCTGGAACAGTTTGTCGATGATCACCTTGTGCAGCCGGTTCGTCGTGTTCTGATGATCCTCGACGTCATCTACATCCGATCCGCCGAGGAACTTCCCGAACATCGACACGTTTTTCTGTAATATCACCGGATAAATGTCCGGCTTATAATACGGAATCCGCGTCGGAACCCTCTGCTGCATCGGGATCGGCAGACCGTCCTCGTCAAACTCGTCCGACACAAACGCCTGCGTCTGCGCACCGGGAATCGGGTCTCCGTAGGATCGCGGGATATCTTCCCAGACTTCCTCGTAATCCTCCGAGCCTTCCTCAAACTTGGTACCGCCGCAGGATTCGCAGACCTTCTGCCCGTCCCGCACCGTCACCGGAGCACCGCAGTTACTGCAGCGTTCCAGACGCCGTGCCTGGTAGTCCTCAATGTCCTCCAGCTCCACGTCGTTGACCCACGAATAGAGCCCGATGCCGCCGTTGTCGTTCCGGTAATACGCAATGATCTGCGTCACCATACCGTCCGCGTGGGTGCTGTCGGTACCTTTTACCTCCGGATCGCTTTCCGCCTCATCCTCGAGATACACCCCGTACTTCCGCCGGATGTATTCCTTCGTCTGCGGCATCTTCAGAAAGATATAGTCCATATCTTCCACGCCGGTGTAGATCCCGTCCTGCGGGATGATCTGTTTCGGATGCACACCGGATACCACCAGCTCCCCGATAGAATAATGCGTCCGCTGTGCGTTGTCCCACTCAACCAGGAACCCCGCACCGCCCTGGATCGGCACCGTGCGCGAGGACATGTCGTTCAGCTCCTCAAACGGCATCCGGTCGAGTTCGTTCCGGATCATGTCTTCGATCAGTTTCGCAAGTTTCGTGTCTTCCTTGCGTCTGGCCGTGACCTTCGGCATCGGGATCGTCGAGTCCACCTGCGATTCCACCAGTTCCTTGACGATGTTACGCAGATGCGGCGTTTTTGAATCTTTGTCATCCCGCGTCACGCCGGTGATCTTGTGGTCGCCCTTGTACAGCTCTTCACGGCGATCCATCTGCGACAGCTCATCCTCATACGCCGCCTGCGCGGCACCGAGCCTGTCCTGCCACATCTCAAGCTGTACGCGGCTCTTTTTCTTCTTTGCCATATGTATTTACCTCTGGGGATGTCCCCATTTTGCAATCAGATAGCGTCGTTCCTCGTCGGATGCACGCTGGT
>JAZKXO010000074.1:0-1205 GCA_045611685.1 Eubacteriales bacterium | reverse complement strand
ACTCGGTGGAGGGGCGGTGCTTACCGTGAACAACACCGTCGGGGGTGACCCACATGATGTCATCAGCGGTAAGGTGCGCCTTATCGACGCCCGAGGGGGAGATCCACATTACGCCGTCGTCATCCATAATGGAAAGGTTTCCGCCGGAGGTGGTGGTGAGCTTGTTGGTGTAAAGACGAGTCATTATGTAGGCAATTTTTTCAGCCGAGGTCATATTAAGCAGTTTCATTTTATTTTCTCCTTATTTTTTCATAGTTTCGTTCTTGTTCTTCCAGAAACGGACGGAATCAAAGTCGCCCGCGTGGAATTTTTTAGCTTCCGCAAAGAGCATTGCGGGGCTGTCGGAATAGGAATTGACGGTGTCGCCGCCGCGGTGGTTGGTCAGCGTTACGTTATCAAGGGTGAGCATCTTGTGGTCAGGCTTGATGGGCTCGGACTCGAAAACGTCGAGTGCCGCGCCGCGGATCTTGCCATCACGAAGGATCTCATAAAGCGCATCATAATCAACAAGATAGGAACGCGCGGTGTTGATGAGGTATGCCGAGGGTTTGAGAAGTGCAAGCTCTTCTGCGCCGAGCAGAGGCTTTTCGCCCGATGCACGTGCGTGGAGCGAAACCACGTCTGCGGTCGAAAGGAGCTCGTTCAGTTCAACCTTCTTGCATCCGTATTTGACAAGATCGTGATCGTTATCCGATACGTAGGGGTCGTAGACGATAATGTTGACGTCCCAACCCTGAAGCTTCTTTGCAACAAGGCGAGCGATGGTGCCAAAGCCGATAAGACCGATGGTCTGGTTGACAAGCTCAAAGATCACGCCGCTGTTGGAGAATCTTTCTCTCCAGGTGCCCTGCATCAGCGCGCCGTGTCCGCGTGCGATATTTCTCATTTCGGCAATGGTAACACCGATTGTGAATTCGGCAACCGCGTTTGCGTTGTGAGCGGGATTCGAGAGCACGGGGATGCCAAGCTCTGTTGCGGCTTCAACGTTTACGTTCTCTGTTCCGCCGCGGTTTACGAGGATGAGCTTGAGATTCTTTGCCTTTTCGAGCAGCTTGCGGCTGACTGGGCAAAGGTGGACCATGAGGACTTCGGTCTCCTCGATGAGATCCCAAAGCTCTGCGGGCGGATCGCAAGCCTCCGAGCCCTTCTTTTCGATGCCGTGAACGATCTCACGCATCACGGTGCGGTCGGGCACGCCGAAATAG
>JAZKXO010000073.1:0-1108 GCA_045611685.1 Eubacteriales bacterium | reverse complement strand
GATACCGGAGTTGCGGCGCAAGGACCCTCCGGAAACGGAACCGGCGATATGCTTGCATCAGTCTACGATCCGCAGGGCAATGCGGAGGATATTTTTGGGTATGTGGACAATGCGGTGCGAGATTTGGCGGAAGGAGCCGATGAAGAACCGACCGAAGGCAGTCCAAATCTGGTGAAATCCGCCGGTGTGTTCGATGCTTTGAGCGATAAGCAGGACAAGATCACCGGCGAGGCCGGTCAGTTTGTGGTAATCGGTGACGACGGCAACCCAACTGGTATAACCATTCCGATTGCGGAGGAGGAGAGCGTCTAATGACAGACCCTATGCTGATTGAACGTGCCACATTAGTCGGCATCGCAGACATTGTGCGGGAAAAAGAAGGAACGGAGGACGACGTTCCTGTTGCGGAACTCGAAGAACGGCTCCGCGCCATCGCAGAAAGCGGAGGCGGCGGAACTCCAAAGGTCTGTTTTCCTGATTCTTCCGGCGACTTCGAGATTACCTCCCTTACTACCGACTCAACAGGCGTTAACTACACGCTGGTTATGACCATTACAAACTTCCCGGCAAACGGAAAACTTGTGGGTCTGTATTGCCCCAAAATTTTGGAAAAATCGGACGGTTATTTCTTTGATTTGGTATACAGTCCGAGCGACGATAATACTTATCAGGGTTTCTGGAGTGGAATCTCGGTAATGTTTCTTTTTGACGGCGGAACAAACAGCCGTGTGTCTTATGAACTCGCGGGAACCACTTTAACCGTTACTGCAGTCTTGAAAGGTACTCAGTCTACGTCTTGGTTAGGCTTTTCTGAGGGAACCTACTTCGGCACCCTGCACTATATTTACACGGAGGGTTGAAAATGCTGATAATTGAAGCAAAAGCAGGCGAACCGTTGCGCCTTGGCAGAGAGGGCGAAAACCGGTCCCGTCAAATTGTGTTCAACACCGTTCGCTGGGAAAAGCTGTACGGCCCCGGTGTCGCACAGCTTATCGCACAGAGAACGGGCGAAGATACCCCTTATCCTGTTGAGCTAACTCTGGAAGGTAATGACGTTATTTGGACGGTTACGGCGGCAGATACCGCCATCCCGGGTACTAGCGGCAAG
>JAZKXO010000072.1:0-5107 GCA_045611685.1 Eubacteriales bacterium | reverse complement strand
ACGGACAACACGACGCTGTCCGTTGCGCTCTACCGGCAGGAAGGAACGGAGCTTTCCCCGCTCGGCACATTCGACGGCACGACCTCCTTTGTGCGGGACTACGGGATCCGGTCGGGGAAGGAATATTCGTATTCGATGTATTATGTGGCGTCGGGCGTTTATTCGGCGGGCGCGTCTTCGGATCCCTTCTGCCGCAAGTTCCGTCAGCACACGCTGATTGAGGCGGAAGCGGACGCGGACAATCCGGACACCTATCATCCCGTTCACGTCTGGCGGTTCCGGGACAATCTGGACGCTGGAAGCTACACGAACCAGAATACGCCCGTTCTCTTACAGAACTTCACGAGGTACCCGCTTTGGCAGCCGTCCTCCCAGGCGTCCCGTGCCGGTACGCTTGTCGCGCTCATCGGGCGGTTCATCAACGGGGTATATTCGGGCGACACCGCAGAGGATATGGACGCGCTGTTCGCGCTCTCGGAATCGGTGAACCCGCTCTTTTACCGGGACATGAAGGGGAACCTCTACATGGTGCGCCTGTCGGGACCGATCACGCAGACGATCAACAACCAGACGGGCGTTCTCGAAGTGTCCGTTTCTGTTCCGTGGGTAGAAGTCGGAGACGCTTCGGACGCCAAGATCTACACGGAGGGCTAAGATGGCATTACCTTCGGGATATATTCAAGTCGCATATCTGGAAGCAACCGGGACTCAGTATATCGATCTCGGACGGGGCATAAAAGCCACAGATTCCGTTACGATTGACGCAGAATTTACCGATGATTACAGAGCCGGAACCCTGTTCGGCGTGATAAATAATTTGGTGGATTTTGCGTATTATTTGGACCATGTTTACAGCGGATCTTCCAATCAATGGAGATTTGGTCTGAATACGGGATATATGGGAGCTTCAACCGATACGGGGACTTATCAATCCGGGCGGCATATTTGGAAAACTCAGTATAATGGCTCCAAAACCATATTTACAGTAGATAATGTGCAAGTCGGAAACGGTATTGCTCCTACCGGTACGCAGCCCTCAACAAGCACACATATATATTTATTTGCCCGACATATTATTTATTCCGATTCGTCCAGTGCGGCTTATGGAAATGCTTTTGTCCGGATATATTCCTGTGTGATTACGGACAAAGACGGCGTTGTTCTGCGCAATCTTGTCCCGGCTCAAAGGACTTCGGATTCTGTGTTTGGTATGTATGATACTGCCAACGGCGTTTTCTACACCAACGCGGGAACGGGTTCGTTCGTTGCACCGGGTATTGCGCCGCCCTCTTCCATTACGGTTCCGACGGGGCTTACGGTCGGGACGGCGTTTCCCGTCGCATGGGGGGCATCTTCCGATGCTTCCGTGACGGGATATATTCTGGAACGGTCGGTGGACGGCGGGGCATTCAGTTCGGTTTATTCGGGAAACGCCTACATCTACACAGACACGCCGGTCGCAGGATGGACGTCCGTTCAATACCGGGTCTGCGCGACGGACGGAGAGGACAATTCCGGATACGTCACTTCGGCTGTACGCTCGGTCGTGGATCCGTCCGCTCCGGTATCGCAGAACTCGGCGGAGCAATACACTTCCTATCTCGCCGGGTTGGAAAAGCCGTTCAAGAAGGTGGTGCGGCTCGAATTCCTTCAGCCTGATGATACGGTAGCGTTTGCCCTCGGCGGCGCGGGGCAGAGGATCCCGATTCAAGGGCGGGATTCGCGGACTTTCCTTCAGTCCGGGTCTCTCTCGGTGAACCTGCAGAACGGGCAGAGGCGGAAAGCGTCCGTCGTTCTCGGCAACCGGGACGGCGCGTTTGATTATGCGGTGAACAAGCTCTGGTTCGGTCAGCGGGTGCGGCTTTCGATGGGGATGCGGCTTCCTTCCGGAGAGGATTTTTACTTGCCGCAGGGTGTCTTCTACATTGAGAATCCCGCCGCGCTGTACTCGCCGAACGAGAAGACGATGACGCTGAACCTGGTGGACAAGTGGGCGTACCTCGACGGGAGTCTGTTCGGGAATCTGGAAGCGGCGTATTCCGTTTCGTCCGGGACGAACATCTTCACGGCGATGAATTCCATTCTGAACCTGTCCAAGTACACCTACACGGCGGCGTCCTCTTCTGCGGACAAAATCGATCCGTCGAAAGCGGTCTACACGACCTACTACAACGGACGGACATACTCGGCGTCTCATTCGGACGGTTCGATTACTTCCAATATTAATATGACGGACACGCCGTACGAAATCACGGAGAACCGGGGATCCACCTTCGGGGCGTTGCTGCTGAAGCTTAACGAAATGCTTGCGGGGTGGATCGGGTACGACGCGACGGGTGCGCTCCGGGTCGAACCCTCGCAGGATGACATTGACGATGCCGACAAGCCCGTTCTGTTCGCATTTACGCCGGAGAACAGCGTCTTACTCAGCCGGTCCGAAACATCGCAGAACACGGGGGTCTACAACGACGTCACGGTGGCGGGACAAGGCTTGACGAATGCGGCGGTCTGGGCGCGGGCGGTCAACGACGATCCGTCTTCGGATACGAACGTCAAGATCATCGGGCGGCGCGTCTTTGTGGAGGAAAAGGCGGACTACTGGAACACGGATCAATGCGCGTCCCTTGCGCGGTGGATTCTGAAACGGAAGACGGTGCTGCAGAAGTCCGTTACGATTGAGTGCGGGCAGATGTTCCACCTGATTGAGAACAGGCTCGTTTCAATCAAGCGGACGGACAAGGCGGGAGATCCGATTGAGAAGCACCTGATTCAGGGGTTTACGCTTCCCATCGGCGAGACGGGGAGTATGTCCATTTCCTGCACGTCGGTGAACGACCTTCCGGACTTCACCGTCACGACGAGCGTGAGCTGACGGAGGTTTCATATGAGTTTACTTTCAGACGCAAAGGAAGTGCGGGCGGCTATCGAAGCGATTGTCCGCGACGAAATCGACCGGGAGACGCGGGACTGCTTCCGGGTACGCAAAGCCGTGGTCACGACCGCGCCGAACGGTACGAAATGCTCCGTCAAGCTTGTAGGGGACGATACGATTCTGTCGCTCCCCTACAGTTCGGCGGTTTCATCCGTTTCGGTCGGGAACGTGGTATGGGTTGCAATCCTCGGAAACTCCATGCGAAACGCGATTGTATGGGAGACGGCGAACTTCCGTTAATTTGCACAAGGATTCGTTTCGTTTGGATCGGTTGCATAAATATTCATTTCATTTGATTCCCACCAAAAACATGGAAAAAGTGCGAAAAACGCAAAAAAATCAGTTGGAAAAACGGCGTTGAGAAAGAAAGGATGACGATATGCCGAGAAAGAAAGGGCAGACGCAATACAAGAAAGGCGCTAAGAATTTCGACAACGATTCGCTTGATTTCGGAAAAAACGTTGTGGAGAAGGATCCGGAACTGAGGATCCGGCGATACGACGTGGACGCGGAGGACATCGCGCAGACGGCGGCGGATTTGGCTGCCGGGAAAATCAATCAGGAGATGGAAAGGGCGAAGCAGGAGCTGGAACGGCGGCAAAAAATCTCCGCATCGAACCGGGCGACGCGGGCGGAAGGAAGGATGTTTGAGGATTCCATCCAGCGGGCCTGCGAGGTATACAAGGCGAACGGGACGGCGGTGATCAACAAGATTCCGGAGCCGCGGCGCGTGGTGGGACGGACAGGCGGGCGGAAATCCCTTATGATCTGCTGCAACGTGAAGAAATCCGATCCGGACTTCGAAGGCTCCATTGCGCCCGACGGGAAGTGCATCATCTTCGACGCAAAGGCTACGCACAAGGACAGGCTTGAAAAAACCGTTCTGACGGATCATCAGCAGGAGATTCTTGAGGCGCATTACTCTTGCGGGTCGGACTGCTACATAGCCGTTTCGTTTGACTTCAAAGCATACTATTTCCTCCCGTATTCGATCTGGCGCAAAATGAAGGAGATATTCGGGAGGCAGTACATATTGCCCGAAGACGAGCAGATTCAGCCCTATCTTGTTCCGTTTGATTATACGGTAGACAAGAAGGGGAACATGGTTTACACGGTATGGTTCCTCGGCAAGCCGGATGTGATTCCGGGAGAGATTCCCGAGATTTCATCCGATTCGGACGAGGCCGAAGAATAAAAAAAGACCGCAGGGGTTCGTTTTGATCCCTGCGGCTTTTCGTTCGGTTCAGATGGTAAGCGTGGAGAGGGTTTCGGCGATGTTCTTCGCGGCTTTCGTTTTGTCGAGGATATGCAGGTAGACCTTTTCGGTCGTGGCGATCTGCGCGTGTCCCAAAGCCCTTGAGACGTCCTGGATATCCGCTCCTGCGTCATCCCACAGGGAGGTGGCGCAATGCCGCAGGAGGTGGGGGTGGATCTCCTTCCCGATGACGGCTTTTCCGTATCGGTGGACCAGTCCTCCGAGGGTAGCGCATGCGAATTTATGCCACTGCTCCTCTTTCGTGGCGGTCTCTTCGTTCAGTTCGTGCTGATGCGTTCCGAAAAGCAAATCTTCTCCGGTCGCCCACGACGGGCGGATCTTCGCGGCGAGGTACTTTCGTATGATTTCCTGCGCCTGTTTCGGGAACGGAGCTTGACGGGTCTTGCCTCCCTTGCCGCAGCGGACGGTGATGGTATTGTTCTCGAAGTCGAGGTCATTCGGTCTGAGTTCGCGCAGTTCGTCGGAGCGCAGTCCGGTGAGGATGATGGTCGAGACGATGGTATAGTTCCGGAGGGGAAGTTTGCCTTTGAGGGAGAACGGAATGTTCGCGGGATCGAGAAGGCGTTTGATTTCCTCCTTCGTGGGGATCTCCTTCTTCGTGAATTTGAAGTCCGGTTTGCCGTCCTCCGGCATGGGGGATTCGGCGACGAGTTTCATTCGTTTCGCCCACTTGAAGAAGCGGGAGACGGAATCCCAATACTGTCCTGCGGAATTGTTGGACACGCCGGAGTCGAGCATGGAATCGGTCCACTCCTGGACGATGAGCGGGGTGATTTCATCCGCTTCCGTTTCGGTCAGGTAATCCCGGAACTTTCTCAGGCCGAGATCATAAGCGCGGAGAGTATGTTCGCTCTTCTTCTGGCTCCGTTCGGAGGCGATATAGCGGGGGTAGAGTTCGG
>JAZKXO010000071.1:0-1669 GCA_045611685.1 Eubacteriales bacterium | reverse complement strand
AGCGATTCGCAAACTCCCGTCCGACATATTTAGGTCGCTCCATTTCAAGCCGAGTATTTCACCCCTACGCATACCCGTCGAAAGTTCCAACAAGAACATTTCGTAGTACCCTTCTTCCTTTGCCCTCGCAAGAAACCGCATAATTTCGTTTGGCGTGAGTATTTGCATTTCCCTGCTTTTCTTGGGCGGTAGCTTACACCCCAGCGACGGGTTCTTCGTTATCAATCGTTCGGCTATCGCCTTTTCCAACGCCGACCTGCACCGCGCGTGGCAACAGCGCACCATTCTATCCGACATGCCCGTACCGAACTTGTCCGCATATTGCAACCGCCCCTGCCGTTTCAGCCGTGCGTAGAACTGTTGCAGGTCGTTTTGCGAGAGCTTGTTCAGCGGTATTTGCCCGACCGACGGAATGATATGGTTATAGATGATATTCTCGTAGCTCGCTTTCGTCGTTTCACGCAAGGCAGGCTTGCAAAAGGTTTGATACCAAAAGTCCATCCATTCGCCGAACGGCATTTCGGGATTGAACCGTTCCACCGACTTGCCGAGCGACTTTTTCAGCTTGCGGAGTTTCTCTTCGCACTCCGTTTTCGTCTTGGCGGACACGCTTTTCCCTTTCGGGTTGCCTTTCTCGTCGTAGTCGACAATAATTCTGCCTTCCCACCGTCCGTCCTTACGCAGGCGAACCGTGCCGTCCCCTTGTTTTCTTTTGTTAGTTCTCATTCGTTTTCTCCGTTACCAAAAATTGTTGCATCATATTGTTGACGACCGTGGACGCATTCTTTTGCATGTCGCTCGTCACGTGCGTGTAGGTGTCGAGAGTGAAGCTCGCGTCCGTATGTCCAAGGATACCTGCCAAGGTTTTGGCATCGACACCGCCCTGCATCGCGTGCGTTGCGAAGGTATGGCGCAGGTCGTGGAATCGTATCAGCGGAAGTCCTGCGTGTTTGAGTATCGTTTTCAATCTTTCGTAAGCCGAGCTTGGGTTCAACGGTTGCGTGGGGTTCGCAAAATAAGGAAACACCCATTCGTTGATTGCCGTCTTTTGTTTGGCTTTGAGTATATCGGCTACGCTTGGCGGCAGCACGATTGTTCGCATACCTGCCCCCGTCTTTGTTTCCCCCACAACGATACCACCGCCCTTTTGATTGCTCACCGACCTGCGGACAGACAGCGTGTTATCGTTGAAGTTTACGTCGCTCCATTTGAGTCCGCATATCTCGCCCCGTCGCAATCCCGTCATGATTTCGACGTAGAAGAAATCGTACCAGTACGGCTCGCGTTTGATTTCATTTAAGAAGATTTCGAGTTGCTCGTCGTCGAGCACTTGCTTTTCCGTTTGCCGTTTCTTCGGTATCGTCGTGCCGATGGTCGGGTTGCGAACGATAAGCCGTTCCTTCACCGCTTCATCCAACGCTTGATGGAACATCATGTGTACGCCCCGAACCATACTACCCCAAAGCTGTCTTCCGTAAATGGGATGCGGTTTCTTCCCCCCTTCTCTTTTGAGTTTGTTGTAGAGCTTTTGCACGTCGGCGGTGGTCAGGTACGCGAGTTGCTTGTCACCGATGTATGGCTTGATTTGGTTCTCGATAATATTACGGTAGCCGATGATGGTTTTCTCCTTGATAGTGAATACCATGTACGCATCCAACCACTTGTCGAG
>JAZKXO010000070.1:0-33022 GCA_045611685.1 Eubacteriales bacterium | reverse complement strand
GGGGCTCTGAACCCCGTTTTGCGCCCACGTTTTCCTTTGTCCCTCGTAATTCTCGGCGCAAACCTTATCCTCCCCGAGGGGGAGGAGGGTTTCTTCGCCGTGCGTGCTCGCGAGGAATAAAAAAAGAGTCCATAGGACTCTTTTTTTATTCCTGGTGGAGACGAGGGGGCTCGAACCCATGACCTCACGGATGTGAACCGTGCGCTCTGACCAGCTGAGCTACGCCTCCGACTGCCACTTCATTATAGCACACGAAGCGGCGGATTGCAAGTATTTTTTAGCCGTTCTTTTTCTTTTTTATGCCGCTCACGAACGCAAACGCGGAGAAGAAGATCGCCGCCGACGGCAGAATAATGAGCAGTGTGCCGAATCCTCCGGCATCAATGACCGCGCCGGGCACGATGCCGCTGAGCGTACTGCCGACGTAGCAGAACGCATCCATGATGCCGGCAAACATACCGGAGCTGTGCGGCTGATCCATCGGAATCATAAACGTAATAATGTTGTTGACCGCCGACATAAGGCACGCGTTGACGGCGCACGAAAGAACGGTAGCAACGATACTGCCGGTATGATACGCCGTGAGCACGCCAATAAAGCCGAGCGTCGCACCGAAAAACAAGATGCTCATAATGCGGTTATACGAGCGCACGAAGCGGCGCATCGTAACGACGATCGTGGCACCGCAGATGGAAAGAAGCGGCAGAATCAGCGTGATGATAACGGAATACTCCTCCGGCACGCCGAACGAATCGTACAGAAGCGTCGGCACCCACGTCGTCATGGTGTCCTTCAAAAATCCGTTGCCGATGGCGATGACGCCGGTTACGAGAATGAGCGCACCCATCGTTTTGAAGACGCGGCCGATCGACGGCGTTTCCGAGGGCTTGCCCTCGATAGCGGTAACGAGAGACATGGTTTTAAGCGGGGCTGTGCAGACGAGCCAGACGGGGATCATCGAAAAAAGCACGCAGCCGGCGATACCGAACGTGAAAAACACCTTGCCAAAGCCGATACAGAGCGCCGAGATCCCGTACGCGGAAACGGTACCGATCGCGACGGTACTGCTCATGGCTAAGGTTGCCTTCGTAAGATGCTCGCGCGGGATACGGCGGGAAAGCAGTTCAATAAGCGTGCACCACAGCATCGACTGGGCGGCGCCGTTCACCAGCCAGATAAACTTGATAACGGAAACGTCGTGGCAAAAAAGAACGAGAATATTCGACAAAGCGGAGACGGCAAGCACGCCTGCGATCACCGGACGGGGCTTATAATGCCGGCAGAGGAAGGCGTTTATGAGCTGCCCGCATCCGTATGTAAGATAGAAGAACGTGGAAACGAGTCCCGCCTCGGCTTTTGTAACGCCGGTGGCGTTCAGAATACCGACCATCGACGCCATATACGAAAGGCGTCCGACGTACGCGGCAACGTACACGGCCGCGCAGGCGAAGATGAGCATTCTATGATGTTTGGACATGGGAATCCCTCTTTTCGCAACTTTCCCACCATTATACTGCACTTTTTGGAGAATGTCAAGAGCGCAGGTGCTTTTGCGGACAAAGCGCACCTATCCCGTTTATCGGACAGCACACCGTATATACTGTATACAGAACAAGTGGAGAGGAGTGATTTTTATGCGTCGGAAAGATATTCTCACATTAGCCGGAGAGATGGCGGCACTCCACGACCGCGATCCGTTTTCGGCGGCATGGGCAGAGGGCGTGCGGGTGGCGTTCTATCCGTTTCGGGATCTGCCGGGGATGTACGGGACGGTATTGGGAATTCCGTTCATCGCGATCCAATCGGGGCTTTCGCCGATGGCGGCGCGGGTGATCTGCGCGCACGAGTTGGGGCATCACTTTCTGCACCGACCGGTGGCGGACGTCGGCTTTTTGGGGGAATCACTCGTAGTCGGCGGAGCAGGAAGGCTGGAGCGCGAGGCAAATCTCTTCGCGGCGGAGTTTCTTCTCTCCGACGGGGAGGTATACGAGCCGCTGACGGTCGGTATTTCTGCCGAAGCGATCGCACAGGAGCTTTCCGTCCCGACGGAGCTCGTCGCGGTGAAAATCCTATCTCTTACGGAAAAAGGGATCGCCGTCGAGGGGGACGAGCCGCCCGCGCGTTTTCTCAAAAGAGGCATCCCCTTGCCCGAGAGCGGAATTTGATCGGCTGATTTTCTATAAAATCTCTCTTTTTGGGAAAAAGCAGAAAATTCCGTTGCTTTTTTTTTCGATGCGTGTTATAATAATCTTTATAAATGAAACAATCATTTCGTATTGTGAGGTCAAGTATGGATCTGATCAACGTAAAAGAATTATTTAAAAACACAGACGCATACGCAGGAAAAGAAGTGCAGATCGGCGCGTGGGTGAGAAATAACCGTGCGTCCAAATCGTTCGGCTTTCTCGTGGTGTCGGACGGCACGTTCTTTGAGCAGCTGCAGATCGTCTACGACGAGAAGCTTTTGAACTTCGCCGAGATTGCTAAACTGAACGTAGGCGCGGCAGTGATCGCCAAGGGCACGCTCGTTCTGACGCCCGAGGCAAAGCAGCCGTTTGAGATTCAGGCAACGGAGATCGCAGTCGAAGGCGCATCCACGCCCGATTATCCGATGCAGAAAAAGCGCCATTCGCCCGAATTTCTCCGTACGATCACGCATCTCCGTCCGAGAACGAATCTGTTCCAGGCGATTTTCCGCGTGCGCTCGCTCGCGGCGTTTGCGATCCACAAGTTCTTCCAGGATCGCGGATTCGTGTACGTGCACACCCCGCTCATCACCGGCTCCGACTGCGAGGGCGCGGGTGAAATGTTTCAGGTAACGACGCTCGACCCGACGGACATCCCAAAAACGGAGGACGGCGCGGTTGACTACGCGAAGGATTTCTTCGGCAAAAAGACAAGCCTCACCGTCAGCGGTCAGCTGAACGGCGAGACGTTCGCTATGGCGTTCAAGAACATCTACACGTTCGGCCCGACTTTCCGCGCGGAGAATTCAAACACCACGCGCCACGCGGCAGAATTCTGGATGATCGAGCCGGAGATCGCTTTCGCCGATCTCGCCGACGATATGGCGCTCGCTGAGGATATGATCAAGTATATCATCGGCTACGTTCTCGAAAACGCGCCCGAGGAGATGGCGTTCTTTAATCAGTTCGTGGACAAGGAGCTCCTCGAGAGACTCCATCACGTCATGACGAGCGATTTCGGCCACGTTACCTACACCGAAGCGATCGAAATGCTTGAAAAGCACAACGACGAGTTCGACTACAAGGTATTCTGGGGCTGCGATCTGCAGACGGAGCACGAGCGGTACCTGACCGAGACGATCTTCAAAAAGCCCGTTTTCGTAACGGATTATCCGAAGGAAATCAAGGCGTTCTATATGAAGCTGAACGAAGACGGCAAGACCGTCGCCGCTATGGACTGTCTCGTTCCCGGAATCGGCGAGATCATCGGCGGCTCTCAGCGTGAGGACGATTACGAAAAACTCGCCGCACGCATGGACGAGCTCGGCCTTGAGAAGGAAGCGTACGAGTTCTATCTCGATCTCCGTAAATACGGCTCTGCCCGCCACGCGGGATTCGGCCTCGGCTTTGAGAGATGCGTTATGTATCTGACCGGCGTGTCGAACATCCGCGACGTTCTGCCCTTCCCGAGAACGGTCGGCACGTGCGAACTGTAATAAGAATAACAGAGGGGGGCTGTACGGCCCCCCCTTGGCTGCCGCGACAAAATTGCGGCGGCCTTTTTATTCCGTCCCGAACACCCAGTCTTCCACCCGAAACGTAACGGTAAGGCGGGCGGCGTCCGCCGTCCCCGCTTTTGCCCACGCGGTAGCACCTCCCGTTATATCCATTCCCTCGGCGGCGTATCGGATCGCCGAGAGTGCAGAATCATAGTCACGCGTATGTCGGCGCGCGCGGTAGCCGAGAACGGACAAAATCCCGCTCACCGTCGAAGGGTACGACGGATCGTCCAGCCGATTGAGGAGCGCCGCCGCCATACAAAGGCGGACGACGAACGGATCTCCCTCCGTCTCGGATGCAATAAACTCCGAGAGGATCACCTCCTCCGCTTTGTTCGGGTGGGCGGCGGAGACGGGCACCGTCAGAATCGCCGCCGTAAGAATGAGTGCAAAAATCCTTCGCACAAGGCATCACCTCCGCGGGTAGTTTGCCCCCAAAACACGCGTCCATTCGTCCCATTTCCCCCTTCATCTTGACGAAAACGCGGTTTTGTGATATAGTTATACTGTATATTTATATGTTCCTTTAAAGAAAAACTGCGATAAACGCCATCGGGCGCCGGAGATAACCGTATGAAACTTGTAACACTAAAAATCACAACCTCCCAAAGAGGCGATTACGTGCCGCCGCAGGCGGGCGATACCGCCATCACCGCCGCTGAGGAGAATATCATCCTCGATTCCGTCGAGAAGATCTCGCCCGAATCCCAGAATCCGGACGACGAGGACACGATGGAACTGACGACAGAAGCGCACCTTGCCGTCGATGCAAACGGGCGCTATACGATCGCCTACGAGGAAAGCGAACTCTCCGGTATGGAGGGGACGAAAACGACCATTACCTTCCTCGATAACGATCGCGGGATTCTGACGATTCTCCGCGAGGGTGCGGTGAATGCAACGCTCGTGCTTCAAAAAGGAAAATTCCACACGGGACTGTACGAGACGCCCGTCATGCCGCTTGATATCACGACGATGACGTACAAGCTTGAAAACAAGATTACCGAAAACGGCGGTTATGCCACGGCGGACTATTCGCTGCGCATCGGAGGCGTTACGACCACCAGAACGAAGCTGACGATTCAGGTAACAGAACAACACTCGGAGGCGTTTGTATGACCGAAACCGAACTGAAGGCCGCGATCAAAAGCGGGCTTACGGGCGGCTATCTTCTCTTTGGAGACGAGGATTATCTCAAAAAGTTCTACCTTACAAAGATGAGAGAGTCGGTGCTCGCCGACTGCCCGCCGGGGCTTCTGGATTTTAACCTCATTTCCCTGACGCTGGAGGACGGCGATTTCTCAAAGCTCGCAAACGCGATCGCCGCGCCGCCTGTTATGGCACCGAGAAAATTCGTCGAGGTCATCCCACCGAACGCCGCCGCTTGGAAGGAAAAGGAACGAAAGGCACTCTCGGAGATTCTAAAGGATCTCGAGGGAATGCCCGACACGGTTCTCTGCATGCTCTGCCCGAAGGACACGCTCGAGGCGGGTACGGCGAAAAAGCCGAACGCCACCTATAAAGCGCTCACCGCCTCCCTCAAACCGGTGCAGGTTTCTCTCCAGACGGGCGAAAAACTCCGCCGCTGGGCGATGCGCCATTTCGCCGAGGAGAATATCGGGATCCCCGACGCGGTGTGCGCGCATCTTCTTTCCAGATGCGCACCGGATATGATGACGCTTACAAAAGAGATCGACAAGGTGATCTGCTACGTGAAGGCACACGGCCGCACGGACGTAACGAAAGAAGATGTCGAGCTTGTTACCTCACAGGGCATCCGTGAGGACGCATTCGGCCTTGCCAACGCCGTTTTGGCGGGCGACCGCACGGCGGCGCTGTGCGCGCTCGACGTGTACAAAAAGCGAAAGGAAGCACCCTCCGTGATTCTTTACAGTCTGTCCGCGGTAATGAGCGATCTGCTCACCGTAGCGACGCTCGCGGACGGCGGTGCGGACAAGGCAGAGATCGTGCGCCTGACGAGAATGCACGAGTACAAGGCGGGCATTTATATGCGCGCGGCTGCCGATTTCGGCACGCCCAGGATCGCCGCCGCCCTCTCCCGCTGTCTCAAGGCGGATCGGCTCCTGAAATCCATGGATCTCGGCTACATTCCGCTCGAACGGTTCGTCGCCACGATCCCGCTCGGCGCAGGGAAAGGGAAAAAGCATGGCTGAACGTGAAAAACTCCGCATCCCTTACCCCGTGATCGTCGAGGGGCGGTACGATAAGATCCGTCTGTCCGGCGTGATCGACGCGCACGTCGTCGAGACGGCGGGATTCGGCATCTTCTCGAAAAAGGAACAGCTCACTCTCATAAGAAAACTCGCGGCGCCGCGCGGCGTGATCGTTCTGACCGACAGCGACGGCGCGGGCAAGGTGATCCGCGCGCACATCTCACAGGCTCTGCCGCCCGAAAAAGTGATACACCTCTATATCCCGAAAATCGAGGGCAAAGAGCGGCGCAAAACGGCGCCCTCCAAGGAGGGAACGCTCGGCGTCGAGGGGATGACGGACGAGCTTTTGTACGATCTCTTTCTGCCGTTTGCCGAAAAAGACGGCGACGCACCCCTTCGCACCGTCGGCGGGATCACGAAAACGGATCTTTTCACGCTCGGGCTCACCGGCGGGGAGGACGCATCCGCGAAGCGTGACACGGTAGCGGCGGCGATCTCCCTTCCGACCGGTATGACGTCGGGCGCGCTTCTCGGCGCTGTGAATATTCTGTTCGCCCGCGAGGATTTTATGAAAAAAGCCGCGGCGATCCTAAAAACGGAGGCAAATCTGTGATAAACACGATTTTATCCCTTCTGAAAAAGCATCGGGAAACGGTCTCGTACCTCGTCTTCGGTGTGCTCACCACGCTCGTCAATTTCGTCCTCTACTACGCGCTTCTTTATTTCTCCGTCCACTATCTGTGGGCGCAGGTGATCGCGTGGGTCGGCGCGGTGCTGTTCGCTTATATCACGAACAAGCGATTCGTGTTTGAGAGCCGCGTTTCGGGCTTCTTCCCCATTCTCTGTGAGGCCGCCTCGTTTGTTCTCTCCCGCCTTTTCTCGGGCGCCATTGAGACGCTTCTCCTTTATCTCATGGTAGATCTACTCACGATCTCGGACACGATCGCCAAGATCCCCGTCGCCGTTCTGACCGTGATTCTGAATTACGTAACGGGAAAACTGCTCGTATTCCGAAAAAAAGGCTGAAAATTACCAAAAAATTCCTGAGTTTTCCACACGGTTTTCCACATCCTGTGGAAAACTTCTCCCAAAAAACACGGCACATATGCCACTATATGTGCGACAGAGCAAATGTTCGAGCACAACATCTGTGTCATTTTCCGTGATTTTCCGAAAAAAACAACTGTTCGCCGCGGCTTTTCCACAGGCTACCCGAAAGATCGCGGCAAACCGCCATTTTCCACATTTCCGAGAGGGAGGTTTCCATGCACGAAACAAGCGCTTTTCTTCCGGTAACACCCGAGGAGGTACGTGCCCTCGGTCGCGACGTGCCGGACTTCGTATACGTGACGGGCGACGCCTACGTGGATCATCCGTCGTTCGGGCCCGCGGTCATCTCCCGCGTGCTTGAGGCGGCAGGCTTTCTCGTCGCGATTCTTTCCCAGCCGGACTATAAATCGGCGGACGAGTTCAAAAAATTCGGTCGGCCGCGCCTTGGCTTTCTCGTATCGGCGGGCAATATTGACTCGATGGTCGCCCACTACACCGCCGCAAAGAAACGGCGCGGCGAGGACTTTTATTCGCCCGGCTGTAAAGCGGGACTGCGCCCCGATCGCGCGACGATCGTCTACTGCAACCGCATCCGCGAGGCGTACGGCGACGTGCCGATCGTGATCGGCGGTCTCGAAGCGTCGCTCCGCCGCTTCGCCCACTACGATTACTGGGACGACAAGGTACGCCGCTCGATCCTCGTGGATGCGCGGGCGGATATCCTCTCGTACGGTATGGGTGAAAAATCCCTCGTTCGGATCGCCGAGCTGCTCGATCGCGGCATCCCCGTCAAAAAGATCCGCGACGTGCGCGGCACGGCATTCCTCGCAAAGCGCGGCGATGCGGTGCACTTCCCCGTGGCAGGCGGCACGGATGACGGCGGCGCACCCGTCGGCTACGATTACGACGAACTGAAGACGGACAAAAGGACGTACGCGAAGGCGTTCGCCATCCAGTACCAAAACAACGACGCGATCGCGGGCCGCGCGATCGTCGAATACTACGGCGAGAGGATGCTCGTCGTCAATCCGCCTATGCCGCCGCTTGAAAGGGAGGAGCTGGACGCGGTCTACGCCCTGCCCTACACGCGTACGTATCACCCGATGTACGATGCGGTGGGCGGCGTGCCCGCCATCTCCGAGGTGAAATTTTCGATCACGCACAACCGCGGCTGCTTTGGCGGCTGTAATTTCTGCGCACTCGCGTTCCATCAGGGGCGAAGCGTCCGCTCCCGCTCGATCGAAAGCTGTGTCACGGAGGCGAGACAGATCGCCGCAATGCCCGATTTTAAGGGCTACATTCACGACGTGGGAGGGCCGACGGCGAATTTTCGGAGTCCCGCCTGCGAAAAACAGCTGAAAAGCGGCGTTTGCATGAACAAGCGCTGTCTTGTGCCCAAACCGTGCGAAAAGCTCCGCGCCGATCACACGGAATACGTGGAGCTGCTCCGCGCGATCGAAGCGGTGCCGGGCGTGAAAAAGGTCTTTATCCGCTCAGGCCTCCGTTTTGATTACCTCTTACACGACAAGGACGACACGTTTTTCAAAAAGCTCGTCGCTGATCACGTGAGCGGCCAGCTCAAGGTAGCGCCCGAGCACTGCGCACCGAACGTCCTTTGGCACATGGGCAAGCCCGACGTATCGGTGTACGACGCATTCCGTCAAAAGTTCCAAAAAATTACCGATTCTCTCGGGAAAAAGCAGTTTCTCGTACCGTATCTCATGTCTTCGCATCCGGGCAGTACGCTCGACGATGCGATCGAACTCGCGCTCTATACCAAGCGAATCGGTCTCGCCCCCGAGCAGGTGCAGGATTTCTATCCGACGCCTGGCACGGCGTCCACCGTCATGTACTATACGGGGCTGGATCCGTTCACGATGAAGCCGATCTACACGCCGACGGATTATCACGAAAAGCGGCTCCAGCGCGCGCTTCTTCAGTGGCGCAGGCGGGAAAACCACGCGATCATCCGCGAGGGACTGATCGCCGCCGGCAGAGAGGATGCGCTCCGCGAGCTCCTCGGCGGTGCGGCAAAGCCGCCGAGCGGCGCCCGCAAGCCTGCGGGCAAAAAGGATGCGGACAAGCGCCCCCACGGCAAAAAACCGACGAAGAAAAACGCGCCCGCCAAAAAATCCGACAATCGGAGAAAAAACGCCACGCCCCACGGGAAGAAAAGCGCGGGCGGGCGGCGCAAATAAACAAAAAAGGAACTGCCCCTGGCAGTTCCTTTTTTGTTCGCTTATTTCACGATTTTGATCTCCGTGTCCCACGCGGGGTACGGAGATACGGGCACGTCAAACACGGTCATACCGTAGTGCACGCCGTTCTGGTTCGTGAATCCCGTGGATCCGGACACGCCGATCGCCTGATCGGTCGTTACCATATCGCCGACCGCGACTGTGATCTCGGACAGATGGCTGTACCAGGTCTTCAGACCGTAGCCGTGCTCGATCACGATCGTGTTGCCGCCGAGCGTGGTGAATCCGGTAAAGACGACCTTACCGCTGTTGACCGCGAACACCTTCGCGCCCGTGGCGGTGATGTAATCGACGCCCTCGTGCGTGTAGGATACGCCGGTTGCCGTGATCTTGCGCGTGTGACCGAAGCCGGTGGTAACGACACCGTCATACGGGCCGGTATGCTTCAGTTTGACGGGATTCGAGAAGATGCCGTTCCAGAGCTTCGTGCCCTCGCCGACGGTTGCAACGGCGGAAACCGCGTCCTTGAACTCGGCGATCGTCGCCTCGGTGCGGGTAGCGTTGGCGATTGCGGCGGTTACGTTATAATTGAACAAACGGACGTTGCGCATCGTAACTTCGAGTTCAAGATCCTCCGTTACGCCGCCGTATTTGAAGCTGAGCGTGTACTTGCCGGCAGGCAGCTCGCATTTGATCGGGACGAGCGCGATAGCCGTATCGCCGTCCATGTAGAACGTGGGCGTGTAGCCGATATCGGGCGTGGAGGTAAAGGAGATCTTCGAAGGATCGGCGACGTTCTTCGCGGAGACGACGGTAAACATACCGTTTTCGATCTTCGTCTCGCCGAGGAAGAATTCAGCGGGGGCGGAAATGTCGCCGGTGAACGAGTACTGCATCTGACCGTAGTAGTCGCGTGCGGCATCCTCGTACCATTTTGCGGTGATCTCCACGTTCATTTTTATCGTTCTATCAAGGGAAAGCTGTGAAATATTCTCGTAAAGATCGTTGAACACAACGGTGCCGGTTGAGACATCCGTCAGTTTTACGTTAAAATAATCGGGCTCCATCGTAAAGATGAGTTCAAGACCGCCCTCCAGCGCAAGCGCCTGCGTTCCTGTCGCAACTGCCGTATCACACGCAACGAACGCGCCTGCAGAATTCTTATAATACCACTGGGCGGCGGCAGGCAGAACATTCGTCTGTCCGGAGACGGACAATCCGGGCACGACTGCGTTCATGTAGAGGCTCACGGCATACTTGCCCTCAACGAATTCAGCGGCAAAGGACGCGGGAATCTTATACGCCTCGCCCGCTTCCGTCAGGTAATACGCCTCGGCGGTGTCGGTCGAGAAATAGTACTGGTACTCCGCGGTCTTCTGCGCACTCTTCATGGTAACCATAAAGAATTCCGTGCCGATAAGCGGCTCGGGCAGAGAAGACACTTTTGCGGAAGCCTTGTTCATATCGAGAAAGAAATCAATCATTTCGTCATCCGTGCCGCGGTTGAAGGTGTATTCCGCACCTGCAATATCCGCAAGAATCACCGTGCGGACATTCTTATCGGACACGGGTGCCGCATTCGTATTGTTAAACGAGATGATCGCCACCACGGAGGGGATGAATACCGCAATAGCCAGGATGATGAGGAGTATTTTGTTTTTCATCGTCTCAAATCCCTTTCTTTTCACGGCAGAACGGATTTTTCGAGGCGTTCCTTCCGTTTTCCGTCTTTATATTTCTTCCTCTCCATTATACCTTTTTTCAAAGGAAAAATCAAGGGGATTGGCATGAAAAAAGCGCTTTCGGGTGATTTCCCAAAAGCGCTTTTTATTTTTCTTAATTATTCACCTGCAGAGGTAGCCTCGGTTGTAGCCTCGGTTGTAGCCTCAGTCGTAGCTTCGGTCGTCTCCGCACCGGTGGTCTCGTCGCCGGTAGCCTCAGTCGTGCCATCCGTAGTCTCGCCGGTCTCAGCGATATCGCCGCCTACGATGGGAGCGGGATCGATCTCAACGGGCTCAGCGGTGTCCTGCAAGAGGTACACGGCAAGAACAAGCACTACGAATACGATTGCAACAACGGTCGTCAGTTTCGAAAGTTTCTTGTCGATGGTGCTGCCCTTCGATTTGCCAAAGAACGTCTCCGCGCCGCCGGCGATCGTGCCGGACAGTCTGTGGCTCTTGCTGCTCTGCATCAGAACGGCAATGATCAAAAAAAGAGACGCCACTATAAGAATGATACCAAGTATGAGTTTCATAAAATCCTCCTCGCCGGCGGTTTCCGGCTGATTCGTTTGAATAAGGCGGCGCTCGGTCAAGCCCGCCTTCATTAGTGAAAAATATTCATGCTCGATTATTGTAACACAACTTTTGAAAAATTGCAATAGTTTTTCGGATTTTTTCCGTTATTTGAGAAAATTTCTCCGTTTACAAGCCAAGCGAGGCAAACACAGCGTTGAGAAGCGGTGTCATGACGCGCTCTTCCACGCTGTTGCGCGTGTGCTGTGCGAGATATACGGAGACGCCCGTCTCGGGCGACATATAGACGAACGCACCGGCGGCGCCGCCCCAGCCGAACTCACCGAGGGGCGCTTTGTTCCCCGCCGACCGATCAACGAGCGTGCGGACACCGAGTCCGTAGTTGTAGCCGCCAAGGTATCCCCAGAAATCCGTCATCTGCGACGGTTTTAAGGCAGGCGTACGCCACAGGTCGATCGTCTCGGGGGAGAGGATCCGCACACCCGTTTTCCCAACGCCGCCCGACGCCATCGCGTCGGCAAAGAGGATATAGTCCTCAAGGGTAGAGATCATACCCGCACCGCCGCTGTCGTATTCGTCCCCGAATATATACGGGTTACGGAGGGGAATCTCGTACGGCACGGTCGCATCGCCCGCGAACGTGTACTGCGTCGCCATCTGATCGGCATCCGCACCGTCAAGATGAAAGCTGCTGTTATTCATGCCGAGCGGCAGAAAGACCGTCTCACGGACAAAATCGGCAAACCGACGCCCCGTTACGACCTCGACTACGGCGGCGAGAATATCGTGGCAAAGGCTATATACCCATTTCTCCCCCGGATCGGTGATAAGCGGCTCTTTCGCGATCGCGCGGACGATCTCCCTCGTCGGCGCACGCCCGTCTGTTTCGGCGATCACGTCCTTGATCGCGCGGGTCGTCGTCATAAACGGGATGCCCGCGGTCATCGTGAAGAGGTGACAGAGCGTGATCGGCTCTTTCGGGGGGCGGAGCGTTCCGTCCCTCTCCTTGAGGGGTATATCCCGATACTCGGGCAGATACGCCGAAAGCGGATCGGAAAGTTTGATTTTTCCCCTCTCCAGAAGCGTGAGCGCGGCGGCGGTCGTTACGGGCTTTGTGCACGAGTAGAGAAAATACTTCGTATGGGGCTCGTGCGTGCGGCGGGTGCGAACGTCGATGAAGCCGCCCTGCCTGCGGTAAAGCTCTTCGTGATGCGCCCAGACGGTGCAGTCGTACATCGGAAAGCCGAAATCGAGAAGCGAATCGAGGAAGCGGTCGAGATGCGTGAAATCCGTACGGCCGCCCATCAGAGAAGCACCTGATCGTTTGCGATAAGGCGGAACGTCATGCCGAGCGTCTCCGCCGCACGGCGGCAGAGAAGCATACGCTCAAGGAATATCTCAAAATAATCCATCAAAGAGCCGTAGTTCGTGTCGATCTTAAGCGTGAGCGTGATCGTTTTCTTCTCGGCGTCGATCGTGACGGTTGATCCCTCAACGGAATAGTTCACGCGGTCGTGGATATCGAACGTCGCAAAATCCGTATTGCGCACGCGCGTGCGGCGCACGTCGGACTTGTCCGCCAGAATGAGCGCGGCGGCGATCGGGTTCACGGGCACACCCGTGCCCTCGTCGTGGTTGCCGATCGCGGTCGTAACGGTGGCGATATCGTTTATATCCATATCCGTTTTCGTAAGGAGCGTGAACGCCATGACGGCACCCGACTGGCTGTGCTCGATCCGATTGACGAGATTGCCGATATCGTGGAGATACCCTGCGATCTTCACGAGCTCCACGTCGTGCGCGTCATAGCCGAGGACGGTGAGGATCTCCCCCGCCGTCTCCGCCACGCGGGTAACGTGGGCAAAGCTGTGCTCCGTATACCCGAGCGTGATGAGCGACTCGTCCGCTCTCTTTATAAGCGCCCTTATGTCTTCGTTTTTCCGCAGCTGTTCGTAGGTGATCATACCCTCTTCTCCTTCTTTTCGGGTCGGATGACGGCGTTTTCCATTCTTCTTTTGAGACAGTCCTCGGCGATCCTGTGAAGGCTCTCCTCGAACCGCACGCCGTACCAGTGGTTGTCGAGATCGTCGCTCGTCATTTTGATCGCGTCGGTCACGAACGCGATCGTGCGGGTGAGCGCGTCACGGAGCGGAAATCCGTTCACGAGATAGACGGCGAGGGCGGAAGCGAACACGTCGCCCGTGCCGTGCAGGGGTGCGTCGATGCGTGGGGAGGACAAGCTCATCCGTTTGTTCGTTTTGTAGTCCATCACGACGACGCCGATCTCGTCGGCATCCGCGGCACAAAACCGCACGCCCGTGATAACGACCGTGCCGATATGAAGCGCCGAAAGACGCGAGAAGATCTCTTTTACCGCCGCGTCGTCGTACGCATCGCCCGTATAGGGAACGCCGGTGAGCAGGCACGCCTCGGTCATGTTCGGTGTGATGATATCGGCACCGCTCACAAAGTCGCGCATCGCATCGACGAAAGCGCTGTCGTAAATGGAGTACAGCTTGCCCCCGTCGCCGAGGACGGGATCAACGAGCGTGATCGCACCGTCACGGAGAAGCGCGGGTGCGGCATCCCTCACGGCAGAAAGCTGCTCGACCGAGCCGAAGTAGCCGGTATAGAGCATATCAAACTGTATGCCGATCGCCTGCCAGTGGGCGAGAACCTTATGCATCTCCGCGGTGAGATCGAGGAAAGAATAGCCCTCAAATCCGCCGGTGTGGGTAGAGAGAAGAGCGGTGGGCAAAACGGCGCACTCCGCGCCGCCGGCGCTGATGACCGGCAAGGCCACCGTGTTGGCACATTTGCCAAAGCAGGAGATGTCCTGCACGGACAGGATTCGTTTTTGCTTCATACTGCACGTCCAATCGTTTAAAATCGTTTAAATATCGGTAATATTCCAGTATATAGTATACACCGTTTTCGGAAGTTTTGCAAGAGATTTTCGGGGGGAGGGGGTGCAACCGTCTCGCACGCCGAAGTTTCCTCCCCGTCTCCACACCCTCCGGGCGCGGATTCACCCCGCCTCCTTGGCTGACAACACTTTGATCGCGGAGGTACAGGCACACCACGCCCCAAGCGCCCGTTCTTCAATAAATTTTTATCGTTTTTCGATAAATTTATATTGACAAACGGTATTTTGCGTGGTAATATATAGTCAGAAAGCCATTGAAAGGATTTGTTTTGTATGTTCAAAATCTCAAAAAAAGCTTCTACGATCCTCTCTGAAATTCTGACGGGCATACTCCTCATGATTCTCATAGCGGGGGTGTTTTTCCTGCCGTCCGTTCTCCGATTTTTCACCGAGGTGTTTGAAAAGCCCGCCGAATACTTCTCGCCCACGCTTGTGATCCTCTATACGGCTCTTCTCCCCGCATTCGCCGCGGTCGGTGCTTTATATTTCCTTCTTAAAAACGTGCGCGACGGGCGCATCTTCACGACCCAGAGCGTAAAATATCTGCGCATTTTATCTTATTGCTGTATGGCGGAATGCCTCATCTTCTTCGCGCTCGGCTTTTATTACGTGATGGTCTTCCTCCTCTCCTTTGCGGCGCTCTTTATGGGCGTGGTTCTGCACGTGGTCAAAAACGTGATCGAAGAAGCCGCCGAGATCAAGGAAGAAAACGATTTCACGGTATAAGGAGGGGGAACGGATGCCGATTCTTGTAAACCTCGACGTGATGATGGCAAAGCGGAAGATCTCCCTCGGAGAGCTCTCCGACAAGGTGGGGATCACCCTTGCCAATATGTCGATTCTCAAAAACAACAAAGCCAAAGCGATCCGCTTTTCCACCCTTGCGGAGATCTGCCGCGTGCTTGACTGCCAGGTTGCCGATCTTCTCGAATACGTACCCGACGATACGAAAGGAGAATCCGAATGAACGAAATGAACGAAATCAAAACGCCGGCGACCGAAGCCGCCGCTGAAAACGCTCCCAAAAAGCAGCATTTTTCACCCGTGGACGCCATCTTCGCCCTTCTCTTTTTCGTGTTCGGTGATCTCACCGTGCGCTGGTTCTTCTTCGTGCACGAATCGGTGGGGCTCGGCACGTTCGTCCTCGTCGCTGTGATCACGGCGCTCACGCTTTTGTATCTCCGACTCAAAAAGATCCCTCTTACGTGGAAAAGCGCCGTCCCCTTCGGCGTGATTCTGCTCTTCTCCACGGTGCTCTTCCTCTCCGACAACGACTTTATAAAAATGATCGCCGTTTCGTTCGCCGTCATCGCGTTTCTGTATGCGGTGCTTTTGGCCTCAGGCAACGGTGCGGAGGGAAAAATGGGCGATCTTCTCCCGTTTGATCTCTTAAAGAGCACGGTCGTAATGCCGTTTTCCCGCTTCGGTGCGGTATGCAAGGCACCCGTTATCGCCGGAAAGAACACCGCGTTTGGCAAAAAGATCCTCCTCGTTCTGGGCGGTATTCTGGCGGCGCTCATCCCGACGGTGTCCGTGTTCCGCCTGCTCTCCGATGCAGACGGCGCTTTTTCCAACCTTACGGATCTCCTTTTCAGCAATTTTTTCGAAAATCTCCCTCGTGAGATCTTCTATTTCTGCTTCGGTATTCCCGTCGCGATGTTCCTCTTCGGTATGCTGTACGCGAACGCCACCCACGCCGCAGACAATATTCTGACGAGGCCGCAGTGCGAATCCACAAGGGATCTTCTCCGCTTCGTGCCGGTGCTCTTTACCGCCGCCGCGATAACGCCGATCCTTATCGTGTACGTTCTGTTCTTCTTCTCGCAGACGTCGTATTTTCTCTCGGCGTTCTCGGGCATCCGTCCCGAGGAGATCACCTTCGCCGAGTACGCGAGACAGGGCTTCTTTGAACTGTGCCGCGTGTCGGTCATCAATCTTTTCGTGATTCTTTTCGCCGAGATCTTCACAAAGCGCCAAGACGGCAAAAAATCCCCCGTCGTCAAAGGATATATCGTTACGCTGTCCGTCTTCACGCTCGGGCTTATCGCGATCGCGCTCTCGAAGATGATCCTCTACATCGACGCGTACGGTCTTTCGCTCAGACGGCTCTATCCGACGTGGTTTATGGTGGTGCTGACGGTTCTCTTTTTCCTTATTCTCCTAAAACAGTTCCGAGAGAAACTCCCCCTTCTGCGCGTGTTCGCGATCTCGTTTTCCGTTCTTCTCGGCGTGCTCCTTTTCGCCGATGCGGATGCGATGGTCGCCCGCTACAACGTGAACGCCTACAAGACGGGCAAGCTGGACACGGTGGACGTAAACATGATGTACGAGCTGTCCGATTCGGCGATCCCGTACGTTCTCGAACTCGTGGATGATGAAAACGAAACGGTAGCGGCAAAGGCACGGGAGTTCATCACGTTTAAAACGAGAACATTCTCGTATAGAGACGACAGATTCGAAAGTTTCAATCTCGCGACGCACAGAGCGAAGAACCTGCTGGAGGAGTAACGTCCCCCTCAAAGAAAACAAAAGAAAACGGATGCCCGAGGGCATCCGTTTTTTATTACGGTACGTCCACCGTGCCGCCGAGCGGCAAGGAGTAGATAAGGCACGCATCGACCGGTCGTCCGAGCATATCCGCACACACGGCGCGATAATAGCCGAGCTGCTCCTTATGGCGCGAAACGAGCTTTGCCGCCGCGAGACTTTCGTCGGCGATCTCCTCTTTCGTCAGGCGATCCGTTTTGTAATCGACCAAAACGATCTTGCCATCCTCGTCCTCGAACAAGGCGTCGATGACGCCCTGCACGGTGATCTCCGTTTTCGCCGCGCGAAGCTCTTTTTTGAGCGCCTCGTCCGTCGTGAAATCGGCGGCGGGGAGGATCGCGTTGAAGCGGAATTCTCTTTTTATCCACGTGGCGCGGAGCATACGCCCGAACAGATCGCTCCCTACAAAACGGGCGATCTCGTCCATTCGGACGGCGTCCGCCATCTCTTTTGTAAAAAATCCCGCGCGGAGCATCCGATCGCGCTCGGCGGCGGCACCGTTCTCACGGAGCCGATCGAAATCGGCAAACTGGAGAAAGACGTGCGTTGCCGTGCCGGCGAACGATGCCTCAAGTTCCGTCTTGCCCGATAGGAACGCAGGCGGCGCGTTTCTTTCGCCCATTTGGGAAAGCGGGTCCCCGACGGCACTCTCCCCTTCGTCATCGAGGATGCCGGGGTAGAGCGTGGAGACGGTCAGCTTCGCGGGAACGCTCGCGAGATGCCGCCAAGGGTAGTCGAGCCGCACACGCTCCAAAATCCGCTTTGCCATCGCCTCGATCGCGCCCCCGTCGATCGCGGGCACTTCGGCCTCCGCCGGAGCTTCAGCCGCTTCGCCTTCGGTACCGTCCGCGGCACGGACAACGGTGATGACGGCTGACGACGTGTCCTCGCCCCTCAAATTTGATTCCGCGATGGCGTTTACGATCCACGTGATGTAATTGGGGGCGGTGAACACCGTCTCCTCGGTAAAATACGGCGCGGCGGGGTTGTCCTCGGCCGCACTTGCCATCTCCTCGGGACTTGACACGGCGGCACTGACGATGAGCCTTTCACGGGCGCGGGTGAGCGCCACGTAAAGAATACGCATCTCCTCCTCGATCGCGGCATCAAGAGCGGCGGCGACGACGGAGCGGCGCACGGGCGTATCACAGCGGACGAGTCCGCCCTCGTCGGTCAGGCGCATGACCGCGCCGAGCGCGGGATCAAAGAGAAGCGACGCTGTCATATCTCTCGTGTTGCGTCCCTTGTCCGCGCGGGAGAGGAAGCACACGAGGAACTCAAGTCCCTTCGACTGGTGAATGCTCATGATGCGGACGGCGGGCGTGCCGTCATCCGCGGGTGCGGATTCTCCCTCTTCCACGGCGGCCTCGACCGTTTTAAGAAACGGGTACAGCCCGCCGCCGCGCCCGTTTTCGAACACGCGGGCGGCGTCGTAGAGGGCACGGAGATTCGCTTCGGCAAAGTAGGGATCGCGCTCGGCATCGGCGGCGGCGATCGCCTCGATGCCCGTCTCGGCATACAGCTTCAGGATGAGCGCATCCGCGCGCATGCCGCGCGCATCGGTGCGAAGCGCCGTCAGATCCTCCGAAAAGGCGCGGCATCTTTCGGCGAGGGATTCGTCGGGGGCATCCCCGCCACCCTCACCGTCAGGCGGCAGCAGACCTGCCGCCGTGCGCACCGCATCCCAAAGCGAGCCTGCAGGCGTTGTCCGACGGATGCGAACGAGATCATCGAGCGTGAAGCCGAACACCGGCCCGCGCATGGCGGCGGCGAGATCAATATCGCGCCCGGGATTATCTACGGCACGGAGGATAGACAGGACGTACAACACCTCCGGCTGGGTGTAAAGGGACGCCTTCACCTGGCTTTTGACGGGGATCCCGCGTCTTTCGATCGCCTCGGCAAAGGCGGCGGCATCCGAGCCCGGTGAGCGGAGGAGGATCGCTATATCCGAAGGCGTAATCGGTGCGCCGTCGGCACGGCGGCCGAATTTGAGAAGATGGGCGATCCGTTCGGCGACGTACGCGGGCTCGGGGATATACCCCTCCTCCTCGGAGTTTTTCGAAAGAAGCGCGATCTCGACGGGATGTGGCTCGTACCCCTCGGGCACGGATTTTGAAAAGGCGAGCTCGTCGTCCTTCGTGAAGGGGATCGTGCCGCGCGAGAAGACGTGTCTTGAGACGAGGTTCACGAAATCGACGACCGTTTTATCACAGCGGAAATTCTCCCGCATGAAAATCGACGCGTCAGGCGACGGATTCTCTGCCGACAAGGGAGGAAAGATCCGTCGGTAGCCCGCGAACACCTCCGGCTCCGCGCCGCGGAATCGGTAGATGCTCTGCTTGATATCGCCGACCATAAAGCGGCGGCAGTTTTGGGATATCGCACGGAAAATCGCGTCCTGCGCGTAGTTGGTGTCCTGATACTCGTCGATAAAGATGTAATCGTACCGCGCCGCGATCTCACGGGCGGCGGGCGTGGGCTCACCGTCCTCCCCTACGAGAAGACGGACGGCGAGCATTTCAAGATCGGCGAAATCCACGACGCCGCGCTCTTTTTTTCGCTCGGAGAGCTCGTCAAAATATCTTTCGAGCACGCGGGCGGCGGCGAGAGACACCTCGGCGGTACGGCGGCAGACGGCGGCCGTCTCCTCTTCGGTGAGCGCAAAGCTGCGCGTTTTGAGGCGGGCGATCTCCTCCTTGAACGCATCGCGTGCCGCCTTGAAGCCAAGGCTTGTCACCGTCTGATTCTCCGCCCGAACGACGCCGAGTTTTGGCGGATCGTATGCGAGAAGCGCTTCCCTGCAGCCGTCGTAATCCCCGCGGCGGGCGGCATCGTACAGCGTATCCGAAAGGGCGTAGGCTGCCTCGGCGGCGGGAAGATAGCGGGCGGCAAAGAGCTCGTCCTTTGAAAATTCCGCACACACATCCGCGAAGTACGCGCGGTAATGCGCGGCAAAGCGAAGGGTGCGCACACGTGTGCCCGCGCCGGCGGCGCTATCGAAAAACGCGGTCATACGGGCGAGATCATAAGCGAGGCTTTTCAGATCGCCCGCATCCTTGCCGTATGCCGAAAGCGATTTTGCAAGATCGAGGAGCACCCCGTCGAGGGACGATTCGTTCCTGGCAGACGAGAGCGTATCGGCGAGAAGGAGAAAATCCGCTTCCCCCTCGGTAAAAAACGAGGTGATAACGTCCGACATGACTTCCTTTGAGAGCGTTTTTATCTCCGCCTCCTCCGCGATGGAAAAGCCCGCGGGGAGCGAAAGCTCGGCAAAATACGGACGGAGTATGTGAAGGCAAAACGCGTGGATCGTCGTGATCTCGGCGCGGCCGAGATCAGAGAGCTGGCGCGACAGACGCGCGTTTGCACCGCTCTCGGCAATCGCTTCACGGAGCGCCCGGCCGATCCGCTCCTTGAGCTCGGCGGCGGCGGCGCGGGTAAACGTAACCGCGAGCATCCTTGAGATCTCGGCGGTCGAATCGGGGGCGGTCAGAAGCGAGACAATGCGCTCGGTGAGCGTAGCGGTCTTACCCGATCCCGCGGCGGCGGACAAAAGGAGATTTCTCCCCTCGTACCCGATCGCCGCCTTTTGGGCGGGCGTCCATACGGGCGACGGCATATCAGAGCGCCTCCTTTCCGATCTCCGCCCGACAGACGGGCTTCATTTTACAGTATTCGCAAGGGTTCTGCCCGTGGATCTGTGCCGGATCGCGCGGGAGTGCACGCGCGTCACCCGACGCCATCTCAAGGGCGATACCCGCGATCGTCTCGCGCATCTCCGTTTCAAGGGCGTCGATCTCGGCGGGCGTCACGGCGTATCCCCCGAACGTACCGTCCTTCTTTTTCTTCACGGGGATGAATTTTCCCTGAAGATCGGCCTCCTGTGCCGAAAGAACGCGCTCGTCAGCGAGGAGAATTCCGCTTCTTTCTACGTTTCCCTCGGCGAGGCGTGCGGCATCCTCGGCTGAGAGCATGATATCGGAGCTGTTCTCCCCCGGACGGGCGCTGAAATAGAGCGCGCCTGCGGGAAGAATTTCTCCCGTACCGCCGGTGATCGAATCGCGAAATTCACCCTTCGGTGCACGGAGCACGGAAAAAAGATAGAGCAAAAGCTGTACGTTCAGCCCGATCTTCACGTCCTCGGGCGAGAACTTTTTGGCCCCCGTTTTGTAATCGACAACGCGGACGTAGGTGTTCTCCCCGTCGCGCCACGTGTCCAGGCGGTCAACCGTACCGCGAAGAGAGACGCCGCGCCCGTCCAAAAGCGGGATCTCCATCGAAGGGACGCCCGCGGGGTCCCCCGTGCCGACGGGGAGTTCGAACCGCACGGGACGGAATTTGCTCTGTGCAAACTCCGCCGAAAGCGATCGGAGCATCGGCATCGTGCACCGTTTCAGGCGCGTGAACAGATATGCCGCGCGCCCCTTGTTTTCGCCGCCGGGGACGATCTCCGAGACGCATTTTTCGACGATCTCGTCGGCGAGGGCGGTGAGCTCGTCGGACCGCAAGGGCAGCGGTCGGTCGCCGAGCCGCTCGAAGAACAGCTCAAACACGCGGTGGACGAACGTACCGACGTTTACAGCGGTAAGCTGCGCCTCTTTCGGCTCGTCGAGCTTAGCTACGTACTTCGCGTAGTAACCGAAGCGGCAGAGAACGTACGAATCCAGTCTGGACTGTGTGAGGGAGACCTCCCTCGGGAAAAGCATGCGCGCCGTCTCCTCTGTGACGGATTCACCCTTGGCGCTGATCGGCATGGAGGACACCGCCCCGTTATCATAGCCGATGGCGGCGAGCGCCGCTTTCGTGATCTCATCGGCACGGCGCACGGCGGCGCGGGCGGATGCCTCGGAGAATATTTTTTCGTGTATCGGGAGGGCGTCAAAGTCCTCTTTTTCTATATGAGGGAGCAGCGAAAGGATCCGCTCGGCACCCATCGACGGGACGAGCGCACCCGCGCCGTCCGACTTCGGCAAGAACACCGTAAGCGTGTCGTGCGGCAGAGACACCGCACGGTAAAACCAGAACAGTTCCTCCTTCATCCGATCGTCCGACGTGCCGGACAGAACGATGCCCGCGCCCTCCAGGCGGATACGATCCGTATCGGTGAAGAATCCGTCGTCCGTCGGCACGCCGGGGAACTCGCCCTCGACGGCACCGACGATGATCACGTGGGGGATATCTCCGAGCCGGACGAGATGTGCCTCACCGACGGTAACCTCATCGACACCGCCGGGGATCGCGCTTACGTGCGCGGCACCGAGCACCTGACGGAGAAGCGCCGCATACGTGGATGCATCGGCGCGTGCCTCAGGGAGCGTACGGGCGAGGGTGTCAAGGCAATCCATAAGGATGCCCCAAAGCTGTGCGCACTCGGCGGCGGCACGGCTGTCCTTTTTGGAAAGGCGGTTCGATTCCGTCCGAAGAGAATCCCACACGCCATAATCGCAAAGCAGTTCGTAAAGAGCCCTGGAAATGGCGGGCACGGCGGCGGTACCGCTTTCAAACACGGACACAAAGCGGGAAAGCGGCGGGATGATCTTTTCGCGCGCGCCGTTTGCGAGCGAGAGGAGCTTTTCGCCTCTTTTGGAAACGGTCGCGACGTAGCCGTCGGGGTTCATATTCCACGGCGTATCAAACGCGCGCGCCCCCCGTATGTGCCACGTTTCGGTATACGCCTCGAGCGCATCCGATTCGTCATCGGTAAGACCGCAAAGCCCCGTTTTCGCGAGAAGCAGCACGTCCTCGCGCCGAAATCCGCCCGAGGCGACGGCGAGCGCCGAGAGAAGCATTCTCGCGGCGGGACGCGTATCAATATCCGATCTCGCGGAGAGGAAATACGGGATCCCGTTTCGGGCGAGCGCCGTATCGAGAATACCGCGAAGCGGATCCATCCGACGGGCGATGACGGCGATATCACTGTATTTCGCGCCGCCCTTCACGAGCTCCGTGATCCGTTTTGCGACCGCCTCCGCCTCGGCGTACCGATCGGCGGCTTCGATCACGCGAACGGAATCCGCGCGGTGCGCGGCTTCCATCGGCGGTGCAGTAAAATCCCACAGATTCTTTTCAAGATACGAGATCTCCGCCGACGAAGCGCGGCGGTTCTCGGTGAAGGTGTCGATGACGTATTCCCTACCCGCGCGATCGGCGCACTTTCGCATGGCGGTGAAAAAGCCGTACGGTGCCGAGAGGTGCGGTGCATCCCCGTCGTCGGGGAGACAGGCAAACGTAACGGTCACGCCGTCCGCTTTACGGAATGCTTCGCACACGACCTCGTTCTCCACCGGCGTGAGGGAAAAGAACGAATCGACAAAGACGGTGCTTCCGCGGAAAAAATCCGTCTCTGAAAGGCGCTCGGCGAGATGCGAAAGCTCGTCCTCCGCGTCGTCGTACGAGGCGTGAAGAAGCGTTTCGTAGGAAGCCGTCAGAAGCGACAGATCGCGTGCGCGGTCGGCAATGTGCGTGCACTCGGGATCCTCGCTGAGCGTCTCTGCCGCCGTCATAAGATCGGCGGGGGAAACGGCGCACCGCTTCATCTCGGACACGGCGCCGAGGAGTGCAGGGACGGCGCGGTCCGCTCTCGCACCGCCGTACACCCGAAGCGCGGGCGCGAGGGTGCGCAGTGCGCTCCACATAAGGGCGGATTTACCGCCCTTCGTTATGTAGTGATAGGAAAGTCCGCCCGCCGTTCTTCCGACGAGGTTCGAAAGGCGTTTGAAGCTGACGATCTCCAGATACAACGCGGCGTCCTTCGGGAGAGTACGGGCGCATCTGTCGTCAAAGAGTACCGCCTCTTGCTCGGGCACGATGAGATAGACGCGCTTCTTTTCGCGGATCGCGTCGGCGATCCGTGCGAGAACAGCGGTGGATTTGCCGCTTCCTGCGCGGCCGAGAAGAAAACGGATCGGTTCCGAATGTTTCATTCTCTTCCCTCCCAAAGCGTAAGATTTCTGATAAGTACGTCCTTTTTTCGCCAGCCGAAGGCGTACGAGCGGTATTCTTCATCGGTCATCCGCTCGATATCGGCGGGGGTTACACCCCCGAGAACGTGCTCTCCAAAATACGGAATCGGCGTGTAAACCGTGCCCCTCTCGCGGGCGGCTTTCGTGTACGGGCACGCCTCGGCGCACGCATCGCATCCCCACGCGGCGGTGGATTTTTTGAGAATTTCGATCTCTTCCGGAGACAGAGCGCCCTTCTTTTGGCTGATCGCGGACGCACACGTTACGCGATCGGTGCCGATGCACGAGCCGGGGCAGGCAAGGCGACACGCACCGCAGTGATGGCACGTCTTGATCTCGCCGTCCCCCACCGGGATTCCCTCGGCGACGATCACCTCGACGGGAAGATCGGTAACGAGAGAGAACAGAAACACGTACGACGAATATTTTTCGGTAATGAGCAGTCGGTTGTCACCGAGGATGCCGATGCCTGCCGCCGCCGCCCCCAAAACCTCGTCAAACGGGGAGTGATCGGCAAACGCGCGGGCGGTAAGATCGGGGTATCTCAGGCAAAGACACGCGATCGCCCGCTCGCCCAAATCCTTTGCATACGCGTGATAATCACGGACGCGGGCAAAGCGCGCGAGGTTTGCACCCGCCCGATCCTTCGTACAGTACGGGATCGCGGCGAAGACGACGGAGCGGGGGTTCTCAAATCCGTCAAGAAGGCGCGGCATACGAAGGGTGAGCGCCGAGGGCGGCACCGCGGCAAAAAGTTCAATCCCCTCGCCGCGAAAGAATGCACCCAGCGTCATACGTATCCCTCCCCTCGTTCGTCTTTTTTACTATTATATCATAAATCCTGTCCCAAAAACGGGACTTTTTCGGAAAATTCGTAAAAAATACGGGATTTAACGAAAAGTCTTGCACTTTCCTTTGTTTTGGGGTATAATATCTGTGGACCAAAAATTTCTATTAACCTTTTTTCTTGGGAGGAAAAATATATGCTCGTTTCTGCAAAGGAAATGCTGACTAAGGCACGCGCCGGTCACTACGCTGTCGGTCAGTTCAACATCAACAACCTCGAGTGGACCAAGGCGATCCTTCAGACCGCTGAAGAACTCAAATCCCCCGTTATCCTCGGCGTTTCCGAGGGCGCAGGCAAATACATGTGCGGCTACACCACCATCGTCGGTATGGTAAACGGCATGATCGAAAATCTCGGCATCACCGTTCCCGTAGCACTCCACCTCGACCACGGCTCCTACGACGCCGCTCTCGCATGCATTAACGCAGGCTTCTCCTCCGTTATGTTCGACGGCTCGCACTACCCGATCGAGGAAAACATTCAGAAAACGCTCGAACTCGTGAAGATCACGAATGAAAAGGGCCTGTCGCTCGAAGCAGAGGTTGGCGCTATCGGCGGCGAGGAAGACGGCGTCGTCGGCATGGGCGAATGCGCCGATCCCGAAGAGTGCAAAAAAATCGCCGACCTCGGCGTTACGATGCTGGCTGCCGGCATCGGCAATATCCACGGCAAGTATCCGGAAAACTGGCCGGGTCTCCGCTTCGACGTTCTCGAGGCTGTAAACAAGGCTGTCGGCGAGATGCCGCTCGTTCTCCACGGCGGTACGGGTATCCCCGCTGATATGATCAAGAAGGCAATCTCCCTCGGCGTTTCCAAGATCAACGTAAACACCGAGTGCCAGCTCACCTTCGCCGCCGCCGTACGCAAGTACGTAGAAGAAGGCAAGGATCTCTCCGGCAAGGGCTTTGACCCGAGAAAGCTTCTCGCTCCCGGCGTTGAGGCAATCAAGGAGACCGTGCGCGAGAAGATGGAGCTGTTCGGTTCCGTCGGCAAGGCGTAATTTACGAAATAACGCACACACGGGGCAGTTTCTGCCCCGTGTTTTTTTATGAAAATCCCTATTGACAAGAAGCCCTTCAAGGCGTACAATATATGGGTGCGTCCATGACGCTTTTCTACATTATATATAACGTTACAAAGATTAGAGGCGACATTTGTGCAGATACTTATCACACTCTCCATCGCGATGCTCGCGGGACTTCTTCTCTCCCGTCCGGCAAAGCTTCTGAAACTCCCCGCCGTCACGGCGTATCTCGTCGCGGGTCTTCTCGTAGGTCCGTACCTTCTCGGTGCGATTGATTTCTCCGCGATCGGTCTCCCCGTCGATCACCTCGGGTTCTCTCCCGCAGACTTCGGCCTCGCGGAGGGCTCTCACAAAAACGAGGCGTTCGAGCTTCTCGCAGGCGTAGCGCTTGGCTTTATCGCGTTCGCCATCGGCAACGAGTTCCGTCTTTCCGAACTGAAAACGATCGGCAAGCAGGCAACCGTCATCGGCATTCTGCAGGCGATCTCCGCCACCGTTCTCGTGGATGCGGCGCTGCTCGGACTCTCTTACTTCATGCCCGACGTGCTCTCCCCCTCGGCGGCAATCGTCCTCGGTGCGATCGCCACGGCTACCGCGCCGGCGGCAACGCTCATGGTCGTTCGTCAGTACAAGGCGAAGGGTAAACTGACCGATCTTCTTCTGCCGATCGTCGCTCTCGACGACGCGGTGGGTCTTGTCGTGTTCTCGATCTCGTTCGGTATTGCGCGTGCGCTGGACAGCGGATCGGTGAGCCTCGTATCCGTGATCGTCAATCCGCTTCTTGAGGTCGTGCTCTCTCTCGGGCTCGGCTTCGTGATGGGCTGTCTTTTCACCGTGTGCGAGAAATTCTTCCACTCCGGCTCGAAGCGTATGTCTCTCTCCATCACGTTCGTGCTTCTTACCGTCGCACTCTCGATGCTCCATTTTGAGATCGGGGAGATCGAGATCGGCTTCTCGTCGCTGCTCGTCTGCATGATGCTCGGCACGGTGTTCTGCAACATGTGCGATTTCTCCGCGGATATTATGGAACGCGCGGATCGCTGGACGGCGCCGCTTTTCGTTTTGTTCTTCGTTCTGAGCGGCGCGGAGCTGCGGCTCGATATTCTCGCCTCCGTTTCCGTCATCGCGATCGGTATCGTGTACATTCTGGCGCGCTCGGCGGGTAAATATCTCGGCACGCTCTTCTCGGCAAAACTTGTCGGATGCGATAAGAACATACAGAAATATCTCGGTATCACGCTTCTGCCGCAGGCGGGTGTGGCGCTCGGCATGTCCGCGATCGCGCTCCAAACGATGGGCGAAGAAGGCGTGCTCGTTCGTAACATCGTTCTGTTTGCCGTTCTCGTGTACGAGCTCATAGGTCCCCTTCTGACGAAGATCGCTTTGACGAAAGCCGGCGATATTCAGGAGAAGACGACTGAGGGATTCGACCGCAAGGGCTTCCTTGAAAAGCAGCAGAATCAGAAATAAAGAAAGAAAAACAACGCCTTCCGGGGCAATGTCATTTTGACAAGGTGATATAAATTTAGATAAGCCCAACAGCAACACCCGTCTCATTCAATATGATTGAGACGGGTGTTTTTTCTATTGCAAGATAATCATTAAGCTACTGTTGGTATTAGTTTATTATAACTTTCTTAAAGATAAATATATGCTCCGATAGTAGTGATTGTATCGTCATCGTATTTTAGCCATCCATCAAGTATAGCTTGCTCAACAACATATCCTCGCTCAATATCGAAAGCCTGATAGAACAAAGAATAAATTTCATCTCTCAACGAAGTCAGCTTCTTGGTTAATTGCTCATTATAAGTTTTTTCTGCGTCCCTATCGAAAATTACAACATTTGGAACGATAGAGCCATCTTTCTTAAGATAGCCGTATTCAAGAAGCTTATCAAGATAAGATTTCTCACATGATTCAATACGTCCACTGCAAACCAGCCACAACGTATATGCCTCAATCCAGCTCAAGTGTGTGGGAGTTCTTGCTTGAATATTTTTGAAAAAGAATTTGAATTGAGCGAAATCTATATCCTTTTTTATCTCGTTTTTATCATTCGAAATACATGTATGTTTTCCTACAAAATTAGGCTCTTCAAAATCGACCGTTTCATATCCCATCAATACCCAGGCCCCGTCATCCGGTCTGGATGGATACATGTCTCTGTATTCATCAGATATATTTTTATTTTCATGAGCAAAAAAATATTCATGAGCAGACCGTTTCAGCAAATCGAACGCATGAACAATCAAAGTCCATTTTGCAGCCTCATATCCAATATAATCATAATTAACCTTGGAACCGTCTTCACAAATATAAGTATCGATCAGTTCACAAATTTTATTCGTAAGTGACTTTTGTACTTTTCTGTTCCTATCATGCATTTTACGCTGTTCTTCTTTGCTGATAATATCAAACGCAGTTTGATACCTGTTTTCGTTTTTGGTAAGCAGTTGTTCACGAACTAAAAATTCAAGCTCATCTTCCATATACGGCAAAGCTATGCCAAGTTCAAGTGACAGCTCCTCGGCGGTTTGCGGATTTTCATATGCTTCGAGGAAAATATTTTTATATAACAAGTGTGTGATGATAGACCAAGGTTGGCCTTTTTTTCCATCTCTGCCGTTTTTTAAAAAAGTTATTTCTTCAGGATTATAACTGCGTTTTCCAAATACTCTTGCCATATCCATACCTTCTTTCAAAATTTGTCTTGCACGGAGAAGCCGAGACTTCACCGTATTCGTGGAAAGCGAGAGCGATTCTGCAATTTCACGAACGTTTTTGTTTTCTATGTAATAGGCAACAACGATGTTACGATAATCACTTTTGATGAACGTCAGCTCGCGCCGAAGCAGAGCCTTTTGCTCTGTATGTATCATTTCATCAAGGATATTTTCACTCTCGTCCTCAATTTCATAATCGCCGATATCGGAACCGGTTACCGATTTGTTTCGATTATGCTTTTCCTTTGCCCATACTGAATAACGATTCCGCGCGATCTGCCATACCCACGCCGAAAAACTCGTTGGAATCGTACCTTTGTTCAAAGCTGTAATGATCTGAAGCGCAACATCTTGTGTCAGATCTTCAGCTTCAATATGACTGCCTGTCTTTTTCAAACAGAAGTAAAACAGTTTCTCCATGTAGCGTTCGGCAAACTCATTGATAAGCCGATCACGCATTTCGTTCGTTTCTTGCATTTCCTCGCCTCCTTTCATCCATATAGTGTGGCGTTTTTGAATTTGGGTGCATTCGTTTATTATAATTATATCATAATTTTGTGAAATAGTCTTAAACATATAACTCAGGATTTGAAGAATCTTACAGCTAAGTGGAGGATGTCGCCACCGATTCAGACGCGCGGACGAATATACTCCCCTGTTTTTCATATGAAGATTTCTCCATACTTATATTAAAATTTTCACCACAAAAACTTTTATATTTTTATAAAGCATTTCAGATATGAGCTACTCGTTTATGCCATAAAATGCTTTAAAAATACCCGTTTTCAAGAGTATTCACACCATAACCCTATATGCGAATCCTCAAAATAACTTCGCTACAATCTTCCTTTCGTTACTCCGTCCCAAGCGGACAGGCTCGGTGATGATGGAAAGCGTTATCTAAACTCCACCTTAAAACTAAATAAGGGCAACTCCATAGAATTACCCGTATCTAAATTTATACAACCTTATCTAAATGACATTGGCCCTCGGGCGTTGTTTTTTTCTTGTTTTACAAAGTGTCTTCTGTCCGGATACCGATCGCGGTGGAAACGGTCGCCGCCAAAAGCGGGACATATTTCAGCGATTGAATAAAGGTCGAAAACCACGGTTTCTGATAATAAAAGAGGCTGTACATAAAGGAATGCCGATACCCGATAAACTCAAAGAGGAACATCTGCTCACGCACGGCAGAGGGGAGAACCAAAAACACGCCTGCGGAAAGAACGGTCAGAACAAGAGACGTGATCTGCATGGGGCGACCGCCGCCCGCAAGATAAATAAACAAAAAGACAATAGCCAAAACGAGGAGTCCCGCAGAGACGCATACGCCGCCGTTCTCAGCAAATCGATCCCACGTATACGCATAATCCAGCCGCACGCCGCCGCCCGCCAATATCCGCACGTCGGCAAACGCGGTTTTGGTGGCAAGGGGTAGAATATAAAAGGCAGCAAGAAGCAGAAAAACGAGAGAGAGCACCGAAGGGATCTGACGGCGGATGAACGTGCGCAGATCACTGAAAAACAGCGCCGAGTCCTCCCGCGGTACGGATTTTGCCGCGGCAGAAGAACGGATGGCATCCGCAATCATTCGATCAGTAAGCGGTCCGTCGGTAGGGATGGCGGAGAGCTTCTCCAAAACGACCCGCTTTTCCCCGATCTCCCGCTCCAAGGTGCGCAGGTACTGGCTTAACACGTCCCCCGTTCGCTCCGGATATTCTTTCATCGTGTGAATATCTGCCAAGGAGAAGCCTGCCTTGCGAAGCGTGGCGATCACCTCAAGCTGTGCCACGTCCTCCTCGTTGAACAGAATGGATTTTCTGCCCGTATAACTGCTTTCCTGCCTGGGGGATAAGAGCCCGGCGTCAATGTACAGCCGCACCGCCCGATCGGTCAGCCCCGTTCGTTTCAGAACGTCTTTCATACGCATGGTATCACTCATTTTCTCAACCTCCTTTCAGGTTCGAGGACATTGTACCCTTTTACCCAGGGTAAATGTCAATAGGTTTTCTGAAAAAACAGAGAGAGATTTTGAAAAATCTCTCTCCTCTTTTTATTTTTCTCACAACCGCGATTCGGCGATGTCGCTGAATTTTTTGCGGTAGGCGGTGGGCGTCATCCCCACCGTTTTCTTAAAGCTTTTCGTGAGGCTCGAAATTCCGTTGAAGCCGGTTGCCTCGGAAACCTCCGCCACGGGAATATCCGTCGTACGGAGAAGCTGTTTCGCGTGGGAAATGCGCATGGAATTGATGTATGAATGGACCGTCATCCCCGTCTCCCTCTTGAACACACGACAGATGTGATACTGATTCATATGAATCGCATCGGCTATCTGAACGAGCGTTACGATGTTCGGCGCGTGCTCGTTTATGTAATCCATCACGTCGGCGGCGACGCCGCGGTACTCCGACGTTCTTTTCGGGGACAGCCCCGTACAGAAATGGAGCAGGCGGAACACCTCGGAATACGCGAGCAGATCCTCCCCGTTCTGTCGGGCGGAAACGGCACGGCAGAAATACTCGTCGAGTTCTTCCCTCTCGTGCAGATTCGGCTGCCAGAAAATCATGCCGCCGGAAAGGCGATCCGAAAGCAGATCGTACAAAGTCTCTTTTCCGATGATCAGTTTGTTTCGGATATACGGCGTATCCGCTTCGGGACAGATATAGTGGAGACTCGCGCCGTCAATGAGAAACACGGCGCCCGCCGAGAACGCCTCGATCGTCTCGCCCACGATAACATTCCCTTGGCCGGAGATGATCTGGATCAGCTCGAGCTCACGGTCGTGGGAATGGCGCACGTTGGAAAGTGCATCCTTTCCGATTTGTCGGTATCTGATGTCCGCTTTCACTGTTTTCTCCCTTTTGTGCTCAAAATCTTCCGTCGCGGTGAGCACATCCTCTATATTGTATCGTGTTTTTTTCGAAAAGTCAATGGAAAGTCAAGAAGAGAAAAAAGAGCGGTCTTTTTCTCCTTTTTCCGCAGATTTTGGGATAATAAAAAAACTACGCCCGAGGGCGTTGTTTTTTTATGGATTCGAATATTAGTATCCGACCTTTTCCCAGCACTCGAACGGAGCGGCGAGCTCTTCGGAGATGTAGACCTGGGTCTTCTTGGTCTGCAGCATGGAGGAAGGCAGATACGGGGTGATCGGGCCGTGCGTGCAAAGACGGCTGGTCATTCTCTGCCAGGAGGAGAAGGTACCGCAGGTTGCCAGTGCGTGTACTTCGATTCTTTCCTTCGCGCGCATTACGTCGAGAGGACCGATCGTTGCGGCCTTCGGCGGAACGTTTGCGATATCACCGGACTGACCGAACGTACCGTTCAGAGAGTTCTGCATGATGGTCATCGGATGGAGGGTAACGATCTGTGCGGGCTGGTTCAGCCACTCTTCGATGTCGCCCGAGCCGATGAATTCCGGAATCGGATCAACGAATGCCATGTGGCCTGCCCATCCGGGAGAGGTGGATGCGATATCCGCACCGGTACCCTCGGTGATATCGTCAATGATCTTGGAGTAATCCTTGATGTTTGCGTTGGTCGGGAAGTGTACGTTCTCCATAGGCATACGGAGCTTCTCGTCGATCTGGTAGTACAGGTACTTGATCATGGAGTGAGCAAAGCCTGCCCCGTAGGTGATCGGTGCGATGTTGCCGTCCTGGTCAGCCCATTCGTCCTCTGCTACGAGGTGAACCTTGGAGCAGTCGATCTTGAAGTAGTTGATGAGCTGTGCGAGCGGGATGTAGGTATCCGGCTCGGGGTTGCCGAGGATCATCGTGAAGGATTTGCCTGCCTCGGAAGCGGCTCTGAGGCGCTCGAAGAGGGTTGCGATGAGAACGGGATGGGGGTTCATCATAACCTTAACCTCGAACTCGGGGTGCCACCAAGCCTCACGCTTCTCGAGGTCCTTGCCGCTCAGGCTGCGAACATACTCGCAAACCTTTTTGTCCTTGAAAGGAACAAACTCTGCGGGATCAAAGCTGAATTTTGTTGCGGGATCGACAATAAAATCTTTCATTGTGCCTTTTCTCCTTAATCGGAATTTATTTTACAATATCACCGTTTAAAACGGTGTTCTGTACGTGGAACATATGGTCAACGACCGTGAGGTTTGCAAGGTTTCCCTTTCGGATCTGTCCGATCTCGGGCATACCGAGCAGTTTTGCCGGATTATATGAAGCAAAGCGGAACGCATCGCACACGGAGCATCCTGTATGCTTCATCATATTCGCGCAAGCAATATCGAGCGTCAGTTTCGAGCCGGCGATCTCGCCGTTCCAGTCGAAGTTGATGTCGAATGCCTCCTCACAACCGGGGATCGGCGGGCCATCGAACACGCACGCATCCGAAATGAGGATGATGCGGTCGTCTCCCTTGATCTTGCGGATGAGACGCTGGTTGTACGGGTTTACGTGAATGCCCATAAAATCCGAGATGATCTCGGCGTAGATATCGTGGTGGTAGTTGACCGTTTCGTCAACACAGGCGCCGCGGCACTCGGGGAACGGCTCGATCGTACCCGTCGCATTCGTGTGATGCGTGCCGAGTTTGAGACCGTAGTCCATCAG
>JAZKXO010000069.1:0-6087 GCA_045611685.1 Eubacteriales bacterium | reverse complement strand
ATTTTCAAGGAGCATCTTGCCGTCCCTCGCGGACAGCCTGTATATTATATCACCCCGCATCCCCTTTGTCAAGCACTTTTTTAAAGTTTTTTAAAAAAATTTTTTGACCGGAGTTCGGAGCCGCTCACCTCGGGTGAGCCTGTTTATTATATCACACCTCCCCCTTTATGTCAACCCTTTTTTTGAGGTTTTTTGATATTTTCCCCTTATTATTTTCTTTTCGCGCCCTTATTTGTATACTGACCCCCGCTTTGCGTCAAACTACGTGTGAGGTGGCGTTATGATTACTGTTTTTTTGCGTACGTGCATCATTTATTTTACCCTGCTCCTTTCCATGCGTTTTCTGGGCAAGCGACAAGTGGGTGAACTCGAGCTGTCGGAGCTTATCACCACGTTCATGCTTTCCGAACTGGCAGTCATGCCGATTTCTGACCCCGACATACCCATCGCCTACGCGCTTGTACCGATTCTGGTGCTTTTATCCATTGAGGTAATTCTATCCTTTTCCGTGTCCCGTTATGCACCGCTTCGAAAAATATTTTTCGGCGCGCCGAGCATTCTTATCTACAAAGGAAAGATCAATATGAAAGAAATGAAAAAACTGCGCATCGGGGTCATGGAACTCCTCTCAGAACTGCGGCAAAAAGACATTTCGGATATACGCGACGTACGGTGCGCGATACTGGAAGAGAACGGCAAGTTATCCGTATTCACAAATGCGGATACAATGCCGCTCACGCGCGCGGATATGAATGTGCACGTGGACGAAACCGGGATAGGTCTGCCGGTTGTCGTGGAGGGAAAAATAATGGACGCGAGCATGGAGGCGGCCGGCGTGGACAGAAAGTGGATCAAAAAGACCGCGGCAAAAAACGGATTGCAGCTTGACGAAATTTTGCTCATGACAGTGGATGAGCAAAAACGCGCTGCCTTTATAAAAAGCGGCACGGAGAATGCAGAGATCACAGAGGACAACGGATCATGAAAATTTTTATTATTGCGATCTTTATTCTGCTCGTTTTGATCGGCGGCGTCGCCGCGAACGCAGTCTTCCTTCATAACCGTCTTGACACGCTCATCGATGTAGCTCTCCGCTTGCCCGAGGATTTTTCAGACGGCGAAGCGTACCAAGACGCCGCCCGGGAACTCTCCGAGCTTTGGGGACGGACGCATCCGATCACCGCCGTTACCGTTTCAGCCGCGCGGATAGAGCACGTTGACCGCGCTATAAATAATCTGAAAGCAAGTTTTGATACCGCAGACGCGACCGCCTACCGTGAGGCACGGGCGGAGCTCATCCTTCTTTTGCGCCGGCTCCGTGCCATGGAGTCGTGTTCTCTCTCGTCGATTATATAAACAAGCCGCTCTTGCGAGCGGCTTTTTACGTTTTAGATTTTCTCGATCGTAACGGTTACGTTCTCGCCGTTGATAGACCAGTCTTTCGTGATCGAGCCTTCGGCGCCGTCGAACGAATCGGTAAAGGTTGCCGAACCGATGACGTCCTTGTTGCGGGCGATGATTACCGAGATCTTCTCACTGCCGCTGACAGCGGTGCGGATATGATCCATCACGTCAAGGCCTGCGTCCTTACGCATCGTCTGGATCTTCGAGATGATCTCGCGAACGAAACCTTCCTCGATCAGTTCATCGGTGAGGTTCGTGTTGAGCGCAACAACGATGCCGTGATCGGCAGCCGAGAAGTAGCCTTCCTTCTGCTGGACGTCGATGAGGAGATCCGCCTCGGTAAGCTCGACCTTTTCTCCGCCGAAATCAAAGTGGAGAGCGCCTGTCGTGTCGAGTTCATTCTTGGCTTCGTTTCCGTCGACTGCACTGAGTGCTTCGCGGATCTGTCCGAGGAGTTTTCCGTACTTCGGACCGACCGTCTTAAGCTGCGGCTTGAAGCTGTACGAAGAAATGGCAGAGACGTCGCTTACAAACGCAACGCGTTTGACGTTCAGCTCATCTTCGACGATAGCACGGTAATAATCGCTGACCTCGCGTTCCGTCTTCACGTACATATCGGCGAGCGGCTGACGGTTTTTGAGGTTCGCACCGTTACGTGCGCTTCTGCCGAGAACGACCACATTGAGAATGAAGTTCATATCGTCCTCAAGCTTTTTGTCGATCATGGAGGCATCGACCGTGGGGAAATCGCACAGGTGGATGCTCTCGGGCGCACTCTTGTCCACGGTACGGACGAGGTTCTGATAGATATCCTCCGCCATGAACGGGATCATAGGTGCGGATGCCTTGGCGATCGTAACGAGACAAGTGTACAGCGTCATATACGCGGCGATCTTGTCGTCCGTCATATCCGAGCCCCAGAAGCGGTCGCGGCAGCGGCGGACGTACCAGTTGGAGAGGTCGTCCACAAAAGAGGACAGTGCCTTTGCCGCCTCGGGGATGCGGTAATTTTCGAGATTGTCATCCGTTTCGCCGACAGCGGTATTGAGGCGGGAGAGGATATACTTATCCATCACGCTGAGTTTGCAGTCGGACAGGCTGTATTTCGTCGGATCGAATCCGTCGATGTCCGCATACAGTGTCCAGAACGCGTAGGTGTTCCAGAGCGTACCCATGAACTTACGCTGACCCTCGATGACGGCCTTTCCGTGGAAGCGATTGGGGAGCCACGGTGCGGAGTTGGTGTAGAAATACCAGCGGATCGCATCAGCGCCGTACGTGGAGAGCGCCTCGAACGGATCGACTGCGTTGCCTTTGGACTTGGACATCTTCTGACCGTTCTCATCCTGCACGTGTCCGAGGACGATGCAGTTTTTGAACGGCGCGCAGTTGAAGAGGAGCGTGGAAATTGCAAGGAGAGAATAGAACCAGCCGCGGGTCTGGTCAACGGCCTCGGAGATAAAGTCTGCGGGGAACTGTGCCCGGAACAGATCCTCGTTCTCAAACGGATAATGATGCTGTGCAAACGGCATGGAGCCGGAGTCGAACCAGCAGTCGATTACCTCGGGTACACGGCTCATGGTACCGCCGCACTCGGTACATTTCAGTTTTACGTTATCAATATGCGGGCGGTGGAGTTCGACCGTCTCGGGACATTCGATCGCCATTTCGCGAAGCTCCGCGATCGAGCCGATTGCATGGCGGTGTCCGCATTCGCACTCCCAGATATTGAGAGGCGTTCCCCAATAGCGGTTACGACTGATACCCCAGTCCTGCACGTTTTCGAGCCAGTCGCCGAAGCGTCCCTTGCCGATAGACTCGGGGATCCAGTTGATCGTGTTGTTATTGCGGATGAGATCCTCACGGACGGCGGTCATCTTTACGAACCAGGATTCGCGCGCGTAATAGATGAGCGGCGTGTCGCATCTCCAACAGAACGGATACTCGTGCTCAAAGCGAGGCGCTTCAAAGAGGAGGCCGCGGGTTTCGAGATCGACGAGCACCTTGGGGTCTGCATCCTTGACAAAGAGGCCGGCAAACGGCGTCTCGGCGGTCATATTGCCCGCCGCATCGACGAACTGCACGAACGGCAGATCGTACTTGCGGCCGACGTTTGCGTCATCCGCACCGAACGCGGGCGCGATGTGTACGACGCCGGTACCGTCCGTCATGGTAACGTACGGATCACAGGTGATATAGTGGCTCTTCTTTTTCTGCTTGTCCGCTACCGTTTTTGCGCCCTCAAAGAGCGGCTCGTATTCCTTATATTCGAGATCGGTTCCCTTGTAGGTTTCAAGGACCTCGTACGCAGGCGCGTCATCGGTTTTCAGTTTTCCGAGAACGGTGTCAGCGAGAGCCTCTGCGAGATAATAGGTATATCCGTCAGCAGCTTTTACCTTCACGTACGTTTCAGAGGGGTTCACACAAAGCGCCACGTTCGACGGAAGCGTCCACGGCGTGGTCGTCCAGACGAGAACGTACGCATCCTCACCCACTACCTTGAAGCGGGCGATCGCGGAGCGCTCTTTTACCGTTTTGTAGCCCTGCGCCACCTCGTGGGTGGAAAGCGGCGTACCGCAGCGGGGGCAGTACGGAACGATCTTGAAGCCCTTATAAAGGAGGCCCTTATCCCAGATCTGCTTGAGTGCCCACCACTCGGATTCGATATAGTCGTTATGGTACGTTACGTACGGATCGTCCATATCCGCCCAGAAGCCAACCGTGCCGGAGAAATCCTCCCACATGCCCTTGTACTTCCAGACGCTTTCCTTACATTTTTCGATAAACGGCTCCATGCCGTACTGTTCGATCTGCTCCTTACCGTTGAGGCCGAGAAGCTTCTCCACTTCCAGTTCCACCGGCAATCCGTGCGTGTCCCAGCCGGCTTTACGCGGAACGTCGTATCCCTTCATGCAGCGGTAACGCGGGATCATATCCTTGATTACACGGGTAAGAACGTGGCCGATGTGCGGCTTGCCGTTGGCGGTCGGAGGACCGTCGTAGAACGTGTACGTTTTATCGCCCTTTCTGAGCGCAAGCGATTTCTCAAACACGTGATTCTCATTCCAGAATGAAAGCGTTTCTTTCTCACGGCTGACGAAGTCCAGATTTGTTGGTACCTTCTTATACATAACGCGTCTCCTTATGGTGTCGCTTATTTGTTTTCTAAATAATTATTTTATCACCAAAACCTAAATTTGTCAAGAACAGGAGCATCTTTTGCCCCGTTGTCCAAAGAAAAAACGCGGTCTCCAAAAAACGGAAACCGCGCTTGGTGTATTATCTGTGCCGAAAGAAATCGTCATCCGCGATGGCAGACATCGAATTCGTTTTTATTTATTCAGGCGTTCGCCTACGGCTCCGCCGGGATGAATAAGCGCAAACTGCTCGTTCTTGTAATCGGTCTCCTCGATGAGCGCGGACTGCAGCGCGTGGAAGATAACCGCAAGGGACGTACTGCTCGTCGTACCCTGGGAGTTGTATTTATCCGTCTCGCGGTTGATGTACTGACGGAGAACGACGTCCGCACCGGTAGCGAGCGGGGATTCGGTGTTCTCGGTAACGGTGATGACGTGAACGCCCTTTGCCTTGCAGATATCAAGGATCGGGAGAAGCTCCTTCGTCTTACCGCCGCGGGAGGCGAAGATCATAACGTCGCCCTTCTGGAGGTAGCCGGTCGCGCCGTGTACAGCCTCGGCGGGGGAGATAAAGCGCGTGGGGCGCTCAATGCAGCAAAGAAGATGTGCAGCATGCTGACAGATAATGCCCGAGTGGCCGCAGCCCGACGTGCCGATGCGTTCCGCCTTGGCGAGCAGATCGACTGCTTTGGCGAAAGCGGATTCGTCTATGTAGGATGCCGCATCGCGAAGGCACTGTGCCTCAATCTCAAAACTCTCGCGGAGTTTTTCGAGTCCGATTTGTTTCATTTGTAAAACCCTTTCTTTCCGTCCGCAAGGCGGCGAAAAACGCGCGCGGTTTGCGGAAATTTTCACCCCGCCGCAAAAAACGAACGGGACATTTTTATTCATATTAAGTATAGCACGAAACGCCCTCGATTGCAAGCGGTATTTGGAAATTCGGGCAGCATTTTACAGAAAAAAGATACCGCCAAACGGCGGTATCTTTCGTGTTCGATTGTAAAGCTCAGCGCTTCTTCCACTCGTCGTACTGCTCCATGTAAGCCTTCTCCTCTGCGGGGAACTTACGCAGGGTGTTTACAACTTCACCGTTGTTGTACTTACGATCGCCCAGATCCTCGGCAGTGCCGAACAGGGTCAGGTTAACCTGACGGGGTCGAGCACGGACATGGTCCCAGTCGATGAAGTAGATGTGAGCGAACTCGCCCAGATCCAGCTTGCCGTCCTTAATGGGCAAGGTCTCGGAACGGCCGAAGAATACGGAGCGCAGGTGGCCGTCGGTGTTCATAGAAGTGAAGTTGCCGGGCTCATCAACATAGCGGCCGAACTGTGCGTGCACGGGGCCGGGATGACGGTAGTCGCCAACGTTGACGAAGTCGGGGATCATCTTACGCATAATGTCCAACAGGTCGTGCTGCAGGTACTCCAGATCGAAGGTGTCGAAGTCGTGAGAGCACTCCTGGATCATAACGGAGCAGGTGGTGTGGTGAGAAACTACAGAAACGGTACCGTTCTTGATGCCGGACTCTTCCACGATCTTATGTAC
>JAZKXO010000068.1:0-1250 GCA_045611685.1 Eubacteriales bacterium | reverse complement strand
CCGAGATCCTCACGGGCTGGGTAAAGACCGAGGACGGCAAGTGGACGGCTTCCGTGGATAACGCGATCTTCGGCGATTACAATCCCTACGAAACCGAGGTCAACGGCGACTGGATGATCCGATCGCTTGAGCACCCCTGTCATACGGGCATGGTTTATCTGAACGGCAAGGCGATCCGCGAGATCAATTCCTTGAAGGAGCCTGAGGAGGGCGAAATGATCTGGGACGCGAAGGTTTACGACGACAAGACCGTGTTTACCGTATTTTTCGCTGACAACGATCCCAACGAGGCTCTCGTGGAGATCAACGTCAGAAAATGCTGCTTCTATCCCGAAAAGACGGGGCTCAACTATATCACCGTCCGCGGCTTTGAGATGGCACAGTGCGCAACGACCTGGGCGCCCCCCACGACCGAGCAGTTCGGTATCATCGGCGCGCATTGGGCAAAGGGCTGGCTCATCGAAAACAATATCGTTCACGACGCGCGCTGCAGTGCGATCAGCATTGGCAAGGAGCTTTCCACGGGTGACAACATGGCTGTTCGCTACCACAGAAAGCCCGGTTATCAGACACAGCTCGAGACCGTTTTCGCGGCGAAGCGCATCGGTTGGGGTAAAGAGACCGTCGGCTCTCACATCGTTCGCAACAACGTGATCTACGATTGCGGACAGAACGGTATCGTCGGTCATCTCGGCGGCGCGTTCTCCGAAATTTACGGCAACGAGATCTATAACATCGGCTCGAAGAGTGAATTCTTTGGCTACGAGATCGCAGGCATCAAGCTTCACGCGGCGATCGATACGCAGATCCATCACAACAATATCCATCATTGCTCCATGGGCTCTTGGTTTGACTGGCAGGCGCAGGGCATCCACGTTTACGGCAATATCTATCATCACAACTTCAAGGATATCTGGTTTGAAGTAACGCACGGACCTCATCTCGTACACAACAATATTTTCGCGGCAAAATACTGTCTGCTCAATGCGGCGCAGGGCGGCGCTTACGTGCATAATCTCTTCTGCGGCGGTACTTATCGTTATGACGTTATTGAACGCTCCACGCCTTATCACTACGGTCATTCCACGGATTTCAAGGGCTTGGCTCTCGTTTACGGCGGTGACGACCGTCTTTATAACAATATTTTCGTCAATACCATGACGGCACCCAGCACGCAGTATTTCCCCGGCACGGCGTTCTATAACGGATACCCCACCTCTATGGAAGAATACATCGAGCTTGTCAAGAAG
>JAZKXO010000067.1:0-1249 GCA_045611685.1 Eubacteriales bacterium | reverse complement strand
ACGATATCGGTCACGATCGAGCCGTAGATAGCAGGAATTCAAATTCTCTTTTGCGAGAGAATATTCCTGCTCATATCCTATCACCCCCTTTAATTCCGTTTTCTTTTTGTAAAGCTCGAGTATTGCCTTGATCAGCTCCTTCGGGAGCCTGCCGCGACGGTACGTGTAAAACTTTCCGAGTCTGATCGACTCCCAATTGTAAAACTGCTCGTATATCTGAAAGTCGACGTCCGTGATCGTCGTCCGGAGGTATGCGGCTTCTACAAGCCTGCCGTTATCCTCGATATGGTCGGGGTCGAGCCTCCAACACTTCGAGCAGCTTATCGGATGCTCGTATACTTCTTCCTTCGCCACGAGGCCGATGATCTCGATGTCGAAGATGCAGCAATAGCATCTGAGGTATTTCCGGAAGTCCTTCATCGAGACGTTTTCACGGAGCGTTCCGGAGCTCATCGGAAATTTTTGCGCGACGATCTGATAGGGATATGCTGACGTCAGGTCGTCGGATCCGACGTTCTCGAGTGTCATTCCGGAGTAATGAAAAGAGGCGTGCGTGAATCCTCCTTGGAAAGCACGGTGCTGCATCTGATACTCCTCCGGCGTCTCCTGCAGGCCTCCGATGAGCTGCCGGGTCTTGAGGTAATAGAGACCGTTTTCCTTGTGTCCCTTTCCCTGATGCAGAGTTGCCTCCCGGCAGAGCTGCCGGATGTACGACGTCTTTGTGATCAGAACTTTCGTGATATTGCCGTCGTTCTCGATGTGCTCCTGAATATATGCCATCACGACGCGAATGTCGTTCAGACAATACCCGATTTCCTTCCCGGTCAGAGGCGTCCCGGAGTGCCGCATAAGCCGGTAATCGAGATCGCCGACCATCTTGTCGACCCTGTAGCGCGTCAGGGAGCGGCCCACGGACGCGAGAGCGTATCCGGATAGGATATACGAGCACCTGAAGCAGATACCGCCCGTAGTGAGCGCGTAGGCCGGTGTACGAGGGCCTGTCGCGAAAACCTTCTTCCATTCAAAGCGGTGCCGGATGAATTGGAATTCAAATTCGAGAGAGTGAACGTATACGTAAAGCTGCCGCGAGTCTCCGAGACCGAGCCGATCCGTGAGAGTGTCGCAGACCGCGATGAATTCCTCCCACGTCCGGCCGGTCATACAAAGGCCGTTGATCCCGAGCATCCATATATACATACAGGCGCGTTTTTTTCCGTCCTCGTAAAAGCTCGACGTCTCGATGTCAAAG
>JAZKXO010000066.1:0-4943 GCA_045611685.1 Eubacteriales bacterium | reverse complement strand
CCGGATCATGTCGGCATCGTGGAATCGTGCGACGGCAAGAACATCGTCGTGATCGAGGGCAACAAAAACGACAGCGTAGAACGCCGAACGCTCAAGGTGGACGGCAAGTACATTCGCGGTTACGGTCTGCCGGATTATAAGGCATGGGCGGCAAAGCAGGGCGCAGACGATCCGTGGTACATCCGAACGGGCGAACTGGAAGAAGCAAAGAAGCTCGGCATCACGGACGGAACACGCCCGGATGCGCCTGTGACGAGAGCAGAGTGCGCGGTGATGGTTCTGCGTGGTCTGAAACTCGCAAAGGAGGACAAGTAAAATGTGGAACGTTGACGGATTTTACCTCTCAATGGTCGAGGGCGACTATGGAATCGCCCTGCCGTTTACGTTTGACGGCATCACTCCGGCAGCGAGCGACTCCATGCTTCTGACGATCAAGGCCGTGGATGGCACGACCGCGCTGATTGAGAAAACCTTTGACAATCCTGTTTCCGGCATCTCACTTGAACTGACCGAAGCGGAAAGCGCACTTCTGCCTGTCGGCGTTTACAACTATTCGCTCGACTGGTATCGCAACGGCGTTTTCATGTGCAACATCATCCCGACCGCGTTTTTGAAGGTGGTTGATAAGCTGTGATCGATGTCAAGATTACACCACCAAAATGCGGCGTGATGATTGCCCCGGCGACGGTAAAAGCGACTCTTGACTCGCCCGCCGTAATCAGAAACCCAATCGAGCGCGATCCGTATGAGGGCGCGTATATCGTCGCTCCGTCCTACGACAACGACATCGTCCTACCGACGAACGGTCTGCGGATGACAGACGATGTAACCGTCAATCAGATGATTTGGAACTGGATCGGCAAGGACGCGACGAAAATAGCGACATACGCAAAAACAACGGTCGCGCTTAAGGATACCTCGTTCAACGGTTGGACTCCGGCGACAACGGCAAAAGCCATCAAATCCGGCGCGACGGCGGGAACGTTCACGGGCGACTTCGCCAATTATGAATACATGATCCGATGGAGATGGCGTTTTGACGCGGCGTACAATGAGGGCGCGACGCTGAAGAATCAAACATACCGCGAGTGTGCGGAGATTTGGCAGATTCTTACGCGCCGCGCCGGGAGTTTGGCAACGCTCAATGCATCGAACGCGAACACGAACAGCTGCGTCACGCTCTACATCGCGCCGCTTCACGTTTACTATGGCAACACGGCAAACAGCTTGACCTTTACTCATTCGGTCGCCTATGGTGTTTATCCGTCTGCGACGGCGGCGACATTCGCGTCAACGACGAACAACTCCACTACGGTGACGGTCAAAACGCCCGCCGCGAACGCTCGCTGCAACGCGACGCAGTTTGCGACCGCCAGAGCGTCCGAACTCGATCAAACGAATAGCAAATATTCCTACTATGGCGAGGTCTATCGCGTCAAGCGCAAATCGGCGATGCAAGAGATGACCGACTCGCTTTACGACATTTACAACAACGGAGTGTGACCACAATGGACTGGAACTACTTCGTCGAGAACTTCCAATTTGTGAGCATCGGATGGGCGTTCATTCTCCCGGTCTCATTGGAAGTGATCGACTTTCTGACGGGCTACATCAACGCCTGTATCAAAGGTGAGCGTGACTCGGCGGTCATGCGGCGCGGCGGCGGGAAGAAATTTGCAGAAGCAATCTGTCTGCTCGTCGCGCAGCTGTTCACTTGGGCTATGGCTCTGCCCGTGGCGTTCGTCTACGCCGTCTCGCTATACATCTGCTGGATGGAAACGGTCTCAATCATCGAGAACGTGAAAAAGCTCGGCGTTCCTGTGCCGACCGATGTGCAGCACAAGATCGACGAGAAGCAAGAGGAACTGTTCAAAGAAGCGGAAGAAAACATACAAGATGAAATGCATGACGAGGATGGTTAAATGCTTTCCGACTTTCATTTGATTCAGCACAGCTTCACGGGCGGGCAGGACATCACGGTCATCCCGATCTTCGATGTGCATCTCGGCTCTCCCGGATGCATGGAGCAGGAGTTTATCTCGTTCATCAAATCGGTCGCCGACAGGCCGGACGTATATCTCATTCTCGGTGGTGACCTCATCGAGAACGGAACGCGATCCAGCGTCGGCGACTCTGTGTTTCGGCAGACGATGCCGCCGTCACAGCAGAAGAAAGAGATGGCGAACATCCTCGCGCCCGTCCGTGACCGCATTCTGTGCTTTGTCAACGGCAACCATGAAGCCCGGAGCGCGAGAGACGCAGACGATTCGCCGACCTACGACATCGCCGCGAAACTCGACCTTGAACACTTGGCACGGGAGAACGCCGCGTTCATCAAGATTCAGATGGGAACTCGTCTGACCGCGAATGGCAAAAAAACGGACGGCGAGCGTCGCCCGGTCTATGTTCTTGCCGTTGTCCACGGCAGCGGCGGCGGCGTTCTCACGGGCGGCGCGGTCAATCGCAACGAGCGATTCGGATACGCTCTCAGCGGTGTTGACGCTCTCATCGTCGGTCATGTGCATAAACCGTTCATGACTCAGCCGGGGAGAATTTGCGTCGATGCGCATAATAATCGCGTGACGGTCAAACCGTTCCGCATCATCAGCGCGACTTCGTGGCTGGAGTACGGTGGCTATGCTACATCCAAAATGCTCTTGCCAACGACCCACGCGCTCCAGACGATGACCCTCTGCGGCGCTAAAAAAGAGATAAAAGTGACCATGTAAAACCCCGACAGACCTTGCGTCTGCCGGGGTCTTTTTTATTTATTTGGCAAAAAATTTGGCAAAACGAGCATAAACAGATTGCCAACACCGTCAACAGATTGACATGAGCGTGAAAAGACAAACGCCGGAAAAATGTTGATATATCAAGGAAAAACCCTGTATCCGTTGAGAATACAGGGTTTTCAAAATGGCGGAGAAGGAGGGATTTGAACCCTCGCCCGACACCAGAAAAAGCATTGAAAATACAAGACTTTTTCGACCTACCCGTTTTCAATTTGGCAAAATATTTGGCATTTTGAAAAAATTCTCTAAATCTTCGGTGTGTTTCCGCATATCCCGTTTTGATATATGGGTGTATATCCGATGCACCGTCATATAGTCAGACCACCCGCCCAGCTTTTGAACGACATCCTCCGGGATGGAGAGGTGAAAGCACAAGGACGCGAAACTGTGGCGTAATCCGTGCAACGTGGTAATCGGGAGACCGTTTTCCTCGCAGACCCTCTTGACCATCTCGTTCAGATTTCCCGTGCGCTTGTAATACCGCATAGAATCGCCCCTGTCGTGCTTTTCTTGGAGTAATACCCGTAGGCGCGGAATGAACACAGGCGGGAATCTGACGCTTTCTGTGGTCTTGTTCGTGTCCTTGTGGACATATCGGTTGTGTTCGTCTGGAACGGTTGCCCCTCGCACCCGGATCGTCCACTTTTTGAAATCAATGTCATCCCATGTCAAATCCAAAATCTCGGACGCTCTCAAGCTGTGGAGCGCGAGCAGGGCTTCGGTCTCCCACGGTTTCCCCTTTATCGCTTCGCAGAAAATCAGTATTTCCTCGTAGTCAAGGAATTCGCGCTCGTCGGACACCGTTTGCAGCTTGTCGACCTTTGGCATCTTCCGGCCTGTCGTGTCCTCATACACGGACTTGACGAGGGAAAACGAATTGTTCAGAGTCTTGGACGCAAGGCGGTTTTTCTCAGAGTCATACACGCTTTGCCAATTCTTGATTGACGAGATCGGCTCGTCCATGAACGCTTGAAAGCGGCAGCGTTGAATCGTCCGATACCCGCGAACGGTCGACGGCGACAGAGAGTTTTTGCGCTCGGCGATGTATTTGTCGATGGACTGCCGGAGCGTTATGCCGTCTGCTTCTGTTCGCTCAATATTGCGTTTCTTTGCCTTGTATTCGGCTTTTATCAGACGCGCCTGTGCTATGCACCCGGCTTTCGTCGTTGCGACCACAGGCACGGAAACGCCGTTTAAGCGCATACGGATGTACCACTTTCCCGACTTGGTCTTTTCCGGCTTCGGAACTTTCATTTTCTGTCCTCTTTTTTGTACACCTTAATTGCTACTTTAGATTCGACAAGGAAATCGCTATTCCAGTATTAAAATGGACGCATGAACTTAAAAAGGAAGATGATGAAGATGGAACTTGAAGAACTGGAACGATTGATCATTGAGAATCCCGAAATCGCTGAAACTCTACTACCTCTCGCGCTTTCTCTATTATGTAACGCACACCGTCAGAATCAAGACTTGAAAGAATAGCAAGCAAAGACTTTTGCGCATCCGTCAGACCGTCGCCCACCGGGGCGGCGGTCTTTTTTTGTCCATCTTTCAAAAAGAGAACGTAGACCTCAACGCCGAGATATTCCGCGATTCTGTAAATATTTTTAAGACTCGGCTGCGTCTGTTCATTTTTCCATTGGGAATATGTTTGCGCCGATATGTCGACCGCCGCGTAAAACTCTCCCTTTTTTATGCCCTTCTCGCTGACAATTGCGTCGATGTTGTCGGTGATCAGACTCATGACATCGCCCCTCTCTATCAAGTGCGTCTTTACGGTTTTAGAAAAAATCAAGAAAAACTTTAATTTTCTCTTGACATTCATCAAGCGGGGCTTTATAATAAAGCTGTGCTTGATAGGCAATAACAAGCCGCGCCACCTAAAAAGCTGGCGTTTCAATGGATTCTGCAACATCATTGTAACCGTTTGTTGTTCGTTTGTCAAGTATAGCTTGATAAATAGGAGGTGAAAACTTGTCGTTCAAGAGCGCGAGGTTGTCAAAGGGCTTGACGCTCAAACAGGCCGCAGAGGAAATCGGCGTATCCGCACAGGCAATCTCCCTATGGGAAACCGGGCAGAATATGCCGAGCGCGAGTCTGCTGCCGACCATCGCGTCGGTCTATGACACCACCATCGACGAACTGTTT
>JAZKXO010000065.1:0-5840 GCA_045611685.1 Eubacteriales bacterium | reverse complement strand
GTACAACGCCCTCTACGGCACCGCCTGCTACAAGAACTTCACACCCGAGATACAGTCGTATACCAACACGCTTTGGGAGAGCCTTAAGACCGAGAACTCAACCGAGCTTTGGGTGCACGTTACGGCGATCGCGAACGTGGTCGGCGTCGTTGCATTTGCGACCTACACCACCGTTATCAAAAAGCGTCGCTCAAAGGATTACCGCCTGCGCGACAAGGAAAACGCAAAAAAGAAAGCTCAAAAAGCATAAAAAAACCGCAAACCTGAAAAGCGTGATGTTCTTATCGGAGAAATCACAAATCAGTTTGCCTTATTTAATCCGCAGGAAACAAATAATTAGCCCCGACAGATTTTAAAGTCTGTCGGGGATGTTTTTATTTTGGAGTGTATGGATTCCATTAGGTATATCTAAAACGATATCCCTCGGCGGAAACTTTTTTATATGCCACTTTTATTGCCTTTTGGATTCTTTCATCAGTAATTTCTTCCTTTATTTTTTCCTTGGAAAATTTGGAAAATAATGTGTGCCAACATTCCCATTGAACGTCGTTTGCGACTACATCAGATACATTTGGAATCATATCTCGAAGTATATCTTGTATTCGGCGGAGATTCGTATTCATAGTTTGGTTATCCTCTTCCGCATCAATTACCCTATACGGTAGATCTATAAAAGCTTTCAAAAGTTTTTCGTCGTGCGCACAAATATATGTATAACTTCCATCCCAAACAGAAATTTCCAAGAAAGCCAGCGGGTGTTGCGGACTGATATGGTTCGCCATATAATTTGGATTTTCAAGTTCGGGGAGAGCATATTTCTCGATATCGTGACTGCTGTATTTCTCCGGTATAGCAGAAAAGACACCCCAAATGAATTGCATATCTCTTAAATAGATATCTTTTTTAAGTTCTTCGTCAGTCAGTATGAACGATTGTTTTTCCCATTTTTCGCAGCCCTCCCAACCGATAGTATCATAACATTCCAAATACGATATTAACCAGTTATGAGGAGGTAAAGAATCACTTTTCTCTAAAATAGCTTTGAGTTGACTGCACGAATCAATAAATAAAGCTGGCATCAAAACACCTCCTAAAAATACACTTTCCAGTTTATCGCCAGTTTCGCCTTTGTATTACAAAGGCACAGGGCTAAGCCCATACCCCTAAGGTTGAGCGCGTCCTAAGGCTCCCTTGTGTAAAGGGAGCTGTCGCGTTAGCGACTGAGGGATTGTTTTTCGCTATCTTTCTGCATTTACAATCCCTCCGCCTCGCATTCGCTCGGCACCTCCCTTTACACAAGGGAGGCTTTTCGTTACACCTATTATAACACAAATCGGCAGAGAAAACAAATTCTCTGCCGAAGTTTTGTGCCGTCTATTTCTCCGCTAAGAATGCAGAGAGAAAGGATGCGGTTTTTGTTTATCTTTTCCCCACGGGAATCTCGCCGTGCCGGCTCTCGTACGCCTCAATGCAGTCGCGAATGAGAATCAGAATCTGACTGTTCGCGCTTCTGCCTTCATAGTCTGCAATCACATGCAATTTATCGAGCATCGTGTCCTCGATGCGGATAGATAAGCTCTTTGTAGCCATATTAACTCCAATTTCAATATATTTTGTGTTTACATTACACCCATTTTGTGTTATTATGTTGTGGATAGATGCAAAATATATCTAAAATGAGTTCAAGGAGATACAGATGAAGCTGGCAATTATAGGGTCGCGGACATTACACGTGGAAAACATGGCGGACTATGTGCCCGATGGGGTTTTGGAAATCGTTTCGGGTGGAGCAAAGGGGATTGATCAGCAAGCAGCAGAATATGCGAAGGAGCACGGGCTGAAGCTTGTGGAGTTTCTTCCGGAGTACAAGAGATACGGAAGAGGTGCACCGCATCGCAGGAACGAGGAAATCGCGGACTATGCCGATGCTGCGCTTGCGTTCTGGGACGGTGTTTCTAAAGGAACGATGCATACGGTCGGGTTGTTTCAAAAACGGGGCAAAAAGGTAATCATTATAGAAAAAAAGAACCTTTACGGGGAGAAAACGTAAGGGTTCTCTTTTTTACGGAAAAACGGGGCGCCGCCCCGGTCTCGCCGCGGCGCGATTCGCGGCGAGACCGCGTCCCTACGGAATATCGGCAGACGTGCTTTCCGTATTCGTCTCGCGTGGTGGGGATCACGAATTCAATTCGTCTGTGCCTAAGAGGGATGGAGAGGTGTCGGGGAGGAAGGGAGAATATGTCCCCGCCTCTCCCTTCCTCTCTGACGCGGGGTAGCCGCGAAGTGGTCGCAATACCACTTCGTGCGGGGCTCGGGGCGGCGGGACGGTGTTTCCGATGCGGTATGACATCCACAAACCTGTAGGGGGGCATTCCATATGCCCCCGTTTCGGTGATCGTTGGCGTATTTACGGGCGGATATGGAATCCGCCCCTACTCCCGCTCTGTAGCGAGACCGGGGCAGCGCCCCGCATCTGTACCAATATTGTCTTGCTTGTGCGCGGAGGGAAGCGTTTCTCCCTACAAAGAAATTCCTCCGCGCAAAATTCTTTTCCCGAGGGGGCTACGCCCCCTCAAACCACCGCGGTGCTTCTCCTGCGAGGCAGGTGCCTCCCCTCACAAAACCTTTATCACCGCCGCGGTAATATCATCACGGCTTTCCGTCGCCGCCGCGGCGACGATCCGCTCGGCGATCTCCTTCGGGGGCAGTGCCATGATCGTGGGCGTCGCGAGAAGATCGCACAGCCACGGCGCTTCGTCAAACCCCGCCATCACCCCGTCGGAGAGCATCACGACCGTGTCCCCCGGCTCCACCGTAAAGCGGATCATCTCCGCGTCCAGCGCGCGGAGAATCCCGATCGGCACCGTTTTGGACGCAAGGCGGAACAGGCGTCCGTCCCGTACGACGAACGACGGCGCAGCACCGCTTTTCACAAAGCGCGCCTCGCTTCCATACAGATCAATCTCCATAATATCGATCCCCGCCGAGCACTCCATGTTTCTCGCGCGCAGAAAATTGTTCAGCATCGTGAGCGCCGCTTTCAGGGATACACCCGCCATCATCATTTTTTTGAGGAACGTTATCGAGAGCCGCGCGGTTACCGACGCCTCGCCGCCTGTGCCCATCCCGTCCGAGATGATCGCCGCATAGCGTCCGTCGTCCGTCGTGAACTCGGCCGCCGCATCCCCGTTCACCGCCCGTTTTCCCGTGGGGAGATTCCCCTCGCCCGCGGCGCGCGTCGAGACTCCGTATACCGTCCGTACCGCGGCGCGGCTCTCCATTGTCATCATGACGGACGTGCCGTTTATTTCGTACTCCGGCACGGTGAGCTTCCCACCCACGACCGATTCGAACGCCGTGCGGATCTCCTCGTTGCCCATCCGCATGCGGCTCATATCGATCGACTCAGCCACAATGTGCCGCCGCCTGGTGCCGTACACGCTGATGCTGTCCGCATAAAAATCCGTACGGGAGAAGGCACGGCGCAGCTTACGGGACATCGTCTCGTCTTTCGTGAAGTTTTCGCCGATGCGCGCGGAGGCTTCCGTCAGAATCTCGGAAAACGAGGCGAGATCGTCGGAGAGCACGTCCGTCTTGTCCGTCTTTGCCGCCTCGGCGGCACGTGCGGCGCACGCATCGTTCACGTCGGAGAGGATATCGTCCATTCTGTGACAGCGCGCCGCGAGCGCTTTCGGGATCACCGATGCCGACACGCGCCCGTCCTTGTGGAGAGCGGCGGTGATGCGGCAGACGGTGTCCGCCGTCGTGGCGTATTCTCTTTCCCAGCAGAGAACGCGGTTTTCGCAGTCGCGGCATCGCTCGGCCGTCGAGCGGTCGCAGATTTCCTTCAAATCAATCACGCCCGGACGGCGAAGCCGCTCGGACACGGCGCCGAAAACCTTGGAAAGATCACCGCACGCCCCCGCGAGCGAGGTAATAGAAGTGACAGCGCGATCGGCGCGGGAGCGCTCGAGAGCCGCCTCCGTGACCGCCGTGCCACGAGAAACGGATTCGATCGAGCGTACCTTCGGTACGGGAATGAGGGAAAAGCGGCAGAGGGGAATAAGGATCGCCGAGGCAATCGTCACCTCGGGCAAAACGCGCGAAAGAGCGCTGATGCCGCCGCCCGCAAACGCGATCCCCACAGCGGTGAGAAACGAAGCACAGACCGATGCGGCGGGGGAAATGTTCATCGTAAGAGAAGCGGCTACCGCCGAGGCACCGAACACAGACGCGCCGGCGGGATTCATGGCGATCCCCGAGAGAATGCCTGCCGCCACCGCCGTAGCGGAGAGAGAAAGACCGCCCGATTTAGCCGATCGGTAGGCGAGAATGACGGGAGCGGCGAATGCAAACAGAACGCCCGCATCCAAGGGAAGCCACGAGATCGTGTGCAGAGAGCGCGCGGCGGCAAAGAGGAGGCAGAGTACCCCCACCTGCCTTGCCGCGGCTCCACGGCGATCGTAGAGGGCCGTGAGGGCAGATGCGCACAGGGGCGTGACTGCCGCCGAGAAAAATACACCGAGCAGATCCCGCATGGAGTAGCTGCCGTCGAGGAGCAGGGAAACGGTGCCCGCCGCCATGGCGGCGGCGGATGCGAGCGCCAACCGAACCGAGCCCGTGGCGGTAAGATCGCACCGCGTGAGCAGACGGCGAACGCGCTCGCCCGATCGCGTGATCGGCACGGGATCGCCGCCTGCCGTCCGGAGATGCGAGGGCAGAAGAACCGGCGGCTTCGTGCCTGCCGTAAGAAAGAGCCCCACCGCGCACCGCATGAAAAAGAGCAGAATCGATGCGGTGGAAATGCCCGCGAAATCGGGCAGAGCGACCGAGCCTGCGAGCGTGCCGAGGGTGGCCGCCGCGGCTGTCACGGCATCCCCCGCCGCCGCGATCATGGCGATGCCGAACGGATACGAGGCACCGATGAGAGGCGCCGCTGAGACGACCGCCGAGACTGCCGCCGTCCATATATAGCGGAAGATGGGCGCTGCCGTGAGCGCCGCGTACAGCTCGTCCACACGGATTTTTTGAAGGATGTCTTTCGTGGATCGGGAATTTTTGTTGTCGGAATTCATAGGTGACCGCCTTTCGTTTTCGTCCCGGAAAAACCGGATTTTTTCGTCCTTTTGTATGTGGATTATAACAAAGGAAGAATGCGAAAACGCACGGTTTGCGCAGGGGAAATTTTGTCGGGCAATCGGGGATGATCGGGGGGAATGGGGGCACGGGGAGAGAGAGAGGATTTCCCACGCGATACCGAGGGGGAAACGGTGGGTGTCGGTGGAAAATGACGGGCGAAAGTTCCCGCGGCGAAGCCGCATCCCTACGAAAAATCGGCAGACGTGCTTTCCGTATTCGTCTCGCGCGGTGGGGATCACGAGTAACTTCGCCTGTGCCTAAGAGGGATGGAGAGGTGTCGGGGAGGAAGGGAGAATATGTCCCCGCCTCTCCCTTCCTCTCTGACCGCGCGTTGTCGAGAAGTGGGCGCGATCCCACTTCTCGCGGGGTAGCGAAGCGGCGGGACGGTGTTTCCGATGCGGTATGACATCCACAAACCTGTAGGGGGGCATTCCATATGCCCCCGTTTCGGTGATCGTTGGCGTATTTACGGGCGGATATGGAATCCGCCCCTACTCCCGCCCTGCAGCGAGACCGGGGCAGCGCCCCGCATCTGTACCAATATTGTCTTGCGATCCCGCGCGGAGGGAAGCGTTTCTCCCTCCAAAGCAATTCCGCCGCGCGAAGTCTTTTTTCTCGGGGGACTCCGTCCCCCGCCCCCCCTTAGCCGCAGAAAATCCCCGAAGGAGATTTTCTGCCCCCACCGCGAGGATGCCGTTTTT
>JAZKXO010000064.1:0-1809 GCA_045611685.1 Eubacteriales bacterium | reverse complement strand
GGTCTGGGTGGTCTTGGCGCCTTCGGTGTGCACCTGACGCAGAGACTCCTGCACCAGCTCGTCGGACAGCGCGTTCTCGCCGGGGAGAACCACCGCCATAAAGACACAGTCCTGACCGTCCACCGCGATCATGCCGTGGGGGGTGGAGCTGTTGTAATAGATACTGTCGCCGGCTTCAAGATACTCAATGTTCGAGCCGACCTGCACCTTGAGCTTACCCTCCAGCACGAAGTCGAACTCCTGTCCGTCGTGTCTAGTGAGATGGATGGGCTTGTTCTGCAGGGCGGGATCGTACTCGTAGCGCACGCGGTAGGGCTCGGCGATCTTCTGACGGAAGAGGGGGGCCACCGACATGATGCTGATGCCCGCCTCCTTGGCGGTCTCCTGCCCCTCGCCCTTGCGGGTGACGGTGTAGGAGGACAGATGGGCAGAGCGACCCTCCAGCAGGTCGGTAATGCCGATATCGAAGGCCAGAGCGCACTTATGGATGAAGGAGAAGGGGAAGTCCAGCTTGCCCGCCTCATAGGCCATGTACTCCTCTGCGCTGACCTCGGTCTTTTCCGCCATCTCGGCCACCGTAAAGCCGCAGATATCCCGCATTTCGCGGATACGGATGGCGACCTCTTGGAGCTTCATCAGATCAACGGCGTTGGTTCTCTCGTTTGCCATGGTAGTATCCTCCTTGAAGGAATGGGAAATTACGAATAAAAAAACACACCTGTCTCAAACACTTTGAGACGGGTGCATCACACTCGCGGTACCACTCAAATTGCGCCATTTCGACGCCACTCTTCGGAATCCTGTAATTCCTATGCGCTCACGCGGCATACACGGGAGTCTCTACTTACGCCTGCACTTGTGCAGACAGGTTCAAGTCCTCCGGCTCGGAAGGGATGGGTCTGTAAGGGGAATACTGTCGGGCTCGCACCAACCGCCGACTCTCTGGAAGCACTCGACCTTGACCGTCTTCGTCATAGCCTTTGTTTTTCTATTCGATTGGGGGTATTATAGCACATTTTGCGAGGGTTGTCAAGGGGTTTGTGGATTTTTTATCAGATGAAGTTTAAATTGCAGTTTATCGCCGAGCGAAGCTCGGCAGCTAATTCGGAATTCGGAATTCGGAATTCGGAATTATGGAGAACGGGGGAACGAAATCGCTTTTCGGATGAACGTTTTGTCGCAAAAGATCATGTCCCCAAAAAGGATTATTTGAAATCGCGGCAGAAATATTGCCTGATTCTTTTTCTTCCCCGCGCAATTCCGAATTCCGAATTCCGAATTCCGAATTAGCTGCTGAGCTTTGCTCAGCGATAAACCCAAATTTGCATCGCGGTATACGAAACGTGACGAAAGGGTATATGGGGGGGAAAAACGTAACTCCGTAACTTTGTAACCTTTTTTATAATTTATGAATAAACTATTAATTTTTTTATATTATTTTTTTAAAAAATACAAAATAAGATTACGAAGTTACGAAGTTACGAAGTTACGCTTTTTCTACATATCGAGTTCGATTATAAAACCGTAAACCCTCGTGTACATCTGTTATCCTTTTTAAAACTCACCCCCGTCTCCACCCGCACCCCCATCTCCTCCAATTCCTCCTTCACGCCGTCCAACGCCCGCTTGGGTTGCCGTCCGCCGAAGAGGCCTTCACCGAACCGCTCCGTCATCTCGGCGTAGGAAAGGCGCAGGGGGAGGGTCTCGGCCTCCTCGGCCGGGGTGGTCACCGCCGCTTCCGTCAGACAGCAGACCGCCAAACCCAAATTTGAAACTTCCAAACACAAAACGGAGACTCCCCGAAGGGAA
>JAZKXO010000063.1:0-1101 GCA_045611685.1 Eubacteriales bacterium | reverse complement strand
GATCTTTTTGACGGGAACGCCACGGTCAAGCAGCTCCGCAATGCGGAGAAGGATATTTTCACCCATTCCGTAGGTGAGAATGTCGGCGCGGCTGTCGATGAGGATCGAGCGGCGCATGCGGTCTTCCCAATAATCGTAATGGGCAAATCGGCGAAGTGATGCCTCAAGTCCGCCAAGGATGATCGGCACGTCACCGTAGGCTTGTCTGATGAGGTTCGAGTAAACGATTGTCGCGCGGTCGGGGCGCAAGCCGGTCTTTCCGCCGGGCGAATAGTAATCGTATCCTCTGCGGTGGCGGGTGACTGAGTAGTGGGAAACCATTGAGTCAACGTTGCCCGCAGTGACGAGAAATCCAAGTCGCGGCTTGCCAAAGCGCTTGATGTCGTCAAGCGTTTTCCAGTTCGGCTGTGCCAGAATTGCGACGCGGTAACCCGCCGCCTCAAGCACGCGCGATATTATGGCAACGCCAAAAGAGGGATGGTCAACGTAAGCATCCCCCGTGACGTATACAAAATCGGGTCTGTCCCATCCGCGCGCCTCCATATCGGCGCGCGAAATGGGAAGAAATTCAGTTCCGAGCATTTTTTATCTCCGAGATTATTTTTTAGTCTTTTTAATTCCGAAAAATTTTCGCAAAATGGGTGCCAAAATGGCGGGCGGGCGCATCAGAACGATCCTCATGTTTCCTCCTATTTGATGAGCATAAATCCCGCGCAGAGGAGAACTGCCGCCTCGATAAAGGCGAGGATCTTACCCGGCAACAAAAAGGCAAGGAGAATCCCCGCGCCGAAAGTCAGCGCAAGTACCCCAACCGTCTGCCGCATCTTCCTGCAATCTCTCATATTCCACCTCCGCATATCGTCTTCAATGACATTATATGCGCCGCGGGTGAAAAATGATCACGCGTCGCGCGATTCTATGAGATAAAGTGAGCCTTTTTTGACCGAAATGAGCGCGCAGTTGCCGTCGATCTCGTTCGAGGTTGCAAAGCCACCGTTCTTTCTTGAAAGGCGGACGTTTTTGAGGGGATATTTTGCACCCTCTATCGAAACACCTTTGACTACTTCGGATGCGGGAATGAGCGAGAAATATTTGAATCCG
>JAZKXO010000062.1:0-1211 GCA_045611685.1 Eubacteriales bacterium | reverse complement strand
GAAGGAGCCGTATCTGAGCAAGGACGGCATCGAAACAATCAAGCGCACGGTCGCCGGCGATATCTTCCGGCAGGATCTCATCTCCATTTACGATGAGCAGACACGCATCCGAGACGATCTTCGCGCACGATACCGGGAACGAATGCGGGAGATCGTGGAGGAATTCTCGCGGCATTCCTACCGCTGTCCGCCGATGGAGATGCTGTTTCTCGAGTTGATCGGACGGCTGAAGAAGGCGAAAGGCAAGAAGCAGTACGGCTATCTTGATAAGAATACGAAGAAAATCGTCGATGAAATCGTAAAGCTCCTCGCCGTGCAGCCGGATCTTGCCGAGCTGTATGATCTCTGGTACAAGTGCAAATGCGAGATCAGCCGCACCTATACCGATGCGAACCCAATCAAAATTCCGATCGAGGAGAACAAGGAATTCAAATCCATCCGCAACGCGGTGGTGAACATCGCGGTGCATTACGGCGGGAAGATGAGCGATGATGAGCTGACAGAGGCGAAGAAACCCGCCATCGGCAAAAACAATGCGACCCTTCCGCCGAAGTTTGGCGGATACATCACCTCTCTGATGCGCCACGCCGGCAGTATCATCGATACAAGCTCCGCGATGGAAGACAGCAAAGTGCCCGCGGTGGACTCCAAGTTGAAGCGCGAGATCGAGCAGAAGAAGCGCGGGGAGATGTCGATGGTCTGATAAATCCAAAACACGACGTAGGGGGTACTATGAAAAACTTACCGGAATTTGAAGGCTCCATGCTCGAGGCGTTCGCGGATACCTCGCTTGGGAACCTGCACACAATTGACAAAGACGGCACGGTGTATGTGCCCGCCATCGAGACGGCACTGCTTCTCGGATACAAAAATCCGCGCGATGCCATCCGCCGTCACTGTAAGCATGAGACGGTTGCCGTTGACGAATGGGTGGTCACCGGCACGAAGGCGGACGGCAGCGATGCCATGCAGTGCGTGCATAAGAAATACATCTGCGAGGGGGATTTCTATCGGCTGATCTTTCATTCACGCCTGCCCATCGCTGAGGAATTCACGCGGTGGATCTGTGATGAGGTGCTGCCGCACATCCGAAAATACGGGTTCTATCCGGGCAAGAACTTCCTGCGGAGCGCTCAGGCATACAAGCAGGCGCTCGACGATGCCCTCGCCGGGAAGATCACGTTTGAGGAGGCGGCAGAGATCAGCGATGC
>JAZKXO010000061.1:0-1450 GCA_045611685.1 Eubacteriales bacterium | reverse complement strand
CCCCTCATTCAGCTCCTCGTGCGCCGCGCCGCAGTGAAAAAACCGGGTCAGACGGGACTCATCGCCCTCGACTGGTGGAACGGAAACCGCAACATCCTTGTTGACAGCAACCTGTCGGGACTTCTGATCGGTATGACCCTTCGCACCAAGACCGAGGACATACTCCGTGCGCTCATCGAGGCGACCGCGTTTGCAACGAAAGTCATCATCGACCGCATGGAAGAGTGCGGAATGAAGATCACAAGCCTCATCGCCGCGGGCGGAATCGCGCGCAAGGACGCCTTCACAATGCAAGTCTACTCCGACATTCTCGGAATTCCGATAAACGTAATTTCCTCAAAGCAGGCTCCCGCTCTCGGAAGCGCGATCTACGCCGCCGTTGCCGCAGGCGAATACGCGGACATTTTTGCCGCATCCGATGCTATGAAGAGCCCGATCTACCGCAGCTACACCCCCAACAAGGATAACGAAGCCGTCTATTCGGCACTCTACCGCGAATATCTCACACTCCACGACTATTTCGGCAGAGGCGGAAACGACGTTATGAAGAGACTCCTCAAAATTTCGCAGGGCGAAATTTGAGTTACTAATGGAAAGTATTTGCTGAAAGCAAATACTTTCGCCTCGGCGAAAAGTTACCATACCTTTTCCCTTTAACCTTTGCCCTCTTTCAATATCTTAAGCAATGAAAACTATCAAAAAATATCTAAAACGCTACTTCATCACCGCCATGTCCGCTATGGCGCAGGGACTTTTTGCTTCGCTTTTGATCGGAACGATCTTCAAAGCGCTCGGAATGATACCATATCTCGGAGTTCTTGCCGAGATTGGCGGCTTTGCGCAGGCTGTTGCGGGTCCCGCTATGGCGGCGGCTATCGCTTTTGCGCTGAAATGCGACCCTCTCGTCATCTTTTCTGCGGCGGCTGTCGGTTATGGGGCAAATGCTCAAGGCGGTGCGGGCGGACCTCTCGCAGTATTCTTTATCGCGATCATCGCGGTTGAGCTCGGTCAGCTCGTTTCAAAAAAGACTAAAGTTGATATCATCGTCACGCCCTTTGTGATTCTCCTCGTCGGCGGTCTGCTTTCCGTGTTCGTTGCTCCCTTCATTGGCACGCTCGTCGGCTACGTCAGCACCTTCATCGGCTGGGCGGCAACTCCAGCTCCCTTCATCACGGGACTTGCCGTTTCCGTCGTTATGGGAATTGCGCTGACCCTCCCGATCTCCTCGGCAGCGATCTGCGCGGGACTTGTTCTCACGGGCAGTCTTGCGGCGGCGGGTTCAAGCGAGGGACTTGCGATCGCGGGCGGCGCGGCTGTTGCGGGCTGTTGCGCGCAGATGGTTGGCTTTGCCGTCATCTCATTCCGCGACAACGGCATTGGCGGTCTTCTCTCTCAGGGCATCGGCACAAGTATGCTCCAGATGCCGAACATTATAAAAAAGCCCATCATC
>JAZKXO010000060.1:0-1674 GCA_045611685.1 Eubacteriales bacterium | reverse complement strand
CACCGCGATCGAGCACAATATTTTTACGACGGGAAACTATTTCTATAACGGTATCGGTCACGTTACCGTTGACTACGGAAAGGTATTGCGTGTCGGTTACAGCGGAATCATCGAGGAGACCAAGGCGGCTCTCGCCAAGCTGAATTTCGGCGACAGCGACTATGCAAAGCGCCACCACTTCCTCAACGCCGTGATCATCAGCTGTGAGGCGGTCATTGCTTACGCGAAGCGTTACGCAAAGCTTGCGGACATGATGGCAGAGGGCTGTCAGGACTTTGAAAGAAAAGCCGAGCTTCGCCGCATTGCTCTGAACTGCGAACGCGTTCCCGAATTCGGCGCAAGAAACTTCTACGAGGCTTGCCAGTCCTTCTGGTTTATCCAGATGCTTTTGCAGATGGAATCCAGCGGACATTCAATCTCGCCCGGTCGTTTCGACCAGTACATGAATCCTTATTTTGAAAAGGATCTCAAGGAAGGCGCGATCACCCGTGAATTTGCGCAGGAGCTGATGGACTGCATTTGGGTCAAGCTCAACGATCTGAACAAGTGCCGTGATGCCGCTTCCGCAGAGGGCTTTGCCGGCTACAGCTTGTTCCAGAACCTGATCGCAGGCGGTCAGGACGTAAACGGTATCGATGCAACAAACGACGTTTCCTTCATGTGCATCAACGCGACGATGCACGTTTTCCTCCCCGCGCCTTCGTTCTCCGTACGCGTATGGAACGGTTCTCCTCACGAGTTCCTCATCCGCGCGGCTGAGCTGACGAGAACGGGTATCGGTCTGCCCGCGTATTACAACGACGAGGTGATCATTCCCGCGCTTCTCTCCAGAGGCGTAACGCTCGCGGACGCGCGCAACTACAATATCATCGGTTGCGTAGAGCCGCAGGCACCTGCAAAGACGGACGGCTGGCACGACGCCGCGTTCTTCAATATGTGCCGTCCTCTCGAGCTCGTTTTCACGAGAGGTAAGGATGCCGGTGAACAGATCGGCCCCGATACGGGCGAGTTCAAGACCATGAAGACCTTTGACGATTTCTACAACGCGTACAAGACGCAGATGAATTACTTCATCGAGCTTCTCGTCAACTCCGACAACGCGATCGACCAGGCGCACGCGGACAGATGTCCGCTCCCCTTCCAGTCCTGTATGGTAGAGGATTGTATCGGCCGCGGTAAGAGCATGCAGGAAGGCGGCGCGATCTACAACTTTACCGGTCCTCAGGGATTCGGTATCGCCAATATGGCAGACGCGCTCTACGTCATCAAGACCTTGGTTTACGAACAGAAGAAATACACCCTTTGCGATTTCGCGGACGCATTGGAAAATAACTTCGGTAAGGATATGGATGCCCACTACGCGGAAAAGGTAACGAAAAACGCCGTTGCCGACCTCGTTGCTACCGGCAAGAAGGTGTCCAGAGACGATGTTGCGGCGATCTTCGCGGCAGTTTCGACGAATCCTTGCAGTGAGGCTCAAAAGGAAAAATACGACCGTATGCTGGCAGAGATCGAAGCCGTTCCGAAATTCGGTAACGACATCGAGGAGGTCGACGCCTTCGCAAGAGACGTGGCCTACACCTACACCAGACCGATGGAATCCTACAAGAATCCCAGAGGCGGTCAGTATCAGGCGGGACTTTATCCCGTTTCCGCAAACGTACCGCTCGGCGC
>JAZKXO010000059.1:0-6384 GCA_045611685.1 Eubacteriales bacterium | reverse complement strand
TCCGTGAGAGTGTCGCAGACCGCGATGAATTCCTCCCACGTCCGGCCGGTCATACAAAGGCCGTTGATCCCGAGCATCCATATATACATACAGGCGCGTTTTTTTCCGTCCTCGTAAAAGCTCGACGTCTCGATGTCAAAGGCAGCCGGGACGTTGTATACTTCGCGTTTGCTCTGATCCTTGTAGAGCTTTGCCTCAAGGACTCCGGAGTCCCCGATAAATTCGTCGATCTCGTCAGAACGGTAGCTCCTCGTCGTCCTCAACAGGCTCGTAAAATTCTTCATATTCGTCTGATTCATCCTCCTCATACCGGCCCTCGAGGAACCGTATCGTCTTCGCGAGGAGATCGTACCAATCTCCGTCGGACGCGATATTCATCATCATTCGCTGCACTTCAAAAGAGTCATATCCTCCCGGGAACGAGCCTCCGGGATATGTTTCAAGCAGTCCCCGGTACGCCTTCCAAAAGGTCGCGTCCGGGGCCCGTCCGAGTCTTTCGGTCAGCTTCTTGTATTCCTTCTTGAACGAGCTGAGCGACGACCCGGGCCGGTCGGGTCCGAGAAACCGCTGCAGCTGCCGGAACCGTGCGACGAGCTGCTCCCGGTTCCGGACGTTGGTCATCGAGAAATATCCGGACTGTCCCTGCGCGATCTTCTCCTGAGCTCGTGCGGCGACTATGGATTGGCTCCCGATCGGGTCGGACATCATTCTTTTGACTCGCTTGTTCGCGATATCCTGAAGCTGCTGCGTCATCTTCCGGAGGTCCTTCGACGTGATCGAGCGCGTCGAAACGATGGACAGTATATCCGATGTTTTCATATTTTAATCTCCTTCCAATCCGGTTCGTAACCCTTTTCAATCCAATAATGCAGATACCTGACCGGGACCTTCCGGCTACCGTCCTCGTAGCGGTAAATCGCCCATATGGTGAACCGGCTCTCCTCCGAGACGGTCCGGATCGAAAGACCTGCGTCCTGTCTTATCTTTTTGACCCATTCGTTAATTGTCATTTCTTCCTCCTTAATGAAAAGGAGCTCCCCGGTTGAGGAGCTCCCCGATGCGTGAATGGTCAGTCGATGACCGTATTCTCAAGGATCACGAGGACCGGTACGACGATATGCTGCTTTCCCCGGTCGTAGCTCTCGAGCGAGAGAAATGCGTTCGTGATATCGATCTGATGGAGTCCGTCGGTCTCCGGCTCCTCGGCGTCGGACGCGAACCGGACCTTGAGGTAGTAGTTCTCATATTCGCCGTCCTTGTCCTTCTTTCCGATGGACGCCGACCAGGAGATATAAGAGCTCTTCTTGCCGTCAAACTCGTTGCCGTAAATCGACATTATGCCCTTGATCTCGTTCCACGTTTCCTTTGCTCGTTCAGAGCGTTTCGGTGTGTTCTTCTTCGCTGCCATTGTTGGCCTCCTTTGAAATATCGGCAAAATTGCCGTTGATTATATAACCGTGTCCGACGGCCTCGAGTATGGTCGTCGTGCTGATGGGGTAGGTCTTGAAGCAGCCTCCCCAATACTTCGATATGATTATGCCGTCCGGGTCTATGTAATAATCCCGGGAAATGATCTGACGTTTCGCCGGAACGGTCGCGGAGGACCGGATCCGGTAATCCTCCTCGACGTATTCGCGTTCGTCGAGGAATCTGACGACGGATCTGACGATCCTTTTCTCCTTGGTAACGGTGATGCTGAATTGGTTCCCCTGCGTGTCGTCGACCCCCCGGATCGCCCGGAGCAGCTCCCACGTTGTCGTCTCCTGTTTATTCATCGTTATCTCCTTTTCTCGTAAAATCCTGACGGTCTTATGTAATAGATTTTCCGGTTCTGTTCCTTCCGTTCCCTGATCCGGAGCGCGACCCATACGATCGTCCCGGTGACGATCAGGTAGGCGGCGAGGCCGCCGAGTAGGATCAGCGGCCTGTCAAGCAGCCAAGCGAGGGCGTAATAAAAGTCAAGCATTGTTAATCCATCTTTCGAGCCGGTCACGCATATACTCGCAGGCATAATCTCTCAGCTCGTCGAGGTCTTCGGAAGTGATGACGCCGAACCTGTAGAGCCCGGTAAGATCGCGTCTGATTCGGTTGCATTCCTCGACGATACGCTCGGGAGTGAGCGCGATATCCATCCCGACGAGCTCGATGCTCATCGACGTGAGAAGTTCGGGCGTTACCCTTTCGGACAGGTTAAGGGATTCGAGTTTTTTCATTTGTTCGTGCCTCCTTTCAAATGGCACTAATATTATACACCCTGTTTGACAGTTTGTCAATCCCTAAATCCGAAGAATTTTGACAATTTAGAAAAAAATTTTCCGGCCCCCGGAAGTGCAGGCCGGGAGCCGGATGGACGTGAGTGCAGCACGCCCGGTTTAGGATGGTGATGAAAGGAGGTACAAGTCAGACCTTACCATTCTATTTTATAAAAATCGCAGAGGCCTCGAGCGATTGATTCTCCGATCTCTTTCTGATGAGTGATGATAAACTCGGCGACCGAGGGAACGTCGTGGAAATCGCATTCGCAATAAACGCCCGGGATCGGTACCGTGTGGACGAATTCCCAAAGAGTCGGATATTCCTTTATATTGGAAGATTTCCCCGGGCAGCAGGCGTCGAGCCTGTCAAAGATCGCTTTGCAGATCGCGAGATCCGGTTCGGACTCGAAGGACCGGACGAACATCCGGGTCCCTGAGACCTTACCGTCAAAGGCGTTAGTATGGATGGGGATATAGACGTCGACGTTCTCCTGCATAGCGTGAGCGACTCGCGTGTTATAGTCGGCTCCGGGATCGAGGAAGACCTTGAAACCGTGCGCTTCGAGAGCGTCTCTGCAGTAGGCTGCGATCTGCTCGCATTGTTCCCTTTCGTTGGTGTCGCCTGCCGCATAGAGGTTTCCGGACTGTCCCGACGGTGAGAGATATATCTTCGCCACGGGTTCCGGCTCCGGTTCGGGAGCAGGTTCCGGTTTCGGGATCTGATCGTCGTAGTAAATGGACGAGGACAGTCCGAGGACGCCTCCGAGGACGGTCCCGAGGCCGGTGACGGTTCCGGCGATCGCCTTGATCATCGTGTCCGAGAGGCCCCACAAGGCTCCGCAGGCGGTGACGAGAGCCGCAGCTGCCGGGAGTATGACGAGGCATATCGTCTTCAGGATGTCGTATGCTTTATTACTCAGCTTCATTTCTTTATCTCCAATTCGTGCAGCCGGAGCTCGAGCTTCTCCTGTCCGGCCTTGAGCTCCTTGATTGAGGTGTCGAGCCGGTCGACCGACCCGGAGAGCTTCGTGATCGTGTTCGTCAGCTTCACGATGGGAGTGATGACTCCGGCGAGGAAGGCGGCAAGAGCCGCGATCCCGAGAAAGATTTCCCACGTCATACGATAATCCCTCCTTTGAGGATGGTCTCAAGTTCCTTCCGTTCGTCCTCGAGAATGCCGGCGAATCCGGTGCCGCCTATCTGTACGCGACCGACCTCCATATATCCGGAGACCCGGGAGACGAGTCGCGTCGTGCAGTCCGGCAGACCGAAGAGATCGTCATCGTATCCCTGATTCGGGACGTACTCGGTGACGAGCAGCGTCGGAGCGTCGTCGATTATAATCTGCTGCCCTCCGGTGATCGAGGCATTAGGAGTCGCAGCTCCGGACATAGCGGTCAGAGCTCCGGCAGAAGCTCCGAGAACGGCCGGGGCCGTGGCTCCCTCCGTGGCGACCATCGACGCGATCGACGCGACCGTGGTGATCACACCTGCGACGACTTTCGTCGCGTTGTAGCTCGCCGAGGAGACCGGGAAAGAGATTTTGACGTTCGTGCTGCCGAGATAGTGATGCGTCGTTGTGCTTGTCTTTCCGTAATAGAGCGCAGCGTTTCCGGAAAGAGGATCGACCGAGGCCCGGATATATAGCTTCGGGTTCGATGTTCCGTGATAAACCAACGACGGATCAAGATCAAGCTTACCCCACGGCAGGAACAGGAGACTATATCTCCGGTACGGTGCGAAGTTCTGATAAACAAGGGCCGTATTTTCCGAGAGATTGAAGGACCACGTGACATCAATCGGAGCGAGCTTCGTCGGCGCGAACATTTCGATCGGATGCGGTGTCGGATACGGCAGATTAGGGAGGACGATCTGATTCAGGCCGCCCGGGGGATCTAACTTCGTGACTCGTGTCGAATTGACGGTCACCTTAGTCGGAAGAGCATACACATCATAAATGTATTTGCTCAGGGAGTCGCCGTTGCCCGTCATATACTCGCCCGAAATAGTCGCCATAAACTCGGTAAATTCGGCCCGGGCCATTGCGACGGTCGTGATCGGCCAATATTGTGATACGATGTTATTAGCCTGATCGCGGCCCTGTCCCTGAAAGCTGAATATAAACCGGTAGTCAGTTTCTCCGATAGTGTGAGTCGCGTCGAGGTCCGACGAGCCGCTCCACGTCGGCGAACCGGTGACGAGCGTCGCGGCCTTCTTGGTGACGATCGGATCTCCCTCGACCGGGAAGATCGTGTCGACGACGGTCGTGTCCCTGTCTGCTGCGCGTGTGATATAGGCGCGGAGGCCGTAAATGCCGGTAGCGTCGTCGGCTCCGAGCGTCGTCTCCTTCGTCCCCTTCCACGACATCAGGACGTCCTCGTGCATCCGGACCCGGTACATATGATAGGACTCGGCCGTGATAGACGTGACGAAATAATACCGGTGAAAATCGGATATCTCGGCATAGTTAAACGCCGGAACGGTCGCCGACTCGATCAGGACGTCCGGATCAATAAGGGAGCACGGGTCCCGAAGAGTCCCGGTCATAGCCGTAGCCGTGCCGAGAGTCTTCGAGAGCTCGTTGCGCTTTGCTGAAAGGGAGTAAAAGTTGATGGTCATCACTCAAAAAATCCTTGGATAGAGGCTGCGTGTCCCGGTTCTAACGTAATGTCATCGAAGTATACAACTGATAACAATACGTTAACATAATTACCTGAAGATGTACCCGGTGTAGTATCGCCCGAGAGCACCCCGTAATTGCTAAGTGCGTTTATAGTAATTGTTTCGGCTGAATTATTGGTTATCGTATAAATTCGGGGAAGCATTGCGTTGTCAGAATTTAAAGTAGTGGAAATCGAGACATTCGCTCGATTTGTTACGTATGTATCTTCGGTCGGTTCCTGTTCTTCATATCCTACGTCATACCATATATATGCCGATTCCGTAGATGATACAGACGTAGTTTTTCGTCTTCCATAATAGCCGACCGCCCCGCTCCCGAGTTGTGCGCCCATTACAAGTTTGTCAGTATCACTCATATTAGTTTTCCAGATAGAACATCCTGCATACGTATTGCCGTTTATATCTTTAATCGGTGATCCGATTAAAAAAATATTCGTTGCAGCCGTCCAAGACCCGGATAATATACTTTTAAGGTTCTTTGTTAAAATAAGTTTAGACATTTATTCTCCTCACAGTGAAAGACGATGTCTCACTATAGTTAATTCGTGCAAAATTTGCACTCGCTGACGATCCCCCGGCAGCGATGGCAGCGAGATATATTTCTTTGCGTGTATGCGGATCGGTCGGATAGTCCTCGGACCCGGTAGCAGCTGCGTAAAGATATCGTTCTTCGCGCGTCACCGGGTCCGGGAGATCGCCTTCACCGTCCGCGAGGACCCGGAGGAAAATCTCCTCGCGAGTATCGGGATTCGGAAGATCAGACATAGCTTTGTCTCCTTATGAAGCGTCTACCCACGACAGAGACGGGACTCCGTCCGCGATCGTGAGAGCGAGTACATACGTTCCGTCCTCCGTAGGATAGGGAGGAATCTGACGAGTGGCGATCGTAGCGAGATACATCTCCTCGCGATTCTCGGGATCCGGGAGGCCGGAGGTGTCCCCGGCCGCGATCCCTGCGAGGAAGAGCTCCCGGCGATCTCTCGGATCGAGTTCGCCTGCCATAGCTCAGTCCTCCTTATACGTTGGCGAGAGTGACGGCATAACCGTCATCGTTCGAGTATGTAATCTTTTTCGCACCGAAGGTCAGCACGTGCGAGGCAGGTTCGGCCGAGAGCGCGAGCTTCAGGGAACCGACCTGCAGATAGAGCTTCTGATCAGAGGCCGCGATCTTGGCGGCCTGATTGAAGGTGAGAGACGCGACGGTGTTCGACGCCGTAAGCTTGATGATGGTATATCCGGGATTGTTGGAATTCATTAGATTTTCCTCCTGTTAGTTTAGATCTATTCCTATGGTCTGAAGGTTGAGGTCGTTGATGAAGATATAATATATCTTCTGCGTCCCGACGGTCCGGGAGAGGAAATATTGCGCGCCGGCAGTGATTGAGCCTATCGACCAATCGTCCACGGTGAGGAAGAATCCGTCCCCGACTCCCGGAACAAGGTCGAC
>JAZKXO010000058.1:0-1566 GCA_045611685.1 Eubacteriales bacterium | reverse complement strand
GTGCAGAACGTGGTTGTAGGTGTATTCCTTGACTGTCGAGTAATGCTTCTGTCCGACCGGCCAGAAAAGGACGGAGGGGCTCATGTATTCATAAGCTTTCTGCGTGCCGCCGCTGTTGCCGCTTGTGATCGAGCCGTGATGAGCGAGCTGAACTACGTCGCATTTAAGCTCCTCCTTGAATGTGTCTGCGATTATTTGCATCGTATATCCCGTGCCGTCGCCCGTTACCATAACCTTGTATTCCTTGCCCGAAGCGTCTGCGGTCACGGTGCGGAAGATGAGGGATGAGGTGTTGAAGGTGGGCGTGGAGCGGGGAAGGAAGGATTCGAGTGTATAAAGGAACTCAAACTTCGTGCCGCCGATCCACCAAGCTTGACCGACGTGGGGAACGATGTATTCCGCGCCGAGCTTTGCGGCGATGCCGGGTGTCTGCGAATAGGTGGTGTACTTGCCGGGAGCAAAGGTGTCCTTCGCGCTCTTGAAGGCTTCAAAGGTGCCCTCGTCCCAGAAGTTTGCGAACACGCGCTCGACCTTGAATTTCGTGAACTGACCGTATCCTTTGACAAGGGTTCCAAAGTGGTCGCTGTGCGGGTGGGTGATTATCCAGGCGGCGATGCGGATGTCAGCGTCAGTCTTTGCGTAATCCTTTGATTGCTCGCGCAGAGCGGAGATGATGTCAGCCGCAGATACTGCCGCGTCCTCGGAATGTCCGCCGTCAACGATGACGAAGCTGCCGTCCGCGAGGCGGTAGACGAGGCAAAGTCCGTTGTTTTGATATTCTGCGCCGATGAGGTTGTCAAGACCTATCATCGTAAGCTGCGGGGTAGTTACAGCGGCGAAATCCGATTTTGCAAGAGGCAGAGTGTTCTCGCTGAAGGGCTCGATTACGATGCGAACCTCTTCATAATTCTTGTAAAATCCCGCGTTGACGGTGTATTTGTCGGTATAGAGGGTGGAGAAGAGGTTGCCCGCGATGTCATTCGATGCGTGCGTTTTGTAGCCCTCTCCCGCAAGCGCGGAAAGGTAGGTCTTGTATTCATCCGCATTCGTTTTGCCGATGACGATGCAATAGCATCCGTCGCCCGCGTTTGAAACGGCGTTGATCTCTCCGCCTGTGTAGTGGGGCAGGGATGCCGTCATTTTTTCAACCGTTCCGACAATATTGATGTCTTCTGCGGCGAGCGTGAGCGACATATTGCCGTTTTCTTCCTTAATGCCCGTGCGGAGAAGAGCTGTGAACTTTTTCAGAGCTTCCTCGTATCCGACGTCGCTGTAAGAAACGACGACGATTTTGTTGCCGACGGCGCGGATCGCGTAGTCACCGTAGCCGATCGACGCCAAAACCTCTGCGCTTTCAGGGTGCGAGGTTGCACCGACAAGGATCTCGAAAGTTTTGGGATCGTACTCTTGACCCGCGGCTATCCAGTCGTCGCCGAGTTTAAGCGAAACGCCCGTGCGCTCTTTGATGAACTTTCTGATCTCAACCGCGGTGGTAACGGCAACGTCGCTCGAGGCAAGCTCCTCGGGGCGCACTATTGAGAAAAGTCCCTCTTTGCCCGAAAGAAT
>JAZKXO010000057.1:0-38317 GCA_045611685.1 Eubacteriales bacterium | reverse complement strand
TTTTTACATTATATCCCACATTTCCTCAAAATACAACATAAAAACAGAAAAAGAGCAGGATTTTTTTATTCCTGCTCTTTTTCTTTCGGGGATGCGAGGTCGTTGGCGAGTTTTTCGAGGACTTCCCATTCTTCGACCGATAACTTCGAGAGGGCTGCGATCAGCCGTTTCTGGAAGGTGTCCTCCTTGTCGGCGAGAGTGCGCCCGACGAACTGGGCGATTTCGTCGGTCCGGGACTGTTTGACGAACATCTCGCCTTCACCGGTGGTAAGCCATGTTTCGTTGACGTTGTAAGCTTTGCAAATCTGTTGAATCAGGAGGGGTTTTGCGGGAACAACATTTAAATCAATGTTATTTATAACTCCTCTGGATACTCCAATTTCTTTGCCGAATTCCGTCTGGCTCATTTTCAATGCTTTCCTGACCTCAAGGATACGCTGGTTGATTTCAAAATCCATGATATCACCTCCGTGGCAAACACATTATAGCACACATACATTGCATTGTCAAGGCAAAATAAAAATATTTATTTGCACGTAATGACTTGACAAAGCAATATGAGTGTGATATAATGCAATCACAAGGCAAATGGCGCAAGAAGTAATGCTTTGATAAGCCAATTGATAAAAATAGAGAGGTATACAAAATGAAGGAACACGAACAGAAGGTCATCGAAGCGATGCTGGCGGCGGTCGGCGAACTCGACGAATTCGAGATGGGGTATTTCCTCGGCTATGCCGAAGCGAAGGCACAGGAAGCCGAACGCAAGAAGCAGACCGACAAGGACGAAGAAAAGAGAGAGGAGGTGTGATAGGATGACCCTTACGATTCCCGACTGGTGCAGGATCGGCGCGACCGTCGAATATGAATACCGGCCGGGCGAGTGGGTCGACGAGGTCGTCCACTCCTACGGGACGGACGGTTTCTTCCATCAGGCATACGGATGCCCGATGTACTACTCCAAGTACAGCGAATTCGGCAGAACGATCCGGCTGATCGGTCAGCAGGCTCCGGCACCGGATCCGGCGAAAATCGTCGAAAAACGGGAGGAATACAGGAAATGGGCGTATATGTTCCGTAAAAAACCGGAGGAGTATTACGAACTCCGGGTCATGCAGGGCGCACTGTGGTTTGCGTGTACCCAGATGTGCTCCGAATACCGTGAGCGCGTCGTAATCGAGCTGAAAACACGGATCGTCCAGAAGGTAGACAGCCTCGCCGGACGGTACGAAATCGGCAACATTGCCGCCGAGGAGATAGCACGGCACTTCTGTCGTCCGGTACCGTTTCTTGACGGAATGGCACCGGGAACGATCGATGAGGCGAGGAAGTTAATGAAAGAAGTATGGCGAGAAATAGAAGAGGAGGTGTGATGGAATGGGAAGGCCTGTTATTGTAGATTTGTTACTCCTGCGCTATCTGGTGCGGGAACATCTGGCGCTGCAGAACGAGGTACGGGATATGGCGAAGGCGACGGTGTTTCCCTGCGCATATTGCACGGCTCACATCGAAAACGCCGGAGATTGCACAGAAGCAGGCGGTGAATGCAAGGCGTGCAAAAAGAACAAGGAATGTCCCTGTTCCGGATGTCACGGAGACTCCGAAAACTTCATGTGGCGCGGCGTTGTGGAAGCAAATGAGCCGGAAGACCGGGAGGTATCCGATTTTGTGGCATCGATCACGAAGGAACTCGGCGACTAACGCAAACGCAGAGGGACGGGGGATTTTCCCCCGGTAATGCGGGATCGGCGGTCTCAACCCCGTCGATTGCGTATCAAAATCCAAAAACAGGAGGATATCCTTTTGACTATCATCAAACTGGACGAAATCGTCCGCAAATTTGAAGAAACGCATCATCAGATGCCGGCTTACATCTGTCTGCCGCCGGTGATGTACGAAGATGTGGCAAAAACCCTGCTCGGCTACCCGACCGACCGCCTGAAGATGCGCGGAATACCGCTCCGTCTGGTGCGCTTCCAGCGTGAAACGGAAGTGATCCTGTGTGGGCAGAATTTCGAGGAACGCTACATCGTAGCACCGTCCGGAGATGTCATCATATCGGAGGCACGTGTCAGCAGTGCGGCTTCCGTGATGATCCGGATCGCAGAGGTGTACGCGAAATATCTGGCCGAGTGTGACACGCTGATGAGATCCGCAGGTATCTCGGACCGTGACCGCGGCGAGCTAAACGAAGACTGCGTCAAGGTCGAACACAACTACGCTCAGGCGTGTACGATGTATGAGCTGGACGAAGGTGCGTTCATCGCAAACTTCGGGAAGTACGGCGAACCCGATGTAGCAGACATGGAAGTGCTGATGGGCGTGCTTTTCTATGAGGAGGCGCGGGATGGTTGAAGAAATTCTGGCGATCATGGAAGAGCGCGGAATCACCGGCAAGGAAATGGCGGAGATCATCGGTCTCACCACGTGCGAAGCCTTTTATTACCGGGCGTCCGGTAAAGGCGATTTCTCCGCAACGGAGATTGAGAAGATGTGCCTGGTGTTAGGTTTGGAAATCAAGCTGATCGATGCCGGAAACGGCTGGGACATGGAGGAGTGGCGGCAGAAGCACCACCCGAATCCGCGCCGCCGCAGAAGAAGAAAGGTGGAGGAATAATGGCAGGACGCGGAAGACCGCCGAAGGAGCGGAAGATCGAAGACGTGATGAAGGAAGAATTTCTCGTTGCGTCGAACATTGAAATCCTGTGCCGGAGATACGGCACAACGGACACGCGACTCTGCGAACTGATGGGAATCAGCGCGGATACGCTCTCCCGGAGACGGAGGCAGCCGTGGACGTTTACGCTCGAAGAACTCCACAACGTGGCCGGAGAGTGGGGGCTGAGTATTGCTCAACTCTGCGTTGAACCGCGGTTTGTGGTGGAACCGGCAGAATTTTAGGGAGGTATGTATGGGCAAAACTGTTTGGACGGATCAGATGATTACCGAGGCGATCGAGCGGAAGGTGCGCGGCATCCGGCTGAAAAATTTCAGCGATGCTGAAATCCTCAGCAACCGCGACCGGACACACTCCATCTACCGGAGCACGGTCATGGCCGGCGAAAACACGGTGGAATTTTACATCATATACAAAGCGTACGACGCTGTCGCGCGTGAAAGGGGTCTCTTATGATCGACGTACGCCGACAGAAAAAGATCAACGAGGTGATGGGTTCGATCCTGCGCGGACTGGCGTACGATCAGCACATCAACGCCGTCCCGCTGCAGATCAGCATCGGAATCCCGGAAGGGAGAGGGGTAATCTCCAACTGCATCATGATATACAGCGCGCCGCAGGAGATCCTGCGGTATCTGCCCGATCTGGAAGATGTGTTCCCCGGCGTGGAAGTAAAATTCGGGTTCGGAGGTGCCGCGGCGCTGATTGACTGCGAGCACGTCGTGCTCGAACCTGTAGGCGGCAAGGTTTTTCGGAGCTTACGTCAGCTCATGGGAGGTACCGTATGACGAAGGAAGAGGCTATGTTTGCCGCCAAGGAACGCAAGCCGGTCATCTGCAACGGTATACGCTACAAGCGGATCTCAGCGCTGATCTTCCGTTACCTCGGGGACCGCGACAGGGAGACGATGGCAACCGGACTCCCGAGCGAGGTACTGTTTGTAGAGCTGGAAGACTGGCACGCCCGAAGCCGGACGGTCGCCAATCCGAGCGCGGTTGAAGCGGACGGGTGGTAAAATGGGCGTGTGGATATTCAAGACCTGCGAACAATGCGGCAAGGAATTTTTGGTCGTGGATGCGGAGGTATGGGCTTACAAGCGAGAGATCCGGACCCCGGGAGACCCCAAGACCCGGAGACACTGGTACTGCACGTGGACATGTCTGGTCAAGGCGCAGCGGGAATCGGATGTCTATTACAGCGAGATTCACGCAGAACAGTACGAAAAGAAAAAAGCCCGGCAAAGGGCGAGTGCGAAGGCACGGCGAGAGCGCAGAAAAAAGAGAAAGCGGACGATGTAATGGTGATACATCGTCCGCCGTCCCCGATAACGAAAACCAAAGAAAGGAACAGTCCTGCTTACAGTATAGCACATCGGAAGGTGCTGTAGGTGGTGACGCGAAAAATTTATGAAAAAAAGTTTAGTGATTACCAAGTCAATGGCGGACAAGCTGGCGAAGCTCCCTGCCGCCACGGCAGGCGGAGTGATCAAGCATCTGATCAACTATGTGTACGGGGACGGCGAGTCTGATTCCCGGTACCGGACGTTCGAGAAGATGGTTGATTCCTGCAAAAAGGCAAGCACCGAAGAATGTGACCGCATCATAGCGTACCTCAACAGCCGTTTGCAAACGAGATACACGCTGACAGATGCGACCCGTGCGAAGATCGATGCACGATTTGCCGAGGGGCATACCGTGGAAGATTTCGTCACGGTGATCGACACCAAAGCGACCGAGTGGCTCGGAAGCGATGCGGCGAAATACCTCAGGCCGGAGACGCTGTTCGGCTCGAAGTTCGAAGGGTATCTGAATCAGAAGGCAGTCGAACGTACTGCCGCCGGATTTGCGGAAGGGTCGTTTGACACCGAAGCGTTTTTCGAGGCATCTGCGGCGAGAGGGTCAGGCAATGATATAACGGAAACGGACTGTCCGTTTTTGAAATAAACGAACGATAACGAACAAAAACGAACAAAAGGAAGGTATCGAAAATGGAAGACTTTGTAGCCAAAGCCGTGGAAAAGATCGAGGGCGGTGTGTCCTCCGTCAAGGATCGGTACGGGAAAGTGGTAGCGCGTCCGGTAGCGGATGCGCTGATCTCGTTCTGCAGACAGCAGGGCGAATTTGCGCAGGCGGTCGTTCAGTCGGACAAGGGGTTCGCGGACTGCATCGCCCATGTAGTCAAGGGTATCGGACAGTCGCTTTCCGACCTTGAAGCCTACCGGAAAGCGGTGGGCTTCTGGTTCCCCGGTGCGGTCGTTGATATGGTGCTGTCGATCCGCATGAGCGAATACGAAGAACCGGCGACGGAGACGGCGACGGAGACAGTACCGGACGTATTGCCGGAAGTTCCCGAAAAACGGGAGGGGTCAAAAATCCAGACGACTGGAGAACTGAACTTCTCCCTGCTCGATTTGCTGTGAGGTGGATGGCATGGATATTCTGGCTGATATCCGGCGGTCGATTCCGCAGGAATGGGAAGAGGAAGTCCTGAAGCAATGTGAAAGGTATCTGTTTTACTACAAGGATGGACGGCGATGTACACGCGGTTTCTGCACGGTCTGCGGTCGGGAGATGGAAGCGTTTCCGACCGATACCGGAATATGGCAGGAATTCTTCCGCGCGAAGCACAATCAGGTCGGGATATGTCCGGTCTGCGGAGGTGTGGTGAAATTCAAAGCGGAAGGACGACTCCGGTACGGTCCGATAAGTCTGGATCAGTCCCGGAGAATGCTGTTTGTGGATGTGATCTCGCCGGAGGTGGTCTGGCTGAGAGGGTACTATATCATGGTACGTTTTAGAAGCTTCCGCGAATGTCCGGAGGTGGAGTTTTCCGAGGAGGTACGCTATGAGCTGACTCCGGGGAAGGCGGTCATGGCGGCGCGGACGTACAGCAATCTGTGCGGACATACGGCGTGGAAACTGCGGAAATCCATAGGGGAGCCGTGGGCGATCAGCTGTAACGGAGCGATGATTTGGTATGTACTTGGAAACGCTCCGGCGTTGGAAGGGACGTTTCTACGGTATATTCCGCTGGAAGAATTCTACGAACGGGAGTATCCGATAAATTGGCACGGATACCATACGACGTACAGTCGGATTCCGTGGGGAAGGATACTCTCTGCGGCGGCAAGGTATACATATGCGTTTGAGATGGCGGTGAAGTACGAGCTGGCCGATCTGTGGGTGCCGCTGGTATGCCACAACAACAAGCACGCCGATCACCTCAACTGGCAGGCGAAAAATGTCCGTGAATTTCTGCGAGGGGTACCGAAACGGGAGGTACTGGCGATCCTCCAAAGCAATGAAATTCTGGAGAGCATGAACTTTTACAAGAAAGTGGGAGGTGGGCTGGAACGTGCGCTGAAATATGGAGGGATATTTTCGTGGGAAGATATCCGCGATCTTGCGCGGAAGCTCGACGACGATCCGCAGGAGATCATGGATTATCTGATCAAGCAGGGATACCGCCGGAACGGACAGTCTGTCCTTAAGGACTACCGGGAGAGCGCAGAGATTCTCGGCAGGGATTTGTCGGTACCATCGATCCGCTGGCCGAAGAACCTGACGACGGCACATGACGAGGCTACAAAATCAGCAGCACACCTGAAAGAAGAAATCAAGCATCCGATGTACCGGAAGAAGACGTATCCGAAGTATCGGTCGCTGTACGAATTCGAGGAGGGTGAGTATATGGCGATGGTACCGGAACAGCTTTCTGATATCAAACTGGAAGGGGAGATCCAGCACCACTGCGTTGGAGGATATATCGATCGTCACGCGGAAGGGCAGACAATTATTGTGTTTATCCGCAGGTCGATGCTTCCGGCGATCCCGCTGTATACTGCGGAGATATCCCCGGATGGTGCACTCCGTCAGATACAGGGATATCACAACGAGACAAAGTACAAACCCACGCCGGATGCGGACTCCTTTGTGAAGCGGTGGCTTGACGAAGTACGGCGCAGAGTGGCAGGTGCCAAAAAACAAAAAAAGAAAGAGGAAGCGGCATGAATGACATGACAATTCTCCGCACGCCGGACGTGATCGCGGCGGAGATCAACACCATCAAGCGGAGCACGGCAAAATATGTACTGGAACAGAGCATCGAAATCGGGCGTTTGCTCTGCGAAGCGAAGGAAGCAGTCCCCCACGGAGAGTGGGGGCATTGGCTCGAAGAGAGGTGTGCTTATTCCGCAAGCAACGCCAACAATCTGATGCGGATTTATACCGAATACGGGGAGAGTGGGGATCAGCTGTCCTTCTTCGCGGAGAACAAACTGGAGCTGTACGGCGATCTGAACCGTTCGCAGGCTATCGCGCTTCTTGCGCTTCCTCCGGTGGAGAGGGCTGAATTTGTGAAAACGAATGATGTGCCGTCGATGTCGGTGTCTGAGCTGGAAGCGAAGATCAGGGAAGCGAAAGCGGAGACGGAAGCGGCGGTTCGTGCGGAGCTGGGAGATGCCTTGAAAAAGGCGGAAGCGGAAGCCGACGAACAGAAACAGCGTGCGGACAAGAATGCCGCGGACCTTAAAAAGGTGAAGCCGGAATTTAAAAAAGCACGGAAGGAGCTGTCGGAGGCGATCGACTCCGCGGCGACTCTGCGGAAGGCGGCTGAAGATGCGGAGAAAAATGCGGAGGTATTAAAAAACGAGAATGCGGCTCTGCAGATGCAGCTGTCTCAGCCGGTGGTCGCGGAGATCACGGAAGAACAGCGGGCGGCGATCATCGCGGAGGCAAATTCCCAGATGTCTGCTGAAATGGCGGCAAAGGATGCGGAACTCGCGCGGCTCCGGCTCGTGGCAAATCCGGAGGTGTCCAAATTCTCCGCATACCTCGATCAGATGCAGACGGCATTCAAAAACATGAAGGAAATCCTCGCCGGTGCGGATCCGGAGGTGGCCGACAGGCTCGGAGGTGCATTGGCGAAGGTCGTCGCCATGATGGCGGAAAGGGTATAACATGGACGACACCCGCAAGGAAGCGGAGAAAAAGAAGCAGGAATATATCGTGACGATGCTGATCCGGGGAGAGCGCTATTATTACGAGCGATTTCCTATTTCAGCGGAATCTGCTGCTCACGCGATCGATCAGGTGACGGACTGGCTGCGTCAGCATACGGAAACCTGCGAATGGGAAGATTTTGAATTCAAAGGTGTCGAAGAAAGGTACAGGAAAAAACGATGAGCAATGAAGTGCAAATGAAAACGTGTCCGTTCTGCGGACAGTATGCGATGCTGGAACCGGATATTGATCCGAGAGATGTGTGCAATTGCGATGCGTCGAAAAAATGGCGTGTACGCTGTCGGACGTTTGAATTGAGAGCGGAAGCGCTTGACAAACTGTGCGGCAAGGATGCCGAAAAAATCAGTGCGTATTATCACCCGGTCGGAGAAGAGACTTTTGCGCTGCTGAAAGATGTCCTGAAAGGGGTATGCTTCGAACAGATCGGAAAGGTGGTAATCCATCTGAAAGACAATACCGCGCTGACGATCAGCGCCAAGGGTGTCCGGCGCGTTGCCAAGGTTGATCTGGAACTGGAACGATAATCTACATTATATATAAGGATATAGACATTGCGGATTTGGAATCCGCAATGCAGTCCTTGTAAGGGATATTAACAACTTACGCATCACGAAATCCGGAGGGAAGGTATGCAGTGCAGATACAAGGAAAAGATCATAGAAGCCGGAGACATGATCTTCGGCGCGGTATATGCCACTTACCGGAAGCCGGGGAAACGGAGAGGCAAGTGGAAGCCGACATCGGAGACGCAGGAAAAACTGAACGATCGTCACGCGAGAGAAAGACTGACATGGACGGTTCATGCGAACTTTACGAAGAAGGACTATGTCATCACTCTGACCTACGCGGAGGGATGTTATCCCGAATCCGAAGAACGATTCGAAAAGGACACCCGGAATTATATCGATCGCCTGAGAAGAATATACAAGAAAGCCGGCAAGGAACTGAAGTATATCGTTATCAAGGCATTCGGAGAAAACGGAAGATGCCATCTGCATATCATCGTGTCCGGCGGCGTGGATCGTGAAGTCGTGGAAAACGCATGGGAATACGGGCGGAGAAACACCAGACGTCTGCAATTCAATGCCTGCGGAATCGTGGATCTTTCGCGGTACCTTTCGGATCAGCGTCATGCCGGAAGACGGAGATGGAGCGGCTCGAAAAATCTTGTGAAACCTGTGGAGAGAACCAATCTGACAAGATATTCGCGGAAGGCGCTGAAGGAGATCGCTGAGAGTGCCAATCCGCACAAGATATTTTCGGACCGGTACCCAGGATACTGGCTGTCTGAATTTCCGGAGGTGTCCAAAAACGGCTTCAACGGATCGTACTACATGACGTTTACGATGTATAAGCCTGACAGCGATAATTTGGAGAAATATGCACGGAGGAGATCGTGAAGAAAGAAAACTACATAAACGGCATCCGGATGATCCCGACCGAAGATGAAGAACAGATATGGCTTTTCTCATGGGCGGCTCTGAATTCGGGAAAGTGGCCGGAACTGGAGCTGATGCACCATATCCCTAACGGCGGGATGCGGTCGAAGTCTGAAGCGGCACGGTTTAAGGCAATGGGTGTGAAGCGGGGCGTGTCGGATATATTTCTTCCGGTCGCCAGAGGTGGATTCCACGGACTGTACATCGAGCTGAAAGCGAAGGATGGGAAAGTGGATGCCGCGCAGAAAGAATGGATCGAAGCTGTTCGGCAGCAGGGGTACTGCGGCGCGGTATGCTTCGGCGGAGGTCTGGCGGCGGATTTGATTCAGAAATATCTGAAAGGGGAGATAAAGGCATGAAGAAAGAGCTGTATAGAGACTATGCTACCGATGCGTATATTTTCTGGGCCCAAAAAGGATACATTTCGGGCGAAGATTATATTGCCGACGTAAAACGCAGAGCTACAGTAAGATCAAAGGATGCAGATCCCGAAGAAGCGTATAAATACATCAATACGTGCGTAACCAATCACACCGCGAGTCAAAAAGACCTCGATGCGTGCTGTAAAGCGTTTGAATTTCTCCGCGCCAGCGACAAGGAATATATTTGCGAGGCTGTTAAAAACGTATATGGTATCTGTGCAAATAAAGCGCTCAAACGCGGTGAAATCACAGGACGTGTCAGAGCATATGCGTGCGCCGCCAATACCGACGAAAGAAACGTCTATCGATGGCTGGCACAGGCCCGCAAGATATTTGCAACAATGAGAGGGCTGAGAGTTGGCGAGGAGGAGAGAGATGGGAAATAAAAAAGCAAAAGAGAGTTTGCCAGTGAAAACTTGCGCGGACTGTGTGCATGAGTCTGCGTGCAAGGTGTGGACAAACGGCAGGGTACTTGCAGATGAAAACGCCGCGAAATGTCCGGAATTCAAAACCGTGAGAGATACGGCATCGTATCTGATCGGAAAGATGGAGGGTAAGAAAACAGCGCTGAGCGGGGTTTGGATTCCGGTCACGCCGGAGACGATGCTGCCGGAAAGCTACGGAACAAGTGATGCGCTGTTACTGCGCGGGGTGTCGGATGGATATGCCAAGGTGTATGCGGGATTTGCTTCGTCGGGAGAGTGGTATACATACGCGGACTGGCACAGAGAGAAAATGTCACCGAGCGTTATAGTGACACATTGGATGTCAGCAAAGGAATTACTGAAGGAGGTGGAAGATAATGCCGAGATACATTGACGTAGAAAGATTCTGCCGGGAGGTTTGCCGGTGTGCGGGGCTTGAAAACGGGTGCGACAAAGACAAATGCCCGATCTGGAACGCGCCTGCGGAAGATGTGGTTCCGGTGGTGCATGGGGAGTGGAACGAAACGAAATACCCGTTTTGCAACGTCTGTCCGCGCTGCGGAATGGTTATCGACAGAACGTGCATCAAACTGAATAGCGGAAAATTAAACTTATGCCCGAACTGCGGCGCGAAGATGGACAGAAAAGTTATAAAATCCATGAAACGAGCAGGTGAATCCGCAGAAAATGCTACTGAATCGCTGAGAAACGTGATTGATGCCTTTGAAAATGTGGATCGGTGCGTGTGCTGCGGGGAAATCGTTCCCGAAGGGCGGCAGGTGTGTCCGGGCTGTGAGACGGGAGGCGATAGTGATGGATAAGCTGTTCGGGGTGTATTTCATGGAGGCATTGGCGGAAGCCAAGCGGACGGCGAAGCGGGAAGAGAACCGGAAGCGGCGCAGAAAGATGACAGCGGAGGCAAACGCACAGAAGACGGTTGTGTGTTCGGTCTGCCGGACGTACGGCGGAACGCTGATGAACCGGCACGGCGGCGGATATATCTGCAGGGAGTGCAGGAGAAAGGAGAAAGAGAATGAAGCCCGAAACGATGGATAAAATCAGCGAATTGCTGAAACAGGAGATGATGAGAGCCAGAGAAGATCTGCTGTATGCAATCGAGTGTGATTTAAAAAGCAATTTTGACAAGAAGATTGCGGAATATCATGATGCCTACAAGGCCTATATGGATTTTGAGGAATGGCGCGAGGAACAGGAGGATTGAACATGGACAAACGTGATCGGCTTTTCAAGATGCTTGTGGAGGCGGCTTACATGGTAACGGGGGACGTTGTTCCTCGTTCGCCGGATGAACGCTTGTATGCGATTGTTGATTATCTCTTTGCCCACGGTGTGGAGATTCCGCCGTGCAAGGTGGGAGATACGGTTTATCAGACGGACGGTGAGAGGGTATATGAATCCGTGGTGAAAAAAGTGATTTATGATACCGACGGGATTGCGTTTGATGAAACGGCGATCGGGACATCTGTGTTCCTGCGGAGAGAGCAGGCGGAAGTGAAAGCGGCGTTGAATAAATTGGAATCTGAAAACAATTGAACTGATCCGAAAGTTACTCCGAACCGAGGCAGTAGTGATAAGCAAGGCAAGGTGATGTGCTCTCATCACCTTGCCTTGCTTATATTTAAACCATAAGTTGTCAGTAGTGCGACTACGAAATTTGATATAATGACATCACAAGAAAGCGGGACAGTGTTTGCGCTTTCAATTCTTCGGCAAAGGAGGAAGACAAGTGGAAAACTTTCACGGCAGTGGAAAGTGGAAACGGAAGCGAGAAAAGATTCTCAAACGCGATGAATACATTTGCCAAGAGTGCAAGCGGTATGGACGGCACGACGCCGACGGTATGCCGATCAAAGCGACGGTAGTCCATCACATCAAAGAGTATGAGCAGTATCCGGAACTTGGACTTGAAGACTCAAATCTTATCAGTCTGTGCGCCGGATGTCACAACAAAAAGCATCCGGACCGCGCAAAAATCCGAGGACATCCCCCCATCATCCAAAAATGAAAAAATAAAAAGTTCTCTAATGGTAATGGGCAGTCCTTCCCCCTCCGGCTTCGTGTGTGCGCAAAAACAAGAAACAAAAGAAGGTGTAAAAAATGGCTGTTACCAAAAAAAGCGTGATCGAAAGCATGGAGAAACTTGGAGTTTATAAAACCGAGTTTGATCCTGCGATTGAGCGGTACGTGAAGCTCCAAAAAGAATACACTACATTATATGCCAAGTATGCAAAAGACGGATACCCCTGCGAAGTTGAAACCCCGTCCGGCGTAAAAAAAGCACCGATTGTAGCTACCTTGGAAGCGCTTCGGAGAGACATTTTGAAAGCTGAGAACGAACTTGGTTTGACTCCTGCGGGGCTTCTGAAAATCCAAGAAAACGCTTTCAAAAAAGCAAAAACTTCCCGAAAGGATGCTCTGATATAAGTGAACGGAGTCCATGAAACCGTAGTATGGGAGTATGTAAACTCCATTATTTCGGGTTCAAAAATAGCGGGAGAAGATCTGATTCTTGCTTGTCAACGATTCCGTGATGATTGGTATTCCGGGAAATGGGATGTCCGGTGCGACGAAGCAGATTTTGTGATTGATAAAATCGAAACTCAGTTTGTTCACCGCAAAGGCGAGGAGCTTGATGCAACACCGCTGAAAGGCAAGCCCTTTCTATTGGAACCTTGGGAAAAGTTCATAATCTACGGAATTCTGGTATTTTACGAGCCGGGCACGGTAATTCGGCGATTCAAAGAGGCGTTCGTTTTTATCCCGCGAAAAAACGGGAAAACATTATTCGTCGCAGCTTTGACGTGGGGGCTTGCGCTTTTGTCGGTCAAATCCGGCGCAACGATCTACATAGTTGCGGCTGCGTTGAAGCAGGCGATGGAATCGTATCGTAATATCGAGCACAATCTTACCAAACACATATACGCCAGTAAAGACGAGGCACTTGATGAGGGCTGGCGTATCCTGGACAACAACCAACAGCACACGATAGAGCACGGAGATATTGGCGGCGGATCTATTTATATCGAGGCTCTTGCGGCAAACCCGGACCGGCAGGACTCGTTGAACTGCAATATTGCTATTGCCGACGAAATTCATGCTTTCAAAAGCCAAAATCAGTACAACATTATCCGCCAAGCCATGAACGCATATTCAAACCGTCTGATGATCGGTATTACTACCGCCGGAAAAGGTGGGAAGTATTGCTTCTGTGCTCAACGTTTGAAAATGTGTCAGAACATTCTGCGCCAAAGCAACAAAAACATCTACGCAGAACAGCTCTTCATTTTTATCTGCAAGGCGGATGAAGACGAAGACGGTAATGTGGATTATCTGGATCCTATCCAACATCAGAAAGCGAATCCGAACTACGGCGTATCCATTCGGCCGGATACACTGGCAGCATGGGCGTTGGAAGCACAAGAGGACGCAGAACAGCGCCCGGACTTCATCTCGAAATCGCTGAATGTGTTTGTTGCTGACGTCAGAGCGTATTTCAAAACGCAAAAATTTGAACAGTCAGACGGAGCATTTGACTGGAAGATTGATGAACTTGCGAAACTGCCGATCAAATGGTATGGCGGCGCAGACTTATCAAGAGTATATGACCTTACCGCCGCTGCATTGTATGGCAGATATGAAAACGTAGACATCATCATCCCTCACTGCTGGTTCCCTATTACCCAGGCATTCAAAAAGGCGGAGGAAGATAATATTCCGCTGTTTGGGTGGCAGGAGGAAGGGTGGCTGACAATGTGTAATTCGGAAACCGTCAATTACTCCGATGTAGTAAAATGGTTTTGCGATATGCGGAGCCGTGGTTTCAAAATTGCGCAGGTAGGACAGGACCGAAAGTTTGCTCGGGAATTTTTCATCGAAATGAAAAAAGCAAAGTTTCGGATCATAGACCAACCACAGTATGTCCATGTAAAGTCAGAGGGCTTCAAGCGTATTGAAGAAAAAATGCTCCGGAGAGAACTGTATTACTGTCATGCGGAACCCTTTGTATATTGCGCCGGGAACGTCTGGGCAATCAAAAAGGCCGATGATATGATGTTGTATGACAAGTACGAGGACAATCTTCGTATCGACGTATTCGATGCCTCGGTGTTTGCCTGCTGCCGCATGATGGAAAACATGGAGAAATCCGAAAAATCTAAAGAATGGTTCACGGAAGACGATGAGTAAACACAAACAAAAATCAAGGGATACTCCGCAGACAAACCGCAGCGCCGCGACAGTACAGATCGTCAATGCGTTTGATTGGATGCTGATGGCTGAGGATGGATACATCCCAATCTACGAAAACGCAGAGGTAAAAATGTGCGTACACCAGTACGCCGACCTGATATCCAATATGACGATCCGGCTTATGGAAAACACCGAACACGGTGACAACAGAGTGAAGAATGAACTGTCACGGAAAATCGACGTTAATCCATGCGAAAACATGGGACGAAAACAGTTTGTGTATTGGATCGTAAAAGTGATGATGACGGTGGGAGATGGGAATTGTGTCGTATATCCGGAATACGAAGGTACCGGATATCTCAAAAACCTGAAACCGCTGAAGCCGTCTCTGCTGAGTTTCGAAGAAACCGAAACCAGCTATAGAATCCGATACGGAAATGTTACGCTGGCCCCGGAAGAGGTCCTGCATTTTGCTATGATGCCAGACGCTGAACGTCCTTGGTTAGGATGCGGATGGAAACTTCCGCTGAACAAAGTAGTACGTAGCATTGTCAGAGCAGATCACACAAAAAACAAACTGCTGGAATCCCCTGCACCGTCTCTTGTCGTCAAAATCGATGGGATGGCAGATGAATTTTCAACGCCTGACGGCAGAAAAAAGCTTGTAAAGCGATATGTTTCTTCACAGGAGTCGGGAGAGCCCTGGATCATTCCGGCTGATATGGTCGATGTTACACAGGTTAAACCATTAACCATGCAAGATCTTGCGATAAAAGAAAACGTAGAACTTGATCGCACAAAGATCGCGCGTTTGCTCAATGTCCCTGCGTTTACAGTAGGTGTGGGGAAATATGACGATGCTGAGTACAACTATTTCGTAAATCAACCGGTTCGCGGAATGGCAATGTACATCGAGCAGGAACTTACACGAAAGACATTGTTCAACCCGTTATGGCACTATCAGTTGAACCCCAGATCGCTATATAACTACAAGCTTGACGATCTCATTACTGCCGGCAAGGAGCTGGTAGACCGAATGGCATTGCGCAGAAACGAATGGCGTGACTGGATCGGTCTTTCTCCGGATCCGGAAATGGACGAACTGCTTGCGCTCGAAAATTACATCCCGGCCGATAAGTTGGGCGAACAGAATAAACTGAAAGGAGGAGACAATGGATAAAAAATTCATCCGCACCCGAGAGTGTAAATTCAGGGCTGCGGAAACAGACAACAAAAAATACATCGAAGGTTATTTCGTCGTATTTGGTGCGATCTATGATATGGGCTGGGGCATAACAGAAAGCGTGCACAGGAATGCTTTCGATAAATATCTGGACAATGATATTCGGGTATTATGCAACCACAATTCCACAATTGTGCTTGGCCGGAACAAAGCTCAGACCGCGACGATATCTATCGACGATCATGGTGTATATGTTCGCTGCGAAGTGAATGAAAATGATTCTGACGCAATGAACGTGTATGCTCGTACCCTGAGAGGGGACATCAATCAGGCATCGTTTGGTGGTTATATCGTCTCCGAAGAACGCACCGTAGATGCGAAAACGGGAAACCGTCATTATACCATCACGGAATTTGATATTCTGGAATTCTCCGTCTGCACCTTCCCCGCGTATGAAGAAACGGACGTAGGTGCAAGAGCAAGAAAATCCGAAGACGGATTCCGCCGTTGGAAAGAAGAAATGCAGGAAAGGATCGAAAAATGGCACTGAGACAGCTTATTATCACCCGGAATCTGGCGCAGCTTCGCTCAGACTTAGCTGCTGCCGAGAGTGAACGCACGAAAATCAACGAACGCCGCGAAGCATGGAGAGTACGCGAACAGCGTGCCGAAGCTGCTTTCACTGAACTCAATGAAAACTCCTCCGAAGAAGAACGCGCTGCTTTTGAAGCAGAAGCGAATGAAGTGGAGGAAGAAAACATTGCTATTCGCACCGACGAAGAAGCAAACGATACGCGTCAGAACGACCTGAGAGGCAAGATTACTGCGCTTGAAGAAGAACTCGAAGAAATCAACAAGAGAGCAAACAAGCCTACCACAACGCCGTCCGGTAATCCTCAGCAGTCCGGTATCGTCGCAAATACAGAAAGGGGACACGCAAATATGTCTGATATCAGAAGCAGAGTTCGTGAGATCATTACGAACGACGAAGTAAGAAACTTCCTTGGCAACGTAAGAAGCCAGAATCCCACGGCACAGAGAGGTGTCACGAATGTGGCCTATACTATTCCTACGCTGATGATGCCGATGGTACGCGAATCTATCGACAGAAACTCCAAGCTCCTGAAGCACATGAATGTCACGGAACTTCAGGGAGACGGAATCATGAATATTCTTGCCGCAATCCCGGAGGCGGTATGGACTGATACCGTAGGCAGTATCAATGAAATTAATCTGTCCGTGTCTCAGCTCAAGACATTCGGATCCAAGCTTGGGGCATATATTTCCATCAAAAATCCGCATCTTGAAGACTCTGACGAAGACCTCGCAGCAACTATCATTGAGGCACTGGGACAGTCGTCTGGTTACGGTTTGGATAAAGCGCTGGTATACGGCAAGGGCAAGGGAAGCAATATTCCCGTAGGATTTGTCACCCGTCTGGCGGCCGAAGAGCAGCCGGCATGGTGGCAGGATAAGATGCCGGCATTTAAGGATATTTCAAAAACTCACATTGGCAAACGGTCCGCCGAAAGTGTGACCGGAATTGCACTGTTCAAGGAACTGATTGAAGTTCTCGGCAAAGCAACTCCGACTTACAACGCAACTTCCGGTAGCAAGTTCTGGGCAATGAAAGAATCCACTTTCATGAATCTTCAGAGCGAACTTCTGAGTTTCAACGCTGCCGGTGCAATTGTTTCCGGTGCATCCATGGAAATGCCTGTAATCGGCGGTAAAATCGAACTGCTTGACTTTATCCCGGACGGTGACATCTGCGGCGGTCACGGCAGCCAGTACAAGGTAGTAAAACGTCGTGGAATCCAGATGCGTCGTCTCAACGAAATCAGAGCACTGGAAGACGAAACCGTATTCATGGCAACCTCTCGTTGGGACGGTTTCCCGTATTCCGGTGAAGGTTTCGCTCTCTTCTCACTGAATACTGCCGGTCCCAAAACGTCCCTTGAATTTGCCGCAGATACCGCAAATTCTGATCAGGGATAAGTTGCGGAGGTAAATCATGAAAGAATTGATTTTGCCTATGGTAAAATCACGGCTCGGACGTACCAATGACAGCCGGCTTGATGATTATTTCCGCGACAGGATCGCGGCAGCCGTCGAAACTTTTGATGGGGAAGGCATTCATGTCAAGCCCACAGCAGGAGATATGATGCTTGTGTGCGATCAGGTTTGCTGGGATTACTCCAATCGAGACAAAAACGAGGCAGAGCCCAAATGGTTGAAAGAAAAAAAGAAAAATCGTTTTCTGAGGGAGCCGCACGATCATGATACTTGACGAAGGAATAGTCCATTTCTTTCATGAGAAAACCAAAGCCGGCACCGGAAATATGCCGGGACAAAATCTGGTTGAATCCTACAATGCGTGGTATGGCACACGCGTTGTAGGATATAACCGGATGTACATCGCAAAACAGGCAAATGTACAGGTTGATGAACTGATACGAATTTTGGAGCCGCCGGAAGATATCGCTATTTATGCGGATGATATCTGCCGTCTCAAAGATGGCCTTTATTACCGCATTAAAGCTGTACAGCATCTAAGAGACGAAGAGGCCGGAGATGATGTGTTAGATATCACTCTGACCAGAATAGGAGAAAAATATGGCAATAACCGACGTGCGTAATGCCTTATTAATGATTATCGATCATGTGTATCACTACAAAGCGCCTGAGAGAGATGAAAGTGGTCAACCAATCATCGACAGGTATGTTGTGTGGGGTGAAACCGGTGCATCCCGAGGCGTAAACGCTGACGATCAGACACATGAAATTGTCGTGACGGGAGAGTTGTATTATTACACCACCGAAGAGTATGATGTTGTATTTGACGATATTTGTCAATCTCTGACGGAAAATGAAATATCGTGGAGCATCGACGGAATCGGATATGACGAATCCACCAGCCAGATTGTATATAGTCTGACATGGGAGGTTCCCTGTGGCACGTGCAATTTTTATCGATGATAAATCTTTTTCATGGACACTGAACGAGCTCAAACGGCGTTTTCCGGATGTTTCCCAAAAAGTTTTGAAGGCTGGCGCGGACATTGTCGCAGACCAGATGAAAATGAACCTCAGGGGGATCTTGTCGCCGAAAGCTACCGGCGAGCTCGTTGATGCTTTTGGGATATCGCCGATGCAGCAGGACAAAAACATGGACTTTAATGTCCATTTGGGATTTGACGGATATCAGACAGTACAATATAAATCTTATGTACGTCAGGTACCTTTTCAGTTGATTGCGCGATCCTTTGAAAGCGGTGCGGTCATTGGAGGACGATACGAATACGGTATCAGTAAAACCGGAAAAAAATTCAAGCTCAAAAAAAAACCGCAAAATACATTTGAATACTGGCGCGAAAAAACGCCTTTCGCCGCGCCGGCAGTTAAAAAAACACGAAAACAGGCAGAACGTGCTATGATATCCGTAGCAGAAAGCGAATATCAAAAGCTTATATCAGAAAGCAATAATCACAAATAGGAGGATTTATGGCATACATCGGATTTCAGAAACCGAAATACTGTGTTATTACGACGTCGACGGACGAATCGGGGAACGATACTGAAACCTACGGCGCAGTAAAAACATTTGCAAAAGGAATTTCATTGAATTCATCTTTGAACACGGCAAAACAGAAGTTGTATGCGGATGACGGTGTGGCAGAACAGATCAACGAGTTCATTTCCGGATCGATGACCATTGTCGTAGACGAACTTGACAACGCCGTTGACGCGGATGTCTCTGGTGCAAATGTTGACCCGGAAACCGGAGATATCACGAATAAAGATACCGACACCGCGGCGTTTCTGCGTTTCGGGTTTATTGTCAGGCGTTTTAAAGGCAATAGGGCATCCTACCGTGCGCAGATCTATACGAAAATCATGTTCGATCTTCCGACAGATGATTACGAAACCAAGGGAGAATCGATTGTTTTCAAAAACACGACTCTCACGGCGGAAATCATGCGCAACAAGGATGGCGAATGGCGTAAGCGCTCCGAGTGGAAGGATAAACTCGAAGAAGCAGTCGCATGGCTGGACAAAGAACTCAAACCGACGGCGTAAAGGAGAAACAATATGCACACCGTAACAATTGGCGGCAAGGAATATATCCTGCGTTGTGATATGAATGTCGTAGAACAGGTCGAAGAAAAACTCGGTTCCATTGAAGAAGCAAAACGAAAAAGCGGGTCCGCGAACGTCTTGAAATTTTTGGTTACTGCAATGATAAACGAACATTTCAATTTTGTCGGGAGTCCGGAGCGCGTTACCGAAAATTTTGTAGGAGCGCATATGATGGTATCGGATCGTATACCGGCAATGTCGGCAGTGGTTGCGTGCTTCGCAGAAAGCTTTGAATCAAAAAACGTATAAAGCGCGGAAATACCGGCGGGGACACATGGCAGATTGACAACGGAAACGGGGATACTGCACAAGCCCCGCCGATGATATCTCCGCGCTTATTTAATCTTGCTGTCCGGAATCTGAACTACACACACACAGAGGCAGGATTCCGTACAGTAGCGCAGATTACTGCGGAATTAAATGATATGATGGAACTGACATCGAAACGTGCAGGAACATCATCAGGGATGCCGGAAGACTTCGGAGATGACGGAGAGGGTGATGAATAATGGCTGATGCAGGTATAAAAATGGTGGTCCAGGGCGAACAGGATTTCAAAAAAGCCCTGAGTGCAATCGATGCAGCCTTAAAGAACAATCGCGCTGAACTAAAACTGGTTGAAGAACAGCATCGACTGAACGACAACAGTCTGGAAGCTATGGCTTCCAAACAAAAAGTCCTTGAAACCGCATATGAAAATCAGGCAGAAAAAGTTCGCTTGCTGGAAGCTCAATATGCGGAAATGGCACAGACAACCGATACCGGTACTGCTGCTCTGACGAATCTTGAGTCCCAACTGTCCGCCGCGAGATTGGAACTCGCAAAAATGTCCAATGCTATGCAGGAAAATCAAACTGAAATGGATTCCGCATGGGAGAGCATGGAGCAGTATCGGAATGGATTGGAAGAGTATGAGGAAAATCTCAGACGTCTGGATGATTACATCGCCGAACTGAGTGCCGGAGCGGATGAGCAAAGACTGCAGTTTGAGAAACTTGAAACACAGTACGAATCAATGGGAGGAAGCAGTAAAGAACTCCGTGAAAAGCAGAAAATTCTGAAAGAACAGAACGAGCTTCTGAGCGATCAGATGAACAAACAGCAGCGGATTATTGAAACGCTGAATCGTGAACTGAAAAACGCTGAAAATCTTTACGGAAAAAATTCCGATGAAGTGGAAGAATTCCAGCAAAAAATCGATAAAGCCAACGACGAGCTGGCAGACATGAAAGTCCAGATGGACAAAAACAACGACGCCTTGAAGGATGTTGCTGATGAAGGCGGAAACGCTTTGTATGATATGCTTGAAAAAATATCGGATATCAGCGGCGTTGAAATCCCGGACGGAATCAAAAACATAGTAAGCGGATTTGACGACGTCTCTCTTGCGGTCGGCGGAGTGATAAGTATGTTGCTGGGAGTTGCCGACAAAGTCGCGGATGTTACAAAAGAAACTTTGAGTTGGGCCGATGAACTTACCAACAAATCTCAAAAAATGGGACTTGACGCCGAAACGTATCAGGCGCTGGAATATGCAGCATCCAATTTAGGCGTTGAGATGGACGCAATTGATGATGCTCTGAATGAAATCACTCTGAAAGCCACAGAAGCAAAGGACGTCGTGGAAGATTATTATTCCGAAACGGAACGTCTGAAGCAGGAGGCGGCGCAGAAAAAGCAGGAGTTATTAAACGATTACCTTGCCAATCAGCCGAAAGGCGAGGAATATGAAACACTTGCGGAACTGGAAGAAGCAATTGCGGAGTATGAACGCAAATATGCGGAAAATCTGAAGAAAATCAATGAAGAATACGAAGCTTCTATAGAGGATCTCCGCAAGAATACGGACGCCGCTATCGAAGCGTTTAACCGTCTTGGCGTAAACATTACTGATGATACAGGGAAAGTCCGGCCTATAATCGATATTTTCTATGATATCGTTGACTCATTGAACGAAACGGAGGATCCGGCGGCAAGACTTTCCGCGGCGGTTGCATTGATCGGCGAAGAAGCGAGACAACTGAACCCGATATTTGATGCGGGGGCTGATGTGATGCGTAAGTATATGCAGGAAGCCCATGATCTTGGGCTTGTAATGAGCAACGAAACCGTGGCAAGCCTCGATGAAGCCAAGCGCAAAACCGATGTTTTTGGAACCACATTGTCTGCGGTAAGAAGAAACATGATTCCAGATTTCGTTCAAGGCTTAAAGGATATCGGAAAAGCGTTGACAACCTTTGAATTACCGTTCAAAAACTTCGGAGAACTTATAGCCGGAGCATGGGAAGACGTGAAAGTCTTATTCGGAGGATATTCAGCTAAAGGCTACGCGACCGGGACGTACAACCATCCCGGCGGATACGCCGTCGTCGGCGAACGCGGGCCGGAGATCGTCGATCTTCCGCGCGGCTCGAAGGTGTACCCGAACGGGGAGATCCCCGACGGCATGGGCGGCGGCCCGAACGTGTGGAACATCAGCATCAACGCTTCCTCCGTGCGGGAATTCAATGATATCGTGAAGATGGCGCAGTCCGCACGCCAGAGCCTGAGAATGGGGTGAGTGAATGAGCTATAAAACGCTGGAACTGAAAACATCTGAAATCACAGATTATAAAAAAAGCCTGTACCACCGGGACAGTTCCATCATTTCGACCGAAAACGAAACCGAGTATACTTCCTATCCGAAACAGACCACAGGGGATGCAGGCGTTTCCTATGGATATTCCCGCTGGGCACATTCAAGCGGAGAATGGGTGAGGAATCGCTGGGCGTATACGTGGATCACAGTTGTGAAGTTTGCGGGAACGCTGGAAATACCTGTTCCGGCATCCGCCGCGGAATTCAGGCACCATCAGATCTCCTTTGCCTGGTCTCGCAGTGCGTCAGTCTCGCTGAAGGTCTGTGTTCTGACCTCCGCGCTTTCTTCGTCCGCTTCGTCCGCATTTCAGACGATGACCGGACTTCCCGCAGTGAAAACAGTTGTCGGTTCATCCGCCGTCACGGTGTCTCTCACAGAAACACAGCTCAAAAACGCACTTGCCTACGGGATCGCGCTCGTTCCGGTATACGAAGCGAGAATTGAAGACATTTCCGACTATACGGACATCACCGCGAACGGTGAAAAAACCTTTGCGAACGCAGTTCAGATCACAGCTTCTTCACCGATGCTCCGTTACGATGTGCAGAACCCCGCGTCTCCCGGCACGGCGTCCGCCGTCACGCCGTCGCAGGCGTCCGTACTGGTCGCCAACCGCGACAGCGTGATTTCATGGACGTACACACAGGAATTCGCCGCCGCACAGCATTATATCGGCATCACGGCGACCGACCTGTCGACCGGTGTGGTCACGGTGATCTGCAGAAAGGCTGTCCGAAGTGCGGAAAACGGAACCGTTTCGTCGTACACGATCCCCGCCGGTACGCTTTCGGTCGGGAAAGTCCGGCTGACGCTGTCCGTGATGCCCGAAGCCGCGGCGGATCACTTCGCGGATTCCGATGCCGTATGGACGTCCGGCACGACGGTCGAGTATACCGTGAAATATGCGCCGACCGCATCGTCTGTCACCTGCGACGGAAAGCCCGTCCCGACCGTTTCGTGGACAAGCACCGCACAGGCGGCATTTCAGGTGCGTTTCGGTGATTACGACAGCGGCGTCCGGATCGGCGGTGCATCGGAATTCACGGTTCCGAAGATCTTCCCCGACGGTACCTACGCGGTCAGCGTACGCACCTCGACGGCGGCCGGCGAATGGTCGGACTGGACGGAGGAAACTTACGTCACCGTTTCCAATACCGCTCTGTCCGGAACCGTGACGGCGTCTGCGGAAGTTTTCGGCGGAAATGTCCGGATCACGTGGGAAAGCACCGTCGGTACACCGGACAATTTCGCGCTTTTCCGGGACGGCGTTCTGATCGCCGTGACCGCGGGAACGTCCTTCGTCGACCGCTTTTCCTGCGGGCCGGCGGTGTATACGGTGTACGCCGTGAAAAACGGGCATTACCTCGCGTCTGCGCCGGTTTCCTTCACGCTCCGTCTCACGGCTGACCGGATCAGCTCCGACGACGGCTATACGTACAAGCCGCTGAAATTCACGCCGTCGCCGAAATCGCAGACGGACGCACGCTCGGAGAACGTCAGTTATCACTATTTCAGCGGACGGACGAAGCCGGTCGCGGTTTCCGGCGGTCAGACCGAGCGGACAAAGCAGTTTCTGTACATCTTCCGGAACCGGGCGGAAGCGGAATTCCTGCAGACCCTTGCCGGACGTCCGGTGCTGCTGAAGACCACCCGCGGAAGCGTGATCTACGGTATCCTGAACGACCTGCAGATCACGGAAGCAAGGCTGACGACCGCCGCGTTTTCCGTCCGGGAAATTTACCGTGAGGAGGAAGAGGTGGATTATGTACCGTGATTGCAACACGATCCGCATGATTTACGAAGTCTGGCGCGGGAATGCTCCGCTGAAGACCATCGAAGCGTACAGCGATCCCGTTCTGACGCAGGACACGGATTCCGAGCTGAAAACCTCGCTGAAGGGTACGTTTTTTGCGTATTCCGGGGTGAACTTCCTTTCCGACCGGCTCCATGTGACGATGGAGCTGAACGGCACCGCGTATCCGCTCGGGATCTTCTGCGTGACGACCGAAACGCCGCGGCGGGTCGATGGTCTGGCACTGGCAGACATCGAAGCGTATTCGCTTCTGTACATTCTGAAGCAGTGCAAGATCGAAAACCGCCTGTTTTATCCGAAGGGGACGGCGTATACGGCGATCGTGCAGGAACTTCTGGCGGACGCCGGATTCACGAACTATGCGGTCGATCCGTCTTCTCTGACGCTTTCGACCGACCGGGAGGACTGGGAGATCGGGACGGAATATCTGTCGATCATCAACGGTCTTCTGCGGGAGATGAATTACAACGACCTCTGGGTCACGGTGTCCGGGCAGATCCGGGCGAGTGCCTACACCGCGCCGTCGCTCGACAGCATCACGCACATCTATACGGCGGGCCGGGACAGCATCATCAAGGAAAATTACACCGTCACCGGCGATTATTACGGGAAGGCGAACGTCTTCATCGTCATCTGCGACCATCCCGAACTTGATGAAACGCTCCGCGCGGAATCCGTGAACGACAGCGCATCTTCCCCGTACAGCACCGTGAACCTCGGCCGGCGCGTGCCGGTGATCGAATACGTGGACAATACGCCGTCCCGGGAAGAGCTGCAGCGGTACGCGGACAATCTCAAGGCGAAATCGCATCAGACAAACGAGGTCATCGAGTTTGTGACCGCGATCGTTCCGACGCACAGCACCTATGACACGGTTCTCGTAGACATAGGCGGCGTGACGGGCGTTTATCGGGAAACAGGGTATGAGATCACGCTCGGCGCGTCGGGCGAAATGAAGCACACGGGGGCAAGAATTATCGTATGAGCACCAATCCATTCACCGAACTCGCAAACGAGATCAAAAAGCTCGTGAACGAACGCCGGCACGCCTTCGCCACGGTTTCTTCGGTCGGCACATCGGGGATCTCCATCCGGATCGACGGCGGCACGGACGGGACTGCGAAGGAATACACCTGCAATACTGCCGTGAATTTCCGCGTCGGCGACCGCGTACTTGTCTGCCGGGAAAGCGGGACGTATACGGTCATCTGCAAAGTCGGGAAGCCGGGCGGCCCGACGGCGAAAACGTCCGAAATGACCCAGCCGGTCGGCGTGGATGCAGACGGAAAGCTGTATACAAAACCGGCATCCGCGTACACCCTGCCGACGGCATCCCCGACCACGCTCGGCGGCGTGAAGCCGACCGCAAAAACGTCGGAGATGACGCAGGCGGTCGGGGTGGATGCGTCGGGCGCACTCTGGACGGCACCGGCGCAGAATACGTCGTATACTCTGCCGACGGCATCCTCGACCACACTCGGCGGTGTAAAGCCGACCGCGAAAACGACGGCAATGACGCAGGCGGTCGGGGTGGATACATCCGGCGCACTCTGGACGGCTCCTCCGGCATCGTCAAACGTCAGCCGCATCTACGGAGAAGGGTCGACGGTGTATTACATCGATCTGACCAGCGGCGGCGTTTTCCGTCCGGCATCCACGGGATACGACCTCGGAAGTACCGCCTTTCCGTTCCAGACGCTGTATGTCGGCACGACGAGCACGTATTTCTGGAAGATCAACGCAGCCGGGATCATTCCGAGCGCGAAAACCACATCGTATTTTGATATCGGATCGTCGGCCTATCCGGTTTCGAATATATACGCACAGCAGATTTACCTTGGAGGGAATGCAAATTACTATATTTTTGCGAATACATCCCGAGAACTGCGCCCGAACAGTACGAATACTACCTATCCGTGCTACCTCGGTACATCGTCTTACTACTGGCACTACGCCTATCTCGGCTCCAATACCGTCAGTCTCGGAAGCAGTACATCGTCGAAACTCGGATTTTTCGGAACCACACCGGTCGTCCGTCAGACGGTATCGTCGTCCGCGACGGTGGAAACGCTCATCACGGCTCTGAAAAAATACGGTCTGATCGGATGAGAAGAAAGGAAAAACATGAAACTCAAAGATTTATACAATGCTTATCCCGCGCTGACAAAACTTGCCGGACAGGATCTGCCGCTTCCGGAACTGTACCGGCTGTCCCGGATCCTGCGGACGCTCGAAGGGGACATCCGCTTCTTCATGGAACAGCGGAACGAACTTTTCCGGAAATACGGCGCGGAGCAGGACGGGGAGATCGTCGTTCTTCCGGAACACGCGGAGAAATTCGCGGCGGAGATGGACGAACTCGGAGAGATCGACGCGGATGTGGATGCGGAAAAGCTCGGTCTTCCGATGGAGCTGTCGGCGGAGAACGCGGGAACCGTGCGGCTGTCGTACAACGATCTGCAGATGCTCTGCGGAATTGTGGAACTGAAGGAGGAATAGTGTGTCACGAAAGTCCCGGAACAGAAAATAAACTCTGCTTACCTCTCCAAAAAAGAATATAGAGCAACAAAATCAAAAAACAGAAAGGAGTAATTTTTTGATATACGGAGATATTTTCAGTCAGCGTTTGACGCTGGTAAATACCCATGTCGTTGCAGATACGATCGACTATCTTGAAATGAAGTTTTCCTTCAAAACCAATGACTGGGACGGACTCGAAAAATGGGTGCATTTTGCAAATATTGAGAGGGTATATGATATCCGTCTGTCCGAAGATGGTGTCCAAAAAGAGGATCACCTGAATTTGACCGCTGGGAAATGGAGGGTATATTTGCATGGAAACAGGTATGAAAACGGCCAAGTGATTGAACGAATCACAACTGACGAAGCTGTGATATACGTCGCGCCGACGGGTACGCTTGACGGGGAACCGTTCCCGGAGATTCCGGCGAGTGTGACGGAGCAGATTCTGGCGCGGCTGGAGGACGTCGAGCAGAACGGCGGCGGCTCCGGCGGACAACAGGCGCAGATCGACGATACTCTGACGAAGCCGGGGTATGCGGCGGATGCAAAGGCGGTCGGGGATGCGCTGAAGAAGAAGCTCAACGCGGATGCGCTGGGCGATGCGGTAGAAGACGCCCTCCGTCAGGCGAAGGAGTCGGGCGAGTTTGACGGTACGCCGGGAACATCTCCGACAGTGGCGGTATCGGAAATCGCCGGCGGACACCGGATCACGATCACCGACAAAAACGGCACAAAAACCGTGGATGTGATGGATGGCACGGACGGTGATCCGGGCGCACCGGGGAATGATTATGTACTGACTGACGCTGACAAAACCGAAATCGCGGAAATTGCGGCGGGGATGGTGGACGTTCCCGAAGGTGGCGGCGGTACGTCGGTCGAAATCGACAGCACGCTGACACAGGCAGGTAAAGCCGCTGACGCGAAGGTGGTCGGGGATAAGCTCGGTGAGGTTTCGAAAGAGATTGCTGATTTAAAAGAACTCGGAACAAGCGGCGTTATCAATCAGAACGGTGGCGGAGTGCTGAAAATTTGGGCGGGTACGCAAGCGGAATATGATGCGCTGTTAGTCAAAGACGATGATACCGCTTATCTGATTGATGGTGCAACCTCTGGTGATGGAAACACCGATGAAACCACATACAGCGTTACTAATAATCTGACCAACGTAACCACCGACAATTCTTCGGAATTCGTTTCTGCAAATTCCGCATACACCGCAACATTGACACCGTTCACAAACTATGAAATTGATTCTGTGGTGGTGTACATGGGTGGCACGGATGTCACAGAAACAGTATATATCAACGGCGTTGTGAATATTGCGGCTGTTACTGGCGATGTTGTTATCACAGCAACTGCTATTCTTGGCGAGGTGGAGGGAACCACTTCCATTTATACGTTTGCGGCTGAAAATGTAAAAAGCGGCATTATTGGTGAAGATGGCACAATCGCAACATCTACCGGCTATTATGTCGACGAAATGATTCCTGCAAGGGATGGTCTTATTTTGCTCAAGGCAAACGAGGCTATTATGATAAATACAGTCCGAGCGGCATTGTATGATGCAGACGGAACGTTCATGACGCGCAATAGTGCGAACGGGGAGGCAACAGTGGCTATGATATCCACCGAGGGCGCAACAAGTACAAAGGTCATGTGGTGGAAAACAAATGCTACCGCTGAAGATGTCGATGCAGTTATGACTCTGCGTAAGCTTCCCACGGACATTCTGACCAAAAATGGGTATTACATTGACATTAATGGTGATGAACAGGCTGGAAATAGTAGTGTTTCTGACTATATTGCGATTAACACTTCTGACCCGTTGTGCGTAATTTGTGGCGCAAACAGTGCGACTGATAACACGATTAGACTGGCATTTTATGACAGCCATAAGAGTTTTATCAGTCGTGATTATGCTGGTGGCGATAAAATTGGGGTTACGGTAATGGACATCCCGGACAATGCGGTTTATTACCGTGTTAGCGGCTCGGGATCTTGTCTGTTCAGTATGTGAAGCAGGGAGAATGTAATATGCGAAAAGTGATTATTGGCTACTCTGAGTGGGATAACAACAACCAAGTAAAAACGCAGGCGTTGCATATCAACCAGTGCGGATATGATACCGACAAAACCAAAAGGGCAACAATCGTCAACGCAAGCAGAAACACACCGTTTTTTCTTAAACGAGTTTCTGACGATGCGACCGTGTTCAAAGGGAATGTGCGAAATCAGATTGCAGACTTCTCCCTATACCGCACATCCGGGGAATACTATCTTGAGTGCAACGGAATGAAATCCTACGCATTCAAGATAGCCAAAAATCGGATGTTTGATGTATCCGCACCGCTGGCGGTGAAATTCATGGAAATGAGCCGACAGGACACTTTCGATGTTGGTTCAAGCACCGGGTATGGGTGGCGTGATTCTCACCAGTTTTCGTTTGAGTTGAACGCTCTCGCAATGATGTATATGTCAGACCCGGCGTATTACAACGCACAACCATATGACGTGTACAAAATTGCAGAGTGTGAATACACAGAACTACGCACACAGACCGAACCTAATATTATCTGGCTGCTCAAGTTTGGAGCGCAGAGGTATTGGGATTGGTGTGTGAATGACGGTGTAAAACTCCATGCACTTATCAAAGGGCAACTTGCGTATTTTTTGTACTTGTATCCATACATCCAAAATTATGTATCCGATGATTTTTACACAAAAATCCTAAATCTTACAACAGAACAATGGTCTGTTACAACGTGCAACAAAGCATGGTATGACGTATCAATAAATCACAATCTGTTTACAACCCAGTCTGCGATAGGCACTGCGAAGGGGGCGTGTCCTCCGGGGTATGCCATCGTACCTAATCTCATGATGTGGGAAGTCGCACGGCGAGAAGGACTGGAAAACGCGCAGGATTACTTTAATGCGGCATATAATAACCTTGTTTGGTTAGTAAATGATGTTGATTTATCAGACCCGGCAAGCACAAAGGGACAGCGTATGAACGAATATATCACTTTCCATGCACTGTCTTACGCTTATGAAATGTATCCTGACCTTTGCCCGTCCGGTACGTACGAAAAGATATTAAGTGTCGCAAAGGTGCTAATATCTCGCAGTAACAATATGTGGGACTATACTCAATATGCTTCTGAGGGCGATTTGTCTGGTGCAAATACAACTGTGTGGGTAAACACGGAAAGCAAAGGTTCTGGACTGTGTAATAACCCAGGATATGTCGGTATGACTGCCGCCTACTATGGTATGGCAAGGGCCATCAAAGATGAAACCATACGGCGCAAGCTGAAACAGCTTGCAGTCGCACACATTGACCATGCATACGGGCGGAATCCGTTGGGCAGACATTACTGCTACAATGCTCCGACAGAATTTGATGGGGCAAAACTCGGATGGATTGAGCGATATCAAGGTGGAGCGGGTAATCTGCAATACTGTATTGGGATGCTCGATGGTTCCCCAAAAAATGAAAATTTCCCGTATAACCCAAGCGGTGATACTGGTTATACGGAAGGTTGGGTAGCGTTTAATTCTGCATGGAATATGGCGCTTGCGTATATGACTGCGGAAAACGCAACTGACGGCATCGGTATTTTCGCTAATCAGCAATAAAACCCCTTTGTGTATCAACCAACTATAAAAAACAGGAGAAACAAAATGACTGACAAGATCATAGCATGGGCTATTCCGTTTGTCCTCGGCGGTAGCGCTACCGGTATCATTACGTATATCAAGATGCACCGCCGCCGTCAGACCGCGCTGGAGGCTGGTGTACAGTGCCTCCTTCGCGCGGAGATCATCCGGAATCACGACAAATACATGGAGCGTAAGCACTGCCCGATCTACGCGAAAGAAGCCTTGAAACGCGCGTACACGGCGTATCATGCACTCGGCGGGAATGATGTGGCGACGCGGCTGTATGACGAAGTTATGGAACTTCCGACGGAGGGGAATGTGAAATGAAACTGCCCTACACACCCGGTACGCCCGTGCGGCTGGTAAGCCCGTACGGACGGCGAACCGATCCGATCACCGGAGTGGCCGGAGTGCCGCACAACGGAATTGACCTTGTCGGCGACGGAGACAAGCGGATCCGCGCGGTGGTCGGCGGGACGGTACTGATATCCCGTATGGTGACAGACAAGTCAAACCCCACATCCGAGTGGGGAAATTATATCAGCATCGCTGGAGATGACGGGCTGGTACATTACTACTGTCATCTGTCCGAGCGGTGGGTTGTGGCAGGAGAACGAATCGAACCGGGACAGGATATCGGCGTGGAAGGCAGCACCGGCCGCTCGACAGGATCGCATTTGCACTATGAGGTGCGCTGGTCGGTCGTCGGAGACACGCTGAATCCGGCGGAAATTCTCGGAATTCCGAACGAGAAAGGAGTATATACCGTGAACAAAGAAGAAGTGAAAAAGGATGAACGTACCGACAGTGAACCGCAGGATTGGTCCCACGAGGCGGTCGAGTGGGCGGTTGCGAACGGCATCATTTTCGGCGATGGTACCGGAAATCTGATGCTGAGAGAGCCATGCACCAGAGAGCAGGTGCTTGTGTTCTTATACCGGATGTATCAGGCGATGCAGGGAGGCTAATATGGGAAACGGAAAATGGTACATACAGTTTTCGAAGATTCTCACGCTGTTGTATTCGATGGTGATGTTTCCGTTGTCGTGGTATGTGGTAGACCGCGGGCTGACGATTGCTGAGATGGCAATCGTCAGCGGGTACATGGGTGCTCTGCCGTATGTCACGGCGATCGTCGGATTCGTCCAGGCGTCTCTTGCGATCGTGCTGGGGGCGTATTTTGACAACAGCAAAAAGGAAAAAGTGGCGCGGATCGCGTCCGCAACGGAAGCGATCAAAGCTGAAAAACGAGATATTTAGGAGGATACTATGAACTACAAGGAAAACGAAGTGATTGAGATCAGCGCAGAAGAACTGGCGAAAAAGAATACGCCGGAAGAAGTCGAGGAATACATCATCGAACAGGCAGACGCGGCAAAGCTGAAGAGCGGTGCGGTAATCGACTGGAAGCAGAAGCTGTCCAGCCGCAAGCTGTGGGCGGCGGTGCTGTCGGTAGTGCTGATGTGTGTTTCTGCGGTTTTCGGCGAGGAAATGACAGCCGAAGTTGCGGAGGTACTGAAAACGGCGGTATACGGGCTGATTGCCTACATTTTCGGCGAAGGCATTGTAGACGCTGCGCGTGAGGTCGGTGCCGGGAAGGTGGATGCCGCGAAGGAACTGTCCGAGGTATGGTTCCACAGCGACACCGGTGACGACGATTCCGTTCGGAAATAAGCGCGAAAGGGGGCTTGATATATGGAGCAACCCCTGCACGACGCAAAGCACAAGACAATCCCCGAGCTGGCAGAACCCGAGAAAATCGAAGCGATGATCTGCAGATGTGCGCTGGATCCGCGGGATTTGGAAATCCTGCGGAGGGTACATATCCAGCATCAGCTGCAGATTCAGATCGCCGCGGAGATGAATATGTCCGTAGAGACGGTAGGACGGCGGTACCGGAAAGCGTTGAAGGTACTGCACATGATAGCGCAGCGATACGTAGGTATATGAAAATGACAGAATGCTGACAGAATAATAGCATTTTGTTGACAGTTTCAAATCCCCTTTCTGTGATAGAATATAGTCACAGGGAGGGGATTCCTCTTTCTGAAACATGGAGGTGAGTCCAATGGGCGAATCGTTTGCATTCCAAGGTTTCTCGGCGTCGAATCTGCTTACGTGCTATATCGACGGCGACAGCATCGTTCAGACGGATGTATTTGGAAACCGTAAGGTGATCGGGCGTACGGCAGAAGCCTACTCCACTTTGGAGGCTACAACGACAGAGTATTACAACAAACTTGTCGAACTTGGTGTGATCGTGCCGGAGAAGACACCGGAGGAAATGATGCGCGAGATGCAGAAAACAATGTGTGATATGGCAGGTGTGATAGCCGCGCTGAGATCGGAAATGGAGGGGCTAAAACGTGGACATGAATGCGATCCTGCAAATGATCGGAACGATGTTTCCGGCCGTGAATCTGGGTCAGGCGGTGAATAGGGCGCAGGACGCCCTAAACGGCGTACCAAACACGCTTGACGGAGTGAGTCAGGCGGCTTCGAAAATCGGCATCGACCGCGGGTGGATTGAAAACATCTACAACAGGTATGGTACCACAACGCAGGCGAAAGTGATCTGCAATCTGATGGGGACCACGCCTGAAGCGCTGAAAGCGGATGCGGAAAAAATCGTGGGAGGCGGTGGAAGTCCCGCACCAACTGCGAGAACGGCAGGTCCGCAGAATTCCGGCGGCACGACGAAGAAATTCCCGCGGTTGAAATGATCGTGTGAATTTAATAAATACGAAAGGGGTGTGAATTTATGAATGAAAGTATGACTGGTATGGGGTGGTTCCCAATTCTGTTTGTGATCCTTGTGATCTGGCTGATTTTCGGCGGCGGTTTCGGTATGAACGCCAACCGCGGTGGATGGGATCACGGATGCGACCGCGTTTCGAACTGCGAGGTCGAACGTCAGGGCATTATCGATTCTGCAAAGACCCAGTATCTGATCGAACAGCAGGGTGCGGCAACCCGTGCGGCAAATCAGGCGGGTACGGAGGCGATCATGGCGCAGAACAGCCGAATCTACGAACAGCGGCTGCAGGAAACCATTTTCGACCTCAAGGCGGAAAACCAGAGTCTGAAGAACAACATCTTCACGAAGGAGCAGACGGATGCTATCGCGGCACGTCTCGCGGAATGTTGCTGCGAATTCAACAGACGTCTGGACGGCATCGAATGCCGTATGCTTACGAAGCCTCAGCTTTCCGGCGTGGCAGCGACCTGCGGTGGGCAGATGGTTCCGGCCGGAGTTTACGGTTACGGCGGTACGGTAATTGCATAAGCAGTGGTGCGGTAAGGCATCCGAACAATGTAGGGAGGATGGCATACGCCGTCCTCCCGTTATTTATACAAAGGGAGGTGTAAAATTATGTTACAGCTTATCAATACAAGCACAGTAGCGCTTTCTGCCGGTGATACACTTCCGGCAAGCGTGGATTTCAATACCAACCCGAATATGCTGGGATATGATGCCGCCACAAACGAAATCGTATTCCTTCAGCCGGGGATTTACAAGGTGTTTGCACAGGCGGTATTTGCGGCAACCGCGGCAGGCCTGAATACCGTAGCGGGGTATGCCGGCGCAACAGCAGTACCGGGCATGATGTCTCAGTTTGAAACGACTGCGGCAACGCAGGAAGCAACGTATGTGATCCAGAAAAACGTGCGCGTGAACACAGCGCTTCCCGGAGCGTATGCCCGTCTGAAATTCGAGGTGGACACCGATGGTGTGCAGAGCAATCTTGTGATCACCGTCGAGAAAATCCGCTGAGGTGAGATATGGCACACGGAGGAATTGAGCTGCTCCTCGGTGTAGCGATTGGATACATCGCATTCACCGCGGAAGGAAGAGCTATGGGAAATAAAATGGCGGATGCGGCTGTAAAAGGCAGTAAGGCGGTTGTGCAGAATTACATCAAAAAAGCGCCTGCCGGGATTCCGGCGCAGACGCAAAAGGAGGAACGTCATGAAGATCATTAAGAAACTCGTGAAAATGATCGACGAGGAACTCGGAGACGCGCGAAAATACGCGGAGTGTGCGCTGCAGGAAAAGGAAAGCAATCCTACTCTGGCGAATCTTTTCTACACGCTATCGCTTGAGGAAATGAAGCATATGAATATGCTTCACGCCGAGGTAGTAAAGGTGATCGACGGCTACCGGCGCGAGAAGGGAGAACCTCCGCCGGCGATGCTGGCTGTGTGGGAATACAAGCATGAAGAACACATCGAGGCGGCGGAAGAAGTCCTTGTACTGCAGGGGATGTTCAAGAAGTAAAAAGAAAAAACCGAGGGCAGGTTCCCTCGGTTTTTTGTGTGATACGTGTTGCATTTCTGCGTTGCATAGCGTCCGCAACCATGCGGAATATGCGGAAATTTTGCGGAATAAACGAGATGAAATGCGCGATTTTTTGTGGTTATTGTGGTAATGCAGACATTTCGGAACGCTATTTTATGCACAATACACACAAAACCATAGCTGGAGACGGCGGGAGTCGAACCCGTTCGTCTATATTTTAAACCTCGCGTTTTCTCACGCATTGGTGCATTTTTCTCATTTATTCGTCATCATCGGATTCTTCGTGTTGCATATCGTGTTGCATAGCGTTGAAATACCTGTTGATGGAGTCGGTCACTTCCCTGTCCTTTTCGTCCATGAGGTGCTGGTATACGTTTTTTAGCATATTCGGTGTTGCATGGCCCATGCGGCGCATAGCGTACATATCCGGCACACCAAGAGAAAGCATCAAGCTTGCGTAGTAGTGCCGGAGGTCGTGAAAGCGGATTTCCAGACCGAGTTTTTCGGCACGGCGGCGGAATGCCGAGGTGATCGCGCCGGGGTTCATCGGCTGATATCCGGTGTCACGCGCTTCGCGGAGTTTGTCGATGACCCATGCCGGAGCATCGACGGTGCGGTAGGATGAATATGCTTTCGGGCTTTTCGTAACCCAATCGCCGTCGGAGTCGTTGGAAACGGCTTTGCTGATGGTGATCGTGTTTTTTTGGTAGTCCACATCCGCTGACAGGTCGAGGGCGGCGATTTCTCCGCGGCGGAGTCCACAGGTGGCGCCGAGCAGGACAGGGATTTCGATGGGCTTGCCTTTGCACAGTTCAAACAGCTGTATCAGCTGTTCGTTCGTGGGGATGTGGATTTCGGACTTGGTTTTTGCAGGGAGTTTGATGTTGTACTGGATTCCGGGGACGGCGGCTCTGATCGCAGAGTGGACGAGTCCCCACAGATTGCGGATGGTTTTCGGGGAGAGGCGTTTTGACTCAAGATTAATCTGTTGCTGGAGATAGACTTCCGTCAGTCCTTTTATTTTCTGCTTCATCAGACGGGGAGCGTAGTTCCGGCGCATGGCGCGGTATTCGCGGATCGTCTTCACCGACAGGACGCCGTCCCGGTCGTTGATGTAGTTGTCGATTGCTTCTCCGACGGTCAGTTCGGCAGGGGTTCGGGCTTTCTGGATTCCTCTCTCCAATTCAACTTTGCGGGTACTGGCGAGCAGATTTGCTTCCGCTTCGGTTGGGGCTGTAAACGATTCGTAGATTCTCTTTCCGTTTTCGTCGTAGCCCGTAAACAACTGCACGCGCCAGTTCCCGGACGGCAGCCGCTTTGCTTTCGCCATAGGCAATTCCTCCTTTTGTTGATTTGATATATATGGGATAATATATCCAGATTTATCGTGCATCTTCGTCCCGGTTACGCAGGATACGTTCGATCTCATGCATCTGCTGATGGCAGGCGTTCAGATCTGCGTTCATCTTTTTGATGTATTCGATGTAATCGGACTGGATGCGGGCAATCTCTTCGTTTTTTCCGCGGAGTTCGGCGGTGAGACGTTCGATTTCTTCGGTCGAGGCGGTCAGTTTCTGCCGGAGTCCGTCCAGTTCGGCGGTCAGATCGTTGATGGTGTCTTTGCGCTCCACGAGCATATCCACCACATTTTCCATCACCGGCGAGGGAGGTGCGGATGCGCTTTTCGACAGCAGGACTTCATCCAGCGAAATGTCGAGGAAGATACTGGCGTGGACAGCTACGTCGAGGTCCATGTGCATCTGCGGATCATCGTTTTTCCAGATTCGCCGATGGGTAGTCTTCGGGATGTCGATCGCGCGGCGGATTGTCTCGTTGGTAAGTTTTTTCTCGCGCTGTACCTCGCGGCAATAATCCATAAAGATTCTCGCGTAGGTTGGGGGAATGCACGGCTTTTTTTCGGTTTTGATATCGTCCAATTTTGGCTCCTTTCGGGACGCACCGGATGCCGTAAACGGAAGGGGAGTTTGCAAAAATGGATATTGCGATCCGGGACGGCAGGATGTATAATTGGTGCGTAAAGATCAATGGAATATAAATTGAATCCATTGTACCGAATCCGGACTCAAAATGCAATGTTTCTCCGGCAGAAATATTGTACAAAAAAATACAGGAGGTAGCCGCTATGACAAAGGACGCAATGATTAAGGAGATCGTTTTGATGCTGAAAAAAGCCAATTACGGCATGGTTGTACTGATTTATAACTTTGTCACGGGGGCTGTTTCTACGATCCGCTGAATGCGTACAAAAAAATCACCGGGTACCGCTCGATAGGAGAGGGTATCCGGTGTTTTTTATATTCAGACTAACTTCCGACCGTAGGCGTCGCGCATATCTCCTGCGATTGAAAACAGGTCAAACACCGCGTGAAGCGCCTTCAGGAACAAAACTGCGGGAAGTATAACAATTCCCGGCGGAACAATAAGGCTGCCGACTGCAAGCAGCGTAATCACGAGCCGCGCAATGCCCTTCGTGGAATAGCCGAGATAAAACATATGCAGACCGAAAGGCCAGAGAAACAGACATAACAGGATAGCTATTGTTTTACTTTTGAGAGGGATTTTGCTGACAAACTCCTCTTCCTCTTTGATTCGATCACGTTCTTTTGCCAGCGCATCGTCGTAACAATCAGGGCAATACTTGAAACGACCCACGTCAGATAAGCAATCAGCGCAAAACGATTTTCTGCATCCGGCGCATTTTCCGGCACTCTCAACGTCTGAATGAATACTGCAGTACGGGGAGATAAAACTATCGTTTTTCTGATTTATTTTTATGCCGAAAAGCAAAACCGCGCCGATAATTATCATCAGAATACCAAATGCGGTATATTCGTCAAATTGTAGATTGAAAGCCGACCATATTACGAAATATAAGCCAATGCCAAGAAGCGGCAGACCGACACCCAAACAGAATGCCGATGCAGAATTTTTGGAAGACATTTTATACTCCATCATTGTATTTGTTTTTTTACATTATATCCCACATTTCCTCAAAATACAACATAAAAACAGAAAAAGAGCAGGATTTTTTTATTCCTGCTCTTTTTCTTTCGGGGATGCGAGGTCGTTGGCGAGTTTTTCGAGGACTTCCCACTCTTCGACCGATAACTTTGAGAGGGCTGCGATCAGCCGTTTCTGGAAGGTGTCCTCCTTGTCGGCGAGAGTGCGGCCGACGAACTGGGCGATTTCGTCGGTCCGGGACTGTTTGACGAACATCTCGCCTTCGCCGGTGGTAAGCCATGTCTCGTTGACGTTGTAGGTCTTGCAAATCTGCTGAATCAGCAGGGGCTTTGCTTGTACCTTCTTATCGTCAATGTTTTTTATCACTCCACGACCTACCCCAATGTTTTCGCCAAACTCCGTTTGAGACATTTTCAGTTCTTTACGAACCAGAGTGATTCTTTCGTTGGTTTCCCAATCCATAATATCACCTCCGTTTTCACATTATAGCACGCTTATGGCGGAATGTCAATCCATTATTTAAAAATATTTTATTTCGAAATGGCTTGACAAACCACCACAACCGTGCTATAATGGACTCACAATCCAAAGCATAAACATCGATATGGATTTACAATCCATATCATCATAAAAACGAGAGGTATACAAAATGAAGGAACACGAACAGAAGGTCATCGAAGCGATGCTGGCAGCGGTCGGCGAACTCGACGAATTCGAGATGGGGTACTTCCTCGGCTATGCCGAAGCGAAGGCACAGGAAGCCGAACGCAAGAAGCAGGTCGACAAGGACGAAGAAAAGAGAGAGGAGGTGTGATAGGATGACCCTTACGATTCCCGACTGGTGCAGGATCGGCGCGACCGTCGAATATGAATACCGGC
>JAZKXO010000056.1:0-92936 GCA_045611685.1 Eubacteriales bacterium | reverse complement strand
AGCCAATCTTGAGCATTGACAGGAATATTGCTAATAAGATGCTCATTTTTTTACTCCAATAATTGTCCGTCAAATTCTTATTTATCGAACTGTTTATAGTGTAAAATCAAGACCGCAATTCGTGAGAACTGCGGTCTGTTTGGCGGAGAGAGAGGGATTCGAACCCTCGTGTGCTTGCGCACAAACTGATTTCGAGTCAGCCCCGTTATGACCACTTCGATATCTCTCCATATATGTTAAACTCCGTTTTGGAGTATAACGACTATTCAATTTTCATCGAACGGGGCGCCCCGTTATGTCCTGCCAGGGTGCCCGAAATTTTCTGCTCGCTGTTCGCTTCGCAAAATTTCGACCTCTGTCACTCATTATTGCTCGCTTCATCTGCCACCGGCAGCGCTCGCAAACGTCCCCACTTCGATATCTCTCCGTATAAACCGTCGGTTATCCGACGGCTTTGTTATTATAACACATTTTTTGAACAATTGCAAGAGGAGAACACAATTATTTACTCTCGTTCTTCTTTTCTTCGGCAAGCTCCTTGAGTTCCTGTACGAACGTTTCCACGTCCTTGAACTCGCGATAGACCGAGGCAAAACGCACGTATGCCACTCCGTCCCGTGCTTTCAGTTTGCGCATGGCAAGCTCACCGATCTCGCTGGACGTAATCTCCCGGCGCAGAGAGTTCATGATCTCCGTTTCGATCTCACCGGCGATCGTCTCGGCATCGACCGGTCTCTTCTGGCATGCTTTGAGAAGGCCGCCCAGGAGTTTGTTTTTATCAAAATACTCTTTCGTGCCGTCTTTTTTTACGATTACGGGCTGAAATGCCTCGATAATTTCATACGTTGTAAATCTCTTCTGGCAGCTGAGGCATTCACGGCGACGGCGAATGCTATTGCTTTCCTCCACCGGACGGGAGTCAATGACTTTGCTGTCCGCAAAACCGCAGATGGGACATTTCATAAAAGCAGTCTTTCCTTTCTCTGCACATGCCTAACTGATTTCGCTTATTATATCACACCCTGTCCCGTTTGTCAATAAAACGGGAAGGAAAATCCTTCACCAGTGAGCAAATTCTCCATGTTTTCTTATATGCCTTGCACAAGCACAAAAGAACGAAAAAGCAGGTTTTATGCCTGCTTTTCCTCTTCGCTCTCCGTCTGTTTTGTTGAATCGGCGGGGATCTCCTCTAAAGCGGGCTGATCCTGCACGGGAGGCGCATCGTTTTCCTCCCACACAGCATCCACGTCTTTTTGATCTATACTGGCTGGGGCTTGGGAAGCGGTACTACATACGTCGGAATATCAGCAGATACGGCCTTCAGATTCTCGATCTGCGTCTAAATATATATTCCGAAGGAGAAATCCAGCAAATCGTCTTGTTCTGATTTTCTTCACACAGCTTAAAGCCGATAAAGGATTTTTCGATACCCGTTGGATGGATAACTGCAGCTTTACCGGGAGCCTTCAGCATAGCAACAACCGAGTTATAAGCTTTCTGGTTGTGTTCAAATAACCGGCCCCATCATGCAGCTCCTTTCCGGGTGTCTTCTTCGTAAACCCACATCAATAGGCAAATTTTATTTTCTTTTATCGACTACGCATATCCATCTTTTGATATGTCCAAGAACACCGTGAATTCTTACAAAAAAATGTCTGACCGGTCTCACGGCACACCAGAATCGACAATAAGCTTTATACCGAAAACAATCCGTCGAATATTCTTTTCCCTTATATATAAAACTCGTCACTACTCCGATCATCTGATTGTGACGCAGTCCCTGTTCCGGAACAAATTGATTGTCCCCCATACAAGTGTAGTCATTCTTCATTTCGACAATACGGTGGAGAACATACTGACCGTTCTCTCGCTGATATAGAGGAAGATCATATTTTTTGAGTTTATCCGGCAATGGTGACAGAATCACCTGATCCCGTCCGTCTTTCAGCATAGGAAGCATACTTGTCCCATGGGGTGAAAAACAAACGGATTCGCCTTCCGCTAACCGCTCATGAATAAGCGGCATCAAGTCTTCCATCCGAATTGCATTATCACGCAAGGAAGTCAAACTCCTTCAGACGTGCCACAAAAGCGTCCACGGTCTTCTCGGCTCTTTCACGATCCACATCGTACTCTGCCAACAGAGCGTCTACTAACTCGTCCTTTTCAGCATCAACAGCCAACCTTTCCCACAAAAACTTTCCGGTATCATTGAGGGTGATCATCATATCAAGATTGGTTACACCGCCAGTAGGCAAAGCCACGGTTTGGCCGGCTACAATACGCAGAACAAATCCTTCTTTTAATTTCATGGTTATTTTCCTCCGAACCTCTTATTTGCTTCTTTGCTCATTGCCGCCTGTGAAACCAGTGCGGCTTCTTTTGCAGGCGTACAGCGGAGCCTCCACATAGGAACGCTCGACATCAGATCATCGAGCAGTTCAAGAAGTTTTTCTCTGACATTTGCCGTCCGAGGTCTGACCGTCTGATCTAATAGCGAGAAAATCGCCGCCGCACCGTCATAGGGTTCTATCGCATTTTGTTCTCCGCGAGTCAAAACACAGATACCACCCAGCGGAATACGCATATTTTCATTTTGTGCCGTTTTTCCGCTCCACGGCGTTCCGTATGCATACCAACGCCCCTGTTCTTTTTTCAGTGCAGGTTTATCATCGTTGAGCATAATAACGGCTTCACCGAATGCCTGCTTCCACATATCGGTATGCGTAGACTTTCCTGTTCCGCACGGTGCCGAAAACAGATAGGCATATCCGTCCATCACAACGGCGGATGCATGGAGCATCAATCCACCGTGAGAAAGGAGTTGTCGGTAAAAGCTGCCGCCGGTACACAAATATTCACAGTCATCCAGACTGAGATGCGGCTGCTGTTCTTTCAGACTCTGCGGATGGCCGGTGACGATAATATCCGGCTCACCGACCGTTTCCGTTACATACGGTTCGGCCTGGCTGACAGTTCGCCCAAAGGAGTCCATCCGAACCCGGAGTCCGGCAATTAAGTAATCCTGTTCCATATATTCCTCGATTCATTATTCCGCCGTGAGCATACGACTGAGATAACCGTCTGCCTTATTCATAAGCTCCTGCATAATACCTTGTTCTGCGACTCGTCCATCCTCCAGTACAATGGCAGAATTAACGGTACGAATAGTAGCAAGCCTGTAAGCAATGATAAGTATAGTGGTATTGCCTTTCAATGCGCGAATTGTATGACAAACAGCACTTTCACTTTCGTAATTCAATACACTTGTAGCTTCATCCAATACAATGTGTTTTGTTTTTCCAAGCAGACCCCTTACCAAAAAATGCGTTGACGCTGACCATCCGACAAACCGACACCTTATCACCAATAACCGTATCAAGACCTTGTTCCAGATTTTCAACAAAAAGAACCGCTATTGGGATAGTTTGCTTCTTCATCAAACTTTTCACGATTTCAGTCCCAGTTGTTTCAGCAGTGTACTGGTATTATTCAAATCATCCATATTCAAGCGGCGGTTGATGTTATATTCGGTTTTCACCTGTTTCAGCTTGCCAGCACGAATCAGACGAATCCAGCGGCGCACCCAGCATACGGGCAGAAGCCACGGCTGGCTGTTCAAAACCGGATATCCTATTTTAAGGGAGGAACGAGGTGGGAATATCCGCTCGACAGCATAAGAGAACTTACTCTTCCCCTCGGAGCGTGTGACGGATATTTTATTATCCAGATTACCATATACACCTGCAGGTAAAATGTAGGCTTCTGCCATCCGCTCAGTTTCGTTTGGTGTCTTCCCGTCAAACCAGACATCAACAAGGCCGAAGATTACTCTGCCGAATTCGGTTAAGCTATGGCTGTCAAGCATCTGCCACAATTTTGTTCGGTCATATGGAAGTTTTTCTTTCATCAGCCACAGATCGAGAAAAGGGCGCAAACCACAGCCGCCGCCTATAAAATGCTTTGCCATGTGTGAAATGTGGGTCAGAATCACCATCTCTGCGCTCAATATGTATCTGTAGCTTTCCGAAGATATAGGCTGTGCGTCAGCCCACAGTTCTGAACGATCCACATGCTCTTCATCAATATCAAAATGCAACTCCAGATGGACACCGTTCGGTGCCGTCAGCGATACATCATGCCGACTGCGCTTTCCGCGAGTATAGAAAAGCGCAGTTTCAAATGCGGCAACCGCTTCCTCTAATCTTTCTTCCGGAACAAGAATATCGATATCGCAGCTTGTTCTGTGCCATGGTTCACAATAGAGTGCCCTAATTACAGCACCTTTTAAGGGAATGTATGGGATATTATTATGCTCAAGAAGATCGTAAATCTTCTCTTGTTCGCCTTTTAACCGTTCATAACGATACATTGCCTTGACAGCTTCGCCCCAAAATGGCTTATATCGCTGTTTATCCTGCATCGCTGTCGTTCCCAGTGCAATGCCGATGAGATGTGCCAGATCATGCTTCTTGGCTAAAGCATAGACTTCCTTGATCTCCTCATCGGACATAGGTGTACAGAGCACTGTATTGGCGGTTTCTCCGCGTATGGCGCTGATAATCAGGGAGAGCCAAAGTTGGTTGCACAAGTTCATGTTATTACTCCGTTCTGTTCCTTTGGTTAATTATTCCGCTCAACGCACTCCTCACAACTTCCCCAAACAACCGGATATCTAACCCTGACACCATTAGAGCATTGTTTGGGCTGATAGGCTTTATCAGGAAACCCACAATCACATTTGTGAAAAACTGAGTAACAAGGGATGCGAAAGCTGCTCCCATTATTCCCCATACAGGAATGACAATGGCATTAAGAATCATATTGGCCAATGCACCGCATATATTAATTCGCCAGAGATACTGTTGTTGTGCCTCGGCAAGGATCCATATATTGCGCACAGAACCGAATAAAGAAAACACAATGTACCATACGATTAATCGCAGCGGAGCAACTGCTGCGTTAAATCCGGAGCCGTATAGAATTCTTATAATCAACGGCGCGAACAAAGTAATGCCGATGCTTACCGTCAAAGCGAGGTAAAATATCACCGAATACAGCATTGTCATTTTCCTCTCGAACTCTACCTTTGAACGCTGGCGAGCTTCAATGATTACAGGGCGAGAGGAGTCAATGATGGCTCCAAAAACAAAGCCAAACATAGTTGCACAAGTCACAGCAGCAGAATAATAGCCCACCGCTTCACTGTCTATCATCAATTTCAGCATTATCTTATCTGTTTGAGCAAAGATGACTACCATAAGCTCAGCCAAAATATAGTACCGCCCTATGGAAAGCAATTTTTTGGCTTCATCAAAAGAAAATGTAAGTTTCTGCCCGCCTTTTGCATGATAAATTATCAGCAGTATGACAGCAAGCACACCAAATTCTATGGAGTTTGAGGCTGCAAACCAATAGACGCTTTTTCCGGTGATAAGAAGAACGATTTGAAACAGCGCCGTGCAGACATAGGCACACACCGCGGCAATTGCCGAATATTTCGACAGCAGCCTCGCCTGAAACCAGTATTGAACCATCTCAAGAGCTTGAAAAATAAGTAAAAAACTGTAAATGGCACAAATCAGGATAGTTTCACGCTCGCCTGCGTTGGCAATGGAGGAAAAGGCGGTGATGCCTACTATGCAAAGCGTCGAGGAAAGCAAATTTAGCCCTGTGACAGTCCCTAAAATTTTTCCTTCTTCGTTTTGGCGATTGACAAGCTCACGTACCAATATAGCACTTAACCCCAGTTTCATCAGAGGGGCGGTAAAAGCAACCAGTCCCGCAGCATAGTTAATAGTTCCATACTTCTCCGGACCGAGATATCGAGCCGTCAGCATGGTAACAATTACCGTCAACAATGCTTTAATCGTTTTTCCACCAATTATCCATACCGCATTGCTGAAAAGCTTATTTTTCATAAAAACAGATCCTTTTCAACTCACTTTTCAAAGGAAGATTTCTCCGGAAACACTTTTGCAAACAAACCCTGCAAAAATCGCATTTCCGCATCAGCATCAACCTCGTGCAATGTATCGTTAATACAGATCATTTTTTTACTTTGTCTTAAAAAGCATCGACTAACTTCTTCGTCTTTCGCACCTATATCATAATAACCACCTATATTCCTTCGTGGAATAAATTCTCCTTGGCATAATGAAAAAAAACGAAATATGCTTTGGCTGACATCGGCTTGGTCTCTGAATCGATGGCTTGAAGTTTCGTCAAGCAGATCTTTCTCTTTTCTCCAAACATTCTCAATGTTTGATCTCAAATATGGCTGTGGCAGATGATGAATATGTAACCCCGGAAACCAATCCAGCGGAAGGCAGTACAAATTATAAAGGAAATGCTTTCCGTATTTCATATTAAACCAACTGCAGGGATTCTTACATATAACATTTCGTTTGGAAAAATGTTTGTTGATTACAAACATCTCATTATTGAGGATCTTTTTATACAAAGCATCTTTCCAGTCCGGTCGATAAAATGTTACTATCGCTTGATCACAAGGCAAGCCGTCACGAAAAAAATCTCGCTCCGTACAGGGGGCGCTCAGATACATATCATCGTTGAAATAAACGAAATGTTCGCTGAGTTCAGGTATTCTGTGCATATTCAGTTCAATAGGATGCGAGCTAAAAGTTGGAAGCCACTCATGAGGAATATAGTCTTCGTGGAACACCAAATTAATTTTTGGATGCTCTGTGTTCAGCCATTCCGGTACTTGACCGCAGGTGATCAGATGTACTTTGTTTACCCAAGGAGCATATTTTTCCACTGCACGGAACCAATACTTGAAAACGCCCCAATCCCGATACCTCTCAGGAGAAATGGATTTACCGCTGTACTTACTGTATTCTTCTTGCCATTCTGGGTCAGAACCATCTACCCATGGCACAACAAAATCTATTTTCATGTTTTTTACTTATTCCTCATCTCAAATGTGTACAGTTACACTAAACTGCAACATATGTGTAATTTCATTGAGTATCCATGGCGTTCGCAACTACATATTTATTACAATAAATATAATTTGTATCCGGATAAATTGCCGCGGGAACAACACACAATCAGTAAGAGAATTGATGCCAGCTTGATAAATGCACGATAATTTTCACTTGTTTTTACATTGCACTTTATCGAAATAATAGGAATAAGCAACATTGATACAAAGACAATTGTCCGATGGAATATACTGTACTCAAACGAAAACATTAAAGCTATTATGACTAGGCAAGTCGTTATAAGGCGCATCTGATTTATAGCTTCATAAGATATGTATTTATTTTCGAAACCAATTTTGGTAATTTTAATGATAGACAGTATAATGACTGTTAGACTTAAAAGATCGAGCAGTCGCCCCCACGCAAAAGAATACTCGCCTCTTGTTATGTAATCGCTCATTTTCACTATTGATGCATCGAGATAGTTGCGCCCCCATATAAATGCAATACCGAATACCACCGCACCAGTACAGATATTTAGGAAGCGGTTTTTTTTTGAATAAATCAAAAGACAGATTCGTATAGCATATAGCACAAGAGCTAGCGAATGCATCAAAGATGCTAATATACACCAAATCACATTCTTACCTACTGATTTATCATTAAACATTTCATCATAGAAGCAACGGGCAAGAATAGAAATTGCAGCAAAACAACGGACTCCCGAAATAACTTCCAGAAAAATATCCGATGACATTAAAAACAAAAAACCAAGTGATAAGCTCGGTGGCGAAATCCTGTGTCGTAGATTCAAATCCTTCAGTATGTAAAACATATTATAATAAAACACGAGTGCACTGAGCATAGGCAGCAGACCAGTTATTCCAGTCTTTCCACACAGATACATCATAAAGTAGGAAACTGGGACATACGATTTTATCATAATGTTATTGAAGAAATCGCCAAAATTGAATTTCATCCAGGAATCACTCATTTTCCTCAACCGAAAGAGATCTGTTGTTTCAGTTGGAATATAAAAAAAAGCCATTACACATAAAAAAGCCAGATAAAGGTTCAGTATAAACGCAACTCGCTTTTCGGTTTTGGCGTTGCGTAAAAAATAGTATGAGAAAGCCAAACAAAGGACATATATCATAACGCTTGTTAAGCGTTCAATCACCATTGTTCGTTCGAGCCAGTACTGAATCGCAATCAAAATTGATTCTCCTTGCTGTAAAAAATCTCTTTGTATTCTGCAATTGTTTTTTTCACAACATTCTCCCAACTGAAATTATCTTCAATCAGCCGTCTGGCGTTTTTTGACTTATCTTTCCATAAATGACGCTCACTTATTGCCTGTTGAATTTTTGATGAAATAGACTCCGCATCCGTTTTTGCAACCCAACCGGCATCGTATTCATTGATAAGATCACCAAGGTTCGTTCCTTCTGTTACAAGACAGGGAATTCCGTAACTCAATGCTTCAAGGAGCCCCATTGGCATTCCCTCCGAACGTGAGGTTTGAATAAATATATCACAGTTAAGAAGTTTTTGTATTTTTTCTTCGCCGGTGATGGCATCATTAAGGAACACGAAATCCGAGATAGTTTCTGTTTCTATAAGCTGTTGTACCGCTGATTTCTTGTCCTGATTAACCGGTCCAAATAAATCTAATGTTACACTACTTTTACGCAGTTTACCGGCATCTCTACCTATAGCGGATAGCATAAGATCAAGACCCTTGATACGCCAAAACATACTACCAATATACAGTAGTTTTACACCCTCTCGACTGAAACCCGATTTTTCACGAACTGGCATATTTACTCCATTCGTACCGACAAATTTCATCTTTCCGAAGGGAGACTGCTCTTTCTCTTTATCCGATAAAAACTGTATTGCAACTGCGCCTTCAATAAATGAATTAAAGAACAATACATTCGCCGTGAGCTTTTTTAGCCACTTTTTCCTTTGAGCCTCCCGTGTCAAAGAGCCATGAGGGATGATAACATATGGTATCCCCTTGTTTCGCAATTGCTTTGCGATACCCACATAATCGAACTTATAGATTTCATGGAAAACAACCAAATCCGGCTTAGAAAAAGGCTCGGGTAATAAAGAAACTGAAAATGGTTTCTTATATTCAAATTGTCTTTCGGCTCCCTCAATCGGCAAATTCGTCAGATTGATAACGGCAATAGTTTCCAATTGTTGCTGTGCTTTAACATGTTGCGGTACAACAACACAAACGCCATTACAAGTATTGTTGTTCAAATGTGCTATATGTAAAATCTTCGTTGACATGTCCTCGTGAATCGAACTCACAATTCTATCTCCTATAATACTTAACCAAAGAACATACTGCATACATTGAAAATGCAACTGCGCTTTCAAACAGTCCCATATTTAGTACCATTCTATAGACCTTCCATCGTTCTTTTGCAGATCTACGTTTATTATCAGAACGGGACCCTGAAACACGGCGATAGTGCGTTAACACATCTGGTATTCCTACTGCATTTACTGGTATCGATAATAGTTTCATCCATAATGCATAGTCCTCATGATAATACTCACTCTCAAAGGGATAGGACTTCATTAGCTCTGCATCTATCACCGCAGTTGAACAACTAATAACGCTTTTGTAAAGCATTTTTTTGAAATCTGTTTCAGCACCTACAATAAACGGTTTCATGATTTGAAAATCATTCTCATCAATAAAATCATATGAGCAGTACGCCAAAGATGCGCCTTGTTTTTCTAACAACAACAATTGACGTTCCAACTTTTCCGGTAACCAAACATCGTCACTATCAAGCAATGCAATATAATCGCCCTTTGCCTCAGATATTCCACGATTTCGTGCTTGGGCAACCCCCTGATTGAATGGTAATGCAATTACCCTGATTCGGGTTTCTTCTTTAGCATATTTTTCTGAAATAGATAATGAGTCATCTGTCGATTTATCATCAATGATTATCAATTCAAACTTTTGATACGTCTGCTTCAAAACAGACTCGATGGAACGACTGAGAAATCGTGACGAATTATAAACTGGCATGATTACCGAAACTAACACATCCATCTATCCGGACCTCTCTCTCATTTTCTCGCCGTGGCTACATCCCGTAGGATTTGTTCGATCATATATTTCGTCCAACTGTAAGGATTGCTGCATCCTCCTATAGGTGTTTTTGATCTACTGGCATAACGCTGGTGTTGCCGTAAACCGTAGCCGATGAGTTGAACACAAACAAATTAACATGATGCTTTTCCATCGTCTCCAATACATTCAAAGCACTGTCTATGTTATTTCGGTAGTATTTCAACGGCCGCTCAACCGATTCCCCCACAGCCTTGTAACCGGCGAAATGGATAACCGCATCTATATGTGTTCGTCAAACAGTTTGCCCAATGCAGCACTGTCTGTAACATCCATCTCATATGCTTTGACATTCTTTCCGGTGATGCGTATGATACGCTCCGGCACATCGGGACTGCTGTTGGAGTAGTCATCAGCTATAATACTTCATATCCTGCGTTCAGAAGCGCTATGGCTGTGTGAGCCTATATATCCGGCTTCGCCGGCGAGTAATACTTTCAGTATGATCTTCCTCACTTTGCATCTCGATGATGCAACACTATTTCTACCGTTCTCAACAGAATTATAAAATCCATCCATAAGGATCGTTTCTTGATGTACTCAATATCATGCAGAATCTTTTCTTCCGGATGGATACTGTACCCACCATTTACCTGAGCCAATCCGGTAATACCGGGTTTGACTACCAATCTTTGTGAGAAGCCATGAATATATGTCTCAAATGCTTCATAAAAACAGGGGCGTTCCGGTCTCGGGCCAACAAGACTCATCGATCCGGCAAGCACATTAAAAAATTGTGGGAGTTCGTCCAATCGATATTGTCTGAGGGCAGTTCCGAGTTTTGTGATGCGGGTATCATGAATACCCTCTGACCACTGCGCCCCACCGGCTTCCGCATCCATCGTCATTGTCCGGAATTTGATGATCCGGAAGGGCTTTCCGTTTAAGCCAAGGCGCGTTTGGCGATAAAAGACCGTGCCGCCCATTTTTGCTTTGATCAACACAGCAATCACCAGCATAGGAATGGCTGTGATAACAATCCCGAGAAAGGCAAATATAATATCCGAAACGCGTTTGATAAAACTGTACAGATACTTTTTATCAAGCTGCGATAACTGTTCTATATTAAATTCCTCTGTCACTTCGTAGGGCAGAATCACTGCATCCGTATTGTCACGCGACTCTGCCTGTCTCACAAGAACTTCAGGCGATATGGTGACCACATCCTTTCATCTGTTTTTTATCGCTATACTGTTTCTATATCATTGAACTCGATACAAGGGATACCCTCGAAACTGGTTCGGGGGTATCCCTCAGACCGAGGTCTGAGGTGTAATTAGAACTCGTCTTCCTCACCAGCATTAGGATCGTTCTGACCAACATCTCCTCCAACGTCTCCGTCTTCGGTTTCAGGCGCATCAGTTTCAGGCGCGTCGGTTTCAGGTGCATCGGTTTCAGGTGCGTCGGTTTCAGGTGCATCGGTTTCAGGTGCGTCGGTTTCAGGTGCATCGGTTTCAGGTGCATCGGTTTCAGGTGCGTCGGTTTCAGGTGCGTCGGTTTCAGGTGCGTCGGTTTCAGGTGCGTCGGTTTCAGGTGTCGGGATTACAGGAACTCCAACATTTTCCTCACGACCATATTCCTTAATTTCTTTTGCTTCAGAAAGTTCTTTTGCAGTAAAGACTTCCTGTTCTATCAGTCGCTCTGCCAATGTAATTTCTGTATTGTGGAGTTTAACATCCAGTGCATTCCAGAATATTTCAATTGCATCTGCACGGATGAATTTTTCATTAGGCTTGTCAGTATTTATCAGTTTCAAATCATGTGCCAAATCATAAGGATCATTCCAAACAAAGAGAGGATTCTCTCCCTTATCCGAATAATTCAATGCACGAAGAACCAATGTGAGGAACATATAATCTGTCATTTCATCATCCGGAGAAAAAGTGGTTTCTCCGGTTCCATTGGTAATGCTGTTTTCGAAGGCATATCCTATGTAACCAGCTGCCCATTCAGGAACATCGGTGAAGTCATTTTCGAACACATTATTCTTCGCAGTTTCTTCCTTACCGATCATGCGTACCAAAAGAGTCACTCCTTCGGCACGAGACAGACCTTTTTCCAGTTCATATCCGTTACCGGTACCGAGAAACAGTCCAAGCTCGTTAAGAGCATCGGCAGTGTTGATGTCTGAATTATCAACAGCAAAAACGGCAGCAGACATAACGATAACTGCCAACGCAAGGATCAGTGCTGTAATTGTTTTTTTCATTGGGATATACCTTCCTAAATATTAATTTTTGAGAATCGCTGTTCTCAGGGAGAACCACTGATTGCTCAGTGGTCCTCGCTCAAAATAGCAGTCACCGACAGATGGCAGAGACACTGAAATGTGTCTCTACCATCGTCTTGCGATGGGGAATGTTTTCGGGAAATTTTACCTAAGCGAGATTCAACTTGCCTTAGAAGTGGTCTTCTTCACCGGCATTCGGATCAGAAGCAGTAATGACATCCTCAACATTGAATTTTCTTACTTCAATGCTGGGTTCTTCAAAGAATTTCATATTTACATCTCCTTTCATTAATAGTCATACTAACGCATTATTTTATAGCGTTGTTTGCAGCATATACATACATAGCAAAGTTCTTGGCAAGATCAATACTGTTTGCATTCGAACTTGTATTGATAGTACGTCTGGAATATTCATATCCACTGTATACAAGTTCAGCACCATATACCTTATCACCATTATTATCAACGTAATATGGTCTGACTGTTATGGTTTCATCCATATCTTTAGCTGCAATACCATCGATACGTGCCTCGTAATTACCAGCCGTGCCATACGGAGTCAGGGCAACACTTTCTGTTTTACCCTTTATGGTATATTCGACATACAGATTCTTTCCGGAAATCGAGTTGTTCGCGGTATATCTAATACGATAGGTAATTGCTCCCTCAAAGATAAGAGTAGCAGATTTGGTTGTAAATCCGTTAGTTTCGGTTGTATCAACTGCAAATACAGATTGACCAAGAACACTATCATTAAATGCAACATCATCAAAACCTACATTCATAAGCTCATTTGTCTTATAGTTAAGATATTTCTGTGCTGCTGCACCATAAGCCATCAATGCATTACAAAGTGCTTTGGTTTCTTCAGAAGTTGATTCCTTACCAACCATACGCTGGGCGTAGATCCTTGGACTATACTCTACGGTATCTCCATAGACATAAGTGTCATCACTCAGTTTAACGTATCCAACTACAAACTGAGAATCCCCCATTTCTTTAGCAACAATACCGTCAGTATAACCGAAATAACCTTCGGAACCATCGATTACTTTATACTCCAGTTCCTTATGCTGAACTGCCTTAGAAGCATCATGAGCATCTGCATCAGCCTCGTTGGTAAAGACAAACATACCATACTCTGCAATGTCCTTGCCAGTGACCTCAAACTTATAACGGATCTGGATCATGTCTTCATACAGCAGAGTTGCAGACTTCGCAACGATTGCCACGCTCTCAACCTCAGCCAACTCATACATACCATTCGCACCTGCAACCCACTCATAGCCATCAGCTACGTTGGCATTTGCAAATGCTGCGCTTGCAGTTACTGTAGTTCCATTGACCACATCGTCTGCGGTAACACCGCCGCCGATGCGGAGGATTCCGTCTACCAGCCATTCGCGGGTTTCGGTTCCGGTATAGGTCAGAGTTCCGCCGTTCAGTGTGATATCAACGCAATCCTCGCCATTTACATAGGAGGTTGCTGCAGGACCGTAGAAGCGGATGGGGTTCAAGCCGGACTTGATGGTACCGCCGTTAATGGTAACATTCAGTACATCCCAAGCTGCATTACTCTGCTGAACAAATACACCGTCCCAAGCTGCTTCGATTTCGCCGTCGTTCATAGTGAAGGAAGCAGAAATATTGGAATACTTATCCGCGCTGGAGGATGCAACGCGAACTGCGCCGTCAGAGGAAACGATCTTACCGCCGTTCATAGTGAAGGTGGTAGGAGCGGTGTAAGCAGTTCCCCAAGCATTGGGACGAACGTCAACTGCGTAACCGATGCTCCATGTGCCGGTCAGTTCAAGCGTACCGGATTCAAGAACAAGTGCGCCTTCAACGTCGATGATCCAACCGGTAGAGTTGCTTCCGGCATAGGTAATCTTACCTGTCTGCTCAGTGCTTCCGTCCTTGATGGTCAGGGTGACAGCGTTGTTGACCATGAACAGATGTCCCTGAGAAGCATTGTTAGTACCGGAGATGGTATTGCCGTTAAGTTCGAGAGTGATGTTCTTGTTAACGGTAATAGTCTCGGTCTGTTCCACATTACGGATCAGAGTGATGGTATCGCCGTTCTTAGCAAACTTGAATGCCTCTGCCAAGCTGTAGAAGCCATGGTAGGAATCCTGACCTGCGTAGGTAATAACAGCTACAGTCACCTTAACATCATCGGTAGAACCGTTGATGGTTACAGTACCGTTCTCTGCGCCGTTTCTACCCTTTACAGAGTCAGAACCTTCCGCTACGTTTACAGTAGTGTTGGTTGCTACGATGGAGGCGCCGACAGCTTCCTTATTGAGCGCAAGTGCTGCATAGGATTCGCCTGCGGTGGTGTTGTTGTCGTTGCAGTTAACCGTAGAATTGTCTACCGTTACAGTTGCGCCTGCGCCGGCAACGTTAACAGTGCAAAGACCGTTAAGAGTGGAGTTGTTGATTGCTACAACTGCGTTAGGAGCAGAAGCTGCAACGTTTACAGTGTAGTTAGCTGCGGTTGCGGTTACGTTATCGATGGTTACGTTAGTAGCATTCTTGATAACGTTGATCGCACGCTCGCCGGAAGCGTTAATAGTAAGGTTCTTGATTGTTACACCGTTAGCACGGGAAACGTTGATTGCACGTGCTGCGGTGGAGGTGAGGGTGTGTCCCTTACCGTCGATCACAACGCTGCCGTTGATCGTAATGATCTCGGAAGCAGTGATGTCGGTGAGAAGCTCAACCTTACCATTGGTTTCGATAGCCTTGTCGATTGCTTTCTGGAGGGTCGTGAAGCTATAGAACTGGCTGTAGCCCTCGTAAGTTACGAGTGCAACAGGAGCAACAGTCTCACCGTTTACCACAGTGCTTTCGCTTACGATAACCTCACCGCTTGCGGTGGAGTTACGAACCGCATAGGAAGGTTCGCCGTTTTCATCGAGAGCGATGATCTCACCGCCGTTGATGGTAACGATCGTTCCATTTGCGATAGTGGTGCCATCGTTGTTGAGAGCGATAGCCGAGTAGTTCTCTACGTCAGTCTTATCCACAGAAGTGAATACAGTATTGTTTGCAGTGATGGTAGCATTCTCGCCCCAAACGTTGAGTGCGATGTTACCGCTCAGTGCAGAATCGTTGATAACAACGGTTGTGTTGTCGGAAGAACCGGGGAGATTAAGCGCATAGGTTACATTAGTGCCCTTAACGGTTACGGTGTTAAGGGTAAGGGCACCATCTTCGTTGTAGCTGATACCGCGCTCGCAGTAGGATGCAGTGCAGTCTACAGTCAGCTGGTTGATGGTAAGATTCACTTTTGCATTTGCGTTGCTCGGGATATCCATCGCACGGTTAGAGCCTGTGTAGGTCAGGGTCTTGCCGTTGCCGTTGATGGTAAGATTGCCGGTGACACTGATCGGATTAGCGATCGTTACATCAGCGAGCAATTCAAGAACGCTGTCTGCCTTTACAGCTGTCAGTGCATCTGTAAAGGTTGCGTAGTAAGTGTTATCAACCTTAGCTACTGCGTTGTCCTTAACTTCCTCGATGAGACCTTCAACATTCTCTGCACGAGCGAGCGTGAGGGTGATGTCATCTGCATCGATATCGGTTGTTCCAGAAGTAGTAAGGCTGAGAGTACCGCTGTTAACTACGCCCGCATTACTATTGAACTCATCGTGAGCATAAACGCCGCCTGTTACAGTGGAGTCAGCGAGTTCAAGAGAAGCGCTATAATTGCCCTTGATCCAAAGCTCGATACCATTTACACCACCGGAGATGGAGCAATTGGTAGCAGTTCCGCAAGGAGCGGAAATCAGCATACCGGTACCAACTGCATCAATGGTAACGTTCTCCATAGAACCGATAACGTTCTCGGTTGCGTCACCGCAGTTGTACGTTTCGATACCGTTGGTAAGAGCCTCGCCCTTGATGGTTACGTTCTTGATATAACCAACGTGAGTTGTAGAACCGGACTGAAGTACGATACCGCCAATAGTCTTGTTAGCATCGCCCTTGCCCTGAACGTCGATTACAAGATCTTCGAATGCGGTAGCATTCCAAACCTTGATTGCCGCGGTGTTGCTTGCGTGAACAATAGTACCGTTCTTGATGGTAGGATTGTTCTTGAGGCTCATACCGCCGTAAGCATTGCTGGTGGTAAGCGTTTTGCCACCGAGATCAAGAGTAATTGCCTTAGCGATTGCGAGCTGAGTCGTACCGTAATCGATATCCGCTGTAAGAACAATTACGTCGCCATCCTGAGCTGCTGCGAGAGCCGCGTCAAGCTCAGCCTTGTTAGAAACTTCGTAAGTGGTATTATTGGAGAGCCACTTTGCATAATAAGTCTTTACTCCTGCTGCAAGAGCAGTGTATGCTTCACCATCAAACTCAGGATTGTCATACCAACCGCCAAATTCATAACCATCCTTGTATGCAGTTTCAACAAGATGGAAGTTTCCGCCATGTGCAGCATCATCTACCAGAGCGGAATATTCGGGAGAAGTACCGCCGTTGAGGTAATAGGTATTGCCGGTGATGGTGTCAGCATAATCGTCCATCTCATTGAGGAACAGAATGCTTGCAGCACTACCGACATACTTATTGCCATTACCGCCTGTTACTGTTCCTGTAGAGGTGCTGTTGATCAACTCGACAACGCCGCCGTAGGAGATCAGGCCACCGGCATAAACATCGCCGCTGCCATTAACAACAACGTTACCGGTGTTGGTGCAGTCCTTTGCAATCAGCCATGCGCCTGTGGAATAGTAGCCTGCGCCAATACCTGCTGCATGGGTTTCGCCGTTTGCGGTTACGGTAATCGTACCGGAGTTTTCACAACTGTCGAATACGATCTTCAGTCTCTGGCCTGCTGCCTGATTGTGGTCACGACCGAGAATACCGCCTGCACTGGGAGCACCGCCGCCAAGGGAGGTGATGTTACCGGTGTTTACGCAGTTCTTGAAGGTAACCGTGCCGCGCATGGTAACCAGATAGTTTCCTTCGCGGGCACTGTTCATCAGGCCGAGAATACCGCCTGCTTCGCGTGCTTCAGTGGTTACAGCAGCAGCGTTGGAGCAGTTTTTAATGGTAATGTCAACCTTGGGCTGGCTCAGCTGGGAATCCATATGACCGATCAGACCGCCCATGTTGTTGGAAGCCTTGACGGTACCGCTGAGAACGTGGCAGTTGGAAATTACACTTGTCTTTTCGTTTGCGGGGACGTAATAACCGATGAGAGCTGCAATGCCGGAACCGTAAACTTTGTTACCTGCACTGTCAGTGCGTGTTCCGCAGTCGATGTCAACATTTACAAGCTTTACATTGGAAATGTTTGCGCCGTATACGTAGCCGAACAGACCGAAGCTGTACTCGGTGCTGCCGGTTTCAGCGGCATCAGGAACGTAGCCATTAGAAGTAAGACCGGTGATGGTGTGATTACCGCCATCAAAGTTACCGGCAAACATCTTGACACCCTCCGTTTTCGGAGTCTTGTCATAATTGCTCGTTCCGATCGGAACCCAAACTTTGCCTGTAAGGTCAATGTCAGCAGTCAGCTTGATATACTGACCTGCGTATGTATTGCCCTTGTTGACATTGTTGCGGAACGCTTCGAGTTCTTCGATATTTGTGATGAGATAAGGATCTTCCGCTGTACCGGAACCGGAAAGAACAACGGCCTTCTCCACAACAGTGTATACGCTATTTTCAACTTTAACAACTTCGTAGCCATCTCCGGTGGTGACATTACCGGTGAAGGAATATCCGTTCAAATCCAGGTTCAAGGACTCGGTAATAACAATGTCATTGCTGTAGTCAGCCATCAGCTTGACCGGGATATCATTGCCTTCGCTGTCCTTTGCGCCATCGGCAGCCTTGATAGCGTTTTCCAGAGATGTAAAGTACTCTCCATCAAATGCTGCCACACGACCGAGAGCAACAATGTCATCATGGTCATCCTGACCGTAAGAGCCATACTGCTGGCCGCCGAAAATGGAGTTCGCGGGCTTGTAGAGCACTTCAGCATCGGGATACTCAGTCAGATCCACGCCGTCGTAGGCGTAACCTGCTTCCACACGCTTCCAGCTACCACTTGCATTTGTGTAGGAGTAGTCGGGAGTATTGCTGTAATCAAGTACGACATTCTCTCCAATGGTCACATTGTCAAGGATAGGCTGATTGTTGCCATCAACAGGAATTCTACCGATCAGCATACCGCACATACGGTAAGCGTAGTACTTATATGCAGCAGTAACGTCATTGTAAGCATCCAAACGGCATGCTACAGTGACATTCTCGAAAACATGCTTAGTGGGATCCTGAATAGAAGCAACCACGCCACCGAGGGAGCTGTCAAAAGAACCCCAAAGACCTGCAATTACAGTATTTCCATCAACTATAATGTTCTTAAAGGTCATAGTACCTTCGCCACCGGTATAACCAACGATGCCTGCGGCACGGTTGTTGTAGGTTGCGTAGGTGGAATTCTTGATTGTAATATTTTCGAAGGTACAGTCGCCCCATGCGCAGCCTGCGATACCGGCAACGTTACCGCCTTCAACATAGCATTCTGCATTTTCGACTGTCAGGTTCTTAACCGTTGCATCCCAAAGGTATGCAAACAGACCGATGGTGCCATAGTGATCCCAATCGTAACCAAGAGCCCAACCGCTCTGGAACATATTCTTAATGGTATAGCCCTGACCATCAAATGTACCCTTGAAGTACGCCTTATTTGCACCAATGGGATTGAAGGTGACAGGTTCACCATCAGTACCCATCTCATACAGGTCGATGTCATTCATCAGCTTAACGATCACACCTTCGAGCATATCGCCGCCTTCAACACGTGCATCAAGAGCCTTGAGATCATCCCAAGTGCTGATCTCGATTACTTCGGGAAGAGTAGGAGCAACACCGCCCAGCTCAGCCCATACAACAGGATTGATCCCATCCGCGCCGTTCATCTGTGCACTGGTTGTAGCAACAACAGTACCGTCGATGATCAGTTCAACCTTGGTAGGCTGTGCCTCAGCCTTGGGATGGCCTTCTTCCCATGTGGTGGTCCAATATTCGTCGTTGGATGAGGGATAGAAGAAATTCCAAGTTACCCAAACGTCTCCGTCAATAATGCCGCCAACGTTGTTCAGTGTAGTAGTAGCAATTAAAGTATCCTCGGAATAAAGCTTCAGAACAAAGCTTTCCTTAGCATTACCGCCGCCTTCGCCCCAAACACGAACACAACCATCAACTTCCTTTGTGTATGCAGGAGAGTTGGAGCCTGTGGAAGCAGTAATAGGCTCATAAACAGTTACACCATCAGCAGTGTAGCCATTCTTATCAAGGATTACACCCTCTGCAAACTCTACAGTCTCGGTAGAGTTATGAAGAAGAGTAACTTTGCTACCACTGGTAGCAACTTCAGCTGCCTGTGCAACGGTAGTATAGATTTTACCGTCTACGAGTACGCCGCAAGCGCCATTGTCGTTGACGCAGGTGGGAGCCACGTCAGATGCAACAGCAACTCCGTTGGGCTTACCGTCAAGGTCAAGCTCAAACACGCCGGTAGAAGAATATGTGTTGTCTTCAAGAGTTACGCTTTCACCGTAGGTGAGAACGATAGCAGGCTTGTTATTTACTGCAGAGAAATTTGTGTTCTTAACAGTAAGGTTTGCCTTTGCCACGCTATCGTTAGCGCCATTCTCGGCATACATCTTAATGCCGCGGTAGTCAGCGAATGTACATTCGTCAACAGTCACGTCAACATTGCCGTATGCCCAAAGACCATACTTGTCGTAAGAACGCTTGAAAGTACAGCCTGTGAATGTAACGTCACCACTGGAAGCATATGCGCCGTTAGCAAATGTACAGTCAGTGTATGTTACTTCTGTTGCTTCATAAACACCGAATGCAACGTTCATGAAGCCTGCGTTGGTGATGAAGCCACCCTCAGACTTGCTGAGTTTCAGGTCTTCAAAAGCAACCTTTTTGTCGGATGCTGTGATATAGCCCTGAACTTCGAGATAGATCTCAGCGTCAGTATCTTTACCTACGAAGGTAATGGAATCGTATGCACCGTTAAAGGGAGCATTAAGAGTAACCATGTCGTTAATCTCAACAACGACGTCACCGGTCATGTTCTTAGCTGCCTCGAGAGCTTCTGCTAAGGAAGCATATCCCTGCTTGCCGATCTTAGCAACGTAAACGGGAGCAGCTTCAACTACCTCACCGTCTTCGTTCAATTCAAAGCCGGGAACAATCCATTCATCCGGAACTTCGTCCTCGCCGTATGTACCACCGGTGATGCTGATATCTCTGTTATCGTTCTCTCTCTCCTCAAAAGGTGCATGAGAGAATTCACCACCGGTGATGGTCAAATTGATATCATTACCAGTATTAAACAGGCTCGTATTGGACGGACAGGTAAACTTACCGCCATTGATTATAAGTTCACCATTTACGGATCCAATGTTGCCTTTATCAGCAGAGAAATTACCGCCGTTGATGGTAAGTGTTCCGTTTGTTTCAACTTTAATGCCAAGCGCAAGGTTCGCGAAAGGCATCACTTTAACATTACCCTCGCCATTAATGGTCAGCTCGCCTTTTACAGTCAACGCATGCGCGCCAAAAGAAGGAGAGGTTAATGTCAGATTTTTACCATTCAAATCGAGGGTGACATTCGCATTTTCTCCAATAGCCACACCTTTAATATCTGCATCAGCAATCAGAGTGACTGTTCCATTGGCTTCTGCAGCTGCATTAATAGCTTCCGAAATATCTGCGTACTGATTGCCGTTGACTTCAGCAACTGTTATGCTTTCGGAGTGCAGTTCAGATGCATCCTCGGCAAACACCATGGTCGGCAGCAAACCGACAACCATCATGATGCTGAGAAGCATCGCCATGAGACGCTTAAAATTTAGTTTCATATGCATTGAAACTCCTTTCAAAAAATTTTTGTTTTGTTTTCTAAGAGCAGGGTATCTCGGAGGCCCCCTGTCCTTACATAAAATCAGTGCTTTCATGGTAGTTGTTCCTTGCCAACCATGCGGAATTTCGTTTTGTTTTTTAGATGATTTATATTTCTCACCGATGCGAGTAATATATAATGTGGAAAAAAAATTATTTATAGAGGAAGTCCTGCAGACGTTCCGCCGTGCTTTGTATATCGAAAGATAAGATGGCCATTTTCTTGTACCATGCAAACTGAAAGGCATCGCTGTAAGGCAGGCTCTGCGTCTCTATGGAAAGATTTCCGGCATTGCCGACAATCGATGTGGCAAGTGAAGCAAGCATAGTTGCAGAAATATTGGTCCTCACCATTCCCATCGCGTACTGCGTAATGTCAAGTATCTCGGTCAGCGATTTTTCAGAAAGTATCTTTTTGAAAACCGCAGCAATCACTTCTCTCTGCCGTTCGGTACGACCGAAATCGTTATCACTGCTTCGGTTGCGCATATGACAAAGTGCAGCTGCACCGTCGAGATGTATCGGCTCGCTTGAATACGTCACGCCAATTATGTTTGCCTCAGATTCGCTCAGCGACAGTTCGATACCGCCGACATAGTCGATGAAATCTTTCGCGCCGTTAAAATCAAGGACAACAAAATGCTGAATATCCAGCCCGAAAAGCTGATTAACCGTGTTGATGGACAATCCCACGCCGTCAAAGAAATATGCGGTATTGATGCGATTCCAGTCTTGTCCCTCAATCGGAACGAGCAAATCTCGAAGCAGAGACACCATCTTGATCTCGCCCGTCTTTTTGTTGTACGATACGACGATCATCGTATCGCTCCTGCCGCGATCCCGCACTACATCCCTTGAATCTGTACCAAGAACCAGAATGTTAATGATGTCTTCATCTTTTTGCTCTACCTTATAAATAGGAGTTCGTCCGTAAACGCTCATGGTGTTGGACGAATTAGCAAACGAGTTGTTGGGATTATTTATTTGAGGGGTAACAGGCGTATTGACAACGGGCGGAAGCGTTTCCGGCGCGCTTGATGTCGTTGTTTCCTCCGGAGGTTCGGCTGTATCCGATTCTGTCTCCATGGAAACCGGCTCCGTGTCGCTTATATCGGGCTCCGCTTCTTCCGTATCGGTTTCCACCGAAATTTCCCCGGTTGTTTCATCGGGCACTTCCGGTACGTCTGGAAAGTCAGTGATACCCTCGCTGCCCGGAATCACTTCAGGATATTCCGGAATAACATATATATCGGATCGCTCTACCGGAGTCGACGGTGTATAACTGACGCTTCGGTACTGCGCGTAAAGCGTGGCAATCGGAACTGCGATGGCAACAAGAAGAAGAACCAGTATAATCAGCAGTATCCAAAGGACTATTCGCTTTTTCTTTGTTTTTTTCGGCATGGTGCCTCCATTGGTTGATGCTTATTACCAGCGATGAAACACATCCGCATACTGCAAGATTTTTTGAGCTGTACCTCCCAGCTTTTTCGCCAGCACCTGAGCAGCAGCATCCAAATTCGGCGGACGGGTAGTTGTGTTATGACAATCGGACACAAGGACTGCGTCATTATCGCTGAAAAGCTTTACCGCTCTGCTTCGTCCGCGGAACCGCAGTAACGATGCCGTGCTTACCTGAATAGGAAATCCCATTTCCAGCAGCTGTTCGATACGGTCTTTTGTCTGCGTCTCAAAAAAACGATCTATATGCGCGATCATCGGTGTAATCCCTCGACGGCATTCGATGGCATACAGCTGATGGAACATCTCTTCATTCCATGGTGTCACCGGTGGCTCCACAAGCAAGATCTTCGTTCCTGCGTAGCAGAGCTGTTCAAGCTCCGGCCAATCGGCGATTCCGGGCACACAGGCAACCTCTGCCGAAAGTATCAGCTGTGGATGTTTCACATTCTTCAAAACATTTTGCAGCCGCTCCATAGAGTTAGCCCTACGCTTCAAAAAATCGGGTATATGCTCTCTGCTCCTGTAGAAATGCGGTGTCAGTGCTACGGTTTTTACGCCTTGCTTTGCCTCCATAACAAGCATCTGCAGTGCGGTTTTCATATCCGGAGCACCGTCATCCATTCCGGGGAGGATATGTGTATGCAAATCGAACATAGATGTCATGATTGCTCTTCAAGAGGTACAGACGGAGTAGACTCGGGTTGGGTCTGATAACCATAAGCGTAACCATACCGCTTATACCCGTAACTATATCTGCCGAACTTGCTGTATCGGTATTTTCCGTAACCGCTGCCGGATTCGGGATTCATACCATTGAATACATATCCGAGAACCTTGGCTTTGGCGTATTCCATCTGTTCCATGGCGTGAATTACCGTACCACGCTCAGATAGATCTGCTCTCACAACAAACAGCACGCCATCCGATAAAGGAGCCAAAACAACGGAATCAGTGACCATACCTACCGGCGGAGTATCGAGGATTATGTAATCGAACTTACTCCGAAGCGATGTAATCAAAGCCTGCATTTTGGCGGATGACAAAAGTTCGGATGGATTGGGCGGGATATCGCCGGACAAAATCACATTGACACCCAATGTTTCGTGCTTGAGTACCATCCTGGTCAGTTTCTTGGGATCCATCAAAAGGTTGCTGAGTCCGATATTGGCACTGGCGCCTAAAAGTCGATGCAATTTCGGACGACGAAGGTCGCAGTCGATAATCAGAACCTTTGCATCAGTCTGTGCAATCGAAATTGCCAGATTCAATGCGGTCAGACTTTTGCCTTCACTCTGCATAGCAGATGTCACAAGAATCACCTTGCAGCCTTCGGTATCGGCAAGCGCAAAATTTACGTTGGTGCGCAGCGTCTTATACGCTTCCCGCAAGTAAAAACCACTTTTGGAAGTCAGGATATGCTTTCTGTCCTCTGCGATGGTTGTCTGACGCTTTCCCACGGATTTTTTCTTTTTTGACTTCTTTTCAAACAGTCCTCTCATTTTGATGCCTCCTCCTCTCCGCTCATGATAGCGGAGTAGCCATAACTGCCCTCGGAGAATGCGAGGTCAAACTTCGGAATTCTACCGAGAACGGGCAGCGGGTATAGGGATGTTAAATCATTTTCATCCTTAATCCGCGTGTCGCTCAGATAGTGAATCGTCAAAAACACCACTGCAAAAAGGACACCGAAAGCTCCCCCAAGAAGCGCCATGCGTTCGTAACTGGGAGAATAACGCGAAGTGGGAACTTTTGCTGTATCAACAACCTGTGCCGAAGTTCCTTCAATGATTTGAGCAATTTCCATAGGAGCAACCTCAGCAGCTGTATTGGCAATACGCGCTGCCTCAGCAGGATCTTCATGGAGTACATAGATACAGAATATTTCCGTATCATTAAGCTGCGAAGCACTGATTGCCCTGTCAAGCCACTTCACGGTATACTCACCGTTCAGATTTTCAGAAATTTTTTCAAGAACACGCTCGCTTTTTGCAATGCTGACATAGGTATTAACCAGTCGCTGAGATGCGGATAAGTCGGCACTTGAGAGATATTCTTTATCTTCGCTGCTTTTATTGTTGTTGACGTATATCGATATACGAGCCTGATACAGGGGTGTTACAAACTGATAGGTAATGCCGAATGCAATTAAAGCCCCAAGAACCAGACATATCAGGATAATCCACCACTTTCGCAGATAGGCAAGCAATAATCCCTGTAGGTCAATATCAATTCCACCCATTCGTTCATTTAACGTTTCTTGCATACTTCACTTTCCTTACTTCTAATAGTTGTCAGTTATTGTTTGGTATGTGATGTGCGCCATACTGCCCCAGAATCGGCGCGAAATATTCGTCTTCGGCACGAGCTCTTGCCTTGATGGCATCTACGATTTCTTTAGATCCGCCAAGGTAATGGTCGACAACCTGGAATTCGAGTATTGCTCTTCACTTGCTGGTTCTATTATTGAAGAAACCGCCGCGCGCTCCGCTTTTTCTTGTCGCCGGCGGCTTTGTACTTGCAATCTTTCTCAGCTGTGTTCCTTCAACAAACCCGGCGCTTTTAACCATAGCTTTCACGTTTCGTTCCGTTAAACACTTTTCGCAGACACTGTTCACATCATCACGCAGTTTTTCCGGGAGCCTATAGACAATCTTGCCGCAATTGCAGTGACATTCTTTTCCTCGATTTGGAATGTCACTATACTTATCGGAGCGTTGTATAGCTGTCAGATTACCGAAGCGCTTTCTCGCAATATCTTTTTCCTGTCGTTGCCACAGCTCTTTTGTAATCCTTTTCCTAATTCCCTCGAAAAAACAACTCAGGTGTTTCCACAATCACATTGGCATAACCATCGGGCCGCTTTATCCGTAGTAGATTTTGCTTGTGCAATGACAAGCAAAACGATAATAACCGCCTTGAATTTTCTCATGGCACATGAGATGGGCACTCCATCCTTACCTCTCACAATTTGGGTTTTATTCATATGCCTCTTTCGCTTTTAACGTCTTTCTTTATGTACAGCTCGCAGTAACATTCCCGACAGAGTTGTCCCGCCGACGATACATAAAAATCTCTTTTAAAAACAGAAACGTCGCGTGTGTATTCGGTTTCCACGCCGCAAATAACACAAAACTCTTTCTGCCCGTTTGTATTCACAGATGTGTTTTCCTTTTGTTCCGATATGTTTTTCATTTTTATCTTTTCCTATCCTATTTCGCTTGCGCGGAATTTTTAATTTCAAAAATTCAGATTATTTTTAAGTACGGCGCAATAGCGCAGTAGACAACGTTAAAAATGTGCGTTGCGTTCTCTTCGCTGTCCTCAAGCGCACCGCTGTACACCCGTATAGCAAACTCGAGAAGCGCTGTCAAGACGTGGTGAAAAATCGACCACACGTCCGCCTCCGCAAGGAAAAGCGGGGAAATTTTTTCAATGAATATCCGGTATTTTTCCCGATGCACCTCGTAAATGTCATTTTTAAAATATACGGAATGATAATACCTTGTGTAATACCTGCATTTGTTTTCATTTTGCAGAAGGAATCTCCACAACTTCACAAATACGGCTTCGCATTGACTCCGCGGATCGAGGTTGTTATCAAGCACAGACATACCATCCTTGATAGTACAAAGAAGCTCATTATCAAGCAAAGCGAACGTTTCGGCAAACAGTTTTTCCTTCGTACCGAACACACGGTAAATATGCGCCTCGTTCAATTTGCCGTTATCCAAATCTTTGCGATCCATCGAAATGGCCCTTGTTGTCGCCTTCTCAAATCCGCCTTCTGCGACAAGACGTATTGCGTTCGCTATGAATACCTCTCTGTATACGCTTTCGTTTTTCATAATGATTACACCAGCCCCTTGTAGCATTTGCTACATTTTTTCGATTTTTTTAGGATACTGCGGCTTCGCCGCCCGTATCCATTAGGATTCTTGACATAATTCGTATTATGTGGAATAAGGCTGAAAGCAACTATGTGTACATAGTGAAATACGCTGTTATTATACACGAAAAGTTCTGTTTTGTCAAGTCGAACCCCAGAAAATTTTCCCACCTTAGCATAATACTGTTTAACCTTTCCATAAAAGAGCATAGCAAAAACACTCTCCGTGGAAATTTTTGAATTTTCGGGGAGAGTGTCTTTTTTTGCGCCTATTTTTTGATACATAAATTACCATAAACCATATCTGTCAGTACGTTAGCGGAGGTGTCGTCAAAAATTATTCCACATAATACGAATTATGTGGTTTTTTCTTTTTGACTACGCGAATTGTCCTACGGAGGCAAGCCCCATTCTCTCGATTTGTCTGCGGTGTTCGCTTCCCGTTGTCATTATATATATACGGGTCGTTTCGATACTGCTGTGTCCCAGAATATCCGAAAGCTTTGCGATGTCCTTTTCTATGCCGTAAAAGGTACGGGCAAACAATTTCCGAAGATTATGCGGGAATACCTTTGTCGGATTCACACCCGCATTCTTACAAAGTCCCTTCATTTGCGCCCAGATATAACTGCGGTCAAGCGGCATTCCCGTTCGCGTTACGAACACTGCCCCACTTTGTATGCCCCGCTTTTTTACATAGACTGATAGCATTTTTCTCAAATCGCCCGGAATAAGGATCGTTCGGGTTTTATTTTTGCATTTGACCGAAACCTCTCCGCGATATACTGCCTCAACGGTAAAGTATTTCAGTTCAGATACACGGATCCCCGTGGCGCAGATCGTCCGTATCACGAGATTTAACTGCTCTTTATGCTTTGCCGCCCCAAGAAGTCGTTTGTATTCCTCCTTCGTCAATTCTTTTTCTTCCGTTAAAAAAGCAGGATTTTGAACACGGACCGTCTTAACTTTGCAGTTAGCGGCTCCAATAAAATCGAGAAAGCGGTTAATACTTGCCAGCATTGAATTGATGGACCGCGGTTTGTATCCGCCGTCCTCCAGCGATCTCTTGTAGGCTACACTCAATTCCTTCGTAACCTCTCGCCCTTGCACATACAATACGAATGCGCGGACATCGCGAAGATATTTTTCCACGGTTGCTGCGCTTTTTTCCTCCCGAAAAAGGTATGCCTTAAATGCGGTTACGTGTGTTTGCGGTATGGTGTGTTCTCTCATATCGCGTCCTCCCGGTTTGTTTGATTAGAACAATATATATTTTACCCTCATAACTGTGAATATCAGCACTTATAAAATATAGTAAAAAAGAAAAGTCTGCCGTTTTGCTGGCAGCAGATTATAAATGGGGATTATATACAGATGCTTCGGATATAGAACTAATGTTCGTTTTTATTGTAACATACTCCCCCTCTTTTGTCAAGTGATTTGTGGATAAACGGTGCTAAGATTCCCAGCGTTTTCCTTTTCCCGCATCAATGATTAAAAACTTGTAAGGAAAACAAAAAAGAGCCTGTAAATACAGGCTCTTTTTTTGGTGGAGACAGTAGAACTCGAATCTACGACCCCTTGCATGTCAAGCAAGTACTCTAACCAGCTGAGCTATGCCTCCACGAACGCCTAACTATTATAGCACAGCCCATGACTTTTGTCAACAGTATTTTTTATTTTTTCTCTTTTCTCAAAACGGTGTTTTGGGGGCGGAAGATCCCCGCCGGCAACTGCGCCAATACGATCGCCGCAAACATAAGAATGCATCCGGCAAACTCGCGTACAGAGAGCACCTGGCGGAGGACCACCCATCCGGATAACACGGAAAATACCGATTCAAGGCTCATAATAAGAGACGCGACCGTCGGCTGCAGATTTTTCTGCGCAATGATCTGCAAGGTATAACCGACAGCCCCCGACAGAAGCCCCGCATAGAGGATCGGCAAAGCGGCAGCGGCAAGATCGGCGACGGTGGGCTTATCAAAAATCAAAGCGGGCGCAAAAGAAAGAACGCCGCACGTAAAAAACTGGATGCAGGACAATTTCACCCCGTCCACTTTCGGAGAAAAGTGATCAATCACGAGAATGTGGACTGAAAAGCAAAGTGCGGACAAAAGCACGAAGAAATCACCGCGGCTGATGCTGAAACTGTCCGTGATGCATAGAAAATACATGCCAAGAACGGCGATTCCGACGCCGAGCCACACGTTTGCCGAGATCCTTTTTTTCATAAACACGCCGAGAAGCGGCACGATGACGATATACATCGCCGTCACGAAGCCTGCCTTTCCGACGGTCGTATCCTTGATGCCGATCTGCTGGAGACTGCTTGCCACCATAAGCGCGACACCGCAAAGAATACCGCCGATCCAAAGCGTGCGCGGAGAGGCTGTTTTTTCGCTCTCCGTTTTGTTTTTGGCACGCAGTGCGCGCCGTATGGCAATCACGCCCAGGAGCGCCACGCCGGAAATAAACGAACGGCTGGTAAGAAAGGTAAACGCCTCAACGGAATCGCTTCCCACGCTTTGTGCGACGAAGGTACTCCCCCACACGAAAGCGGCAAGCACCAAAAGAAGCGCGGAGACGATCTGTTTCGATACGGATGAAGACTGCATGGGCTCTCCCCTTTTCTAAAAACGAATAAACTTCGTATATTATAGCACAGAACCGCCATAGATTCAAGAAAATATGCAGGATTTACGCCATATTTGTTTTTTGAAAAGAATTTTCGCCACTATAATTTCTAAATATTGCAATCCTTTTGTACCAATCATTAAATAGTTGTGGGATATCGATCGCAATTTTTCGCAAAATTCGCGCTTTTCGCCCCACTTTTCGATGTTATCCTTGCGGAAAAGCAAAATAATCGCCGTTTTTCGGCACTTTTGCAGCACTGTTTTCTGCATCTTCGAGCCGATTGAGCCGTGATATAATGGATACGCTTCACCCTTGGCGACAAATGACAACACGTAAAGGAGAAAACTGTTATGCATTTCGCAAAAGAAAGTGAGCCGGCATCCTCGGCCATGATCCCCGTTGAGACCACCGTTAAAACACCGGCTGATGGGCTCACGCTCATGAGCGTTCTTTTGAGAACTGATCTTGATGATACGTCTTTCTTTTCCATCGCTGTGATATTATATACGGAAAACGGTGAGAATACATACTCCCGCCTCATAAAGGATATTACGACAGATCCTAAACAGGCATCCGAGATTTTTCGTAAGATCGCTGACGGCACCGTTACCCCGTGTACCGTATCGGACGTTCTGGAAGATCTTCTCTGATAAAGATTCATTCACCAATACGCCGCTGAAGCAAAATAAACGCCGCTGTATAATCAGCGGCGTTCTAATTTTATTCTTCCGATATACGCGAAAGTCGAATAACACGCAGGGTGTCACCCTCAACGAAAAAGCCAACGTCGTAGCCTCCAAACGTAAGCCCGTACTCCTTCGTTGGATCGTCGTCGTAACCGGGTCGCGGATCGTTTTCAAGAATGCCCAAAAGCGCCTCCATCTCCCCATTTGGAACGTCTGTCGTAAGGGACTCAGGCACGTGCACGGCGAGACGGTGCATTCTCGTCTCTTTGGTGTATCCCTCTGTTGCATCGGTACGGCAATCTGTTACGGGGATGTACGGCTTTACGTCAAAGATCGGCGTGCCGTCCAGCATATCAACCCCCGAAACGAGAAGCACGGGGCCGTCGGGCGCATCGTAATCGATCCCCTCAAGCCGCACGCAGGATAAGCCTATATTATTCGGGCGGAACGGCGAACGCGTGGCAAACACGCCCATGCGTGTATTGCCGCCCAGTCTGGGTGGGCGGACGGTTGGATTCCATGTTTCGCGCACGGCTTCGGAGAAGTACCAGAGGAGCCACACGTGTGAAAAGGCCTCCAGCCCCCGAAACGCCGCGGGCGTGCGATACTCGGGCAAAAAAACGACTCTTCCCTTGAGTGCATCGACCATGCCGCTTTGCCTGGGAATTCCGAATTTCTCTTTGAATCCCGTTTCGATATGGGCAATCGGTCTGATGGCGATCTCTTTGTCTGACCGATCCAAAGCCGCCCCTCCCTTCATTTGCTTCCTTTATTATATATTATAGCACACATTGGAGGGCTGCGCAAGCATCCACTCCCCTTGCCGCAAGGAAAAAATTCCCACGGATAGATTTTGCATCATTCACAAAACGTCCATTTTTCGACAGAAATCTTCCTGTATAATAATAGTATGACATTTATTCACACAGGAGACACTATGCATAAGAACATTCTGTCGGCTGTGCTGTCAGCCGCCCTTCTGTTTTCCGCTTTGCCGATCACGGCCGCATCGAAAGCAGAGACGGACTCTGCCGAAGCGGGAAAAACAGCAGAACGCATTTCCATTACAACGGACGGACCTGCATCCGAGATTCCGGACGATCCCGGCTACGCCGACGTCGTCGGCCACTGGGCCTCGGACGCTATCGGTCGGTTCAAGTATCTTGGCATCCTCGAAGGCGAAGAGGAAAACTTCCTTCCCGACGAGCCCATTACCCGTGGCGAGGTTGCCGTGCTGCTCGATCGAATCATGCATTATAAGACCGTATCCGAGGTACACTTCGATGATACGCAAGATCATCCGTATGAGGAGGTCATACTGAAACTGCGTGCAGCGGGTGTTATGCTCGGCGACGAAGCAAACCGTGCTTTGCCCGATACGTCCGTAACAAGGCAAGAGGCAGTCGTTTTGATTGCGCGCGCATTCGGGTTTCTGCCGACCGATGACGAGATTCCCGACAACCACGAAGCGGCAGACGATCCGCAGGCGGAGACGTTCGTATACGCGGATTACGACACGATCTCTGACTGGGCAAAGGGCTACATACTGGCGATGACGGACGCCGGCTTTCTGCACGGAAGCGACGGCGGCAATTTCTTCCCCCTTGATTCCTTGACACGCGCGGAGGCGGTAACGATCCTCAGCAATATGATCACGACCTACATCGACAAACCCGGCGACTACAATTACCGTCCGTACACGGGGCTTGCCGATTTCGTTATCATCGCCTCGGATGACGTAACGCTCCTCTATTACGATATAGGCGGCAACATCATTCTCACAGAAGGCGTGGATTACGAGAGCATTCGTTTTCGGACGTGTAATCATTACGGAAAAATCCTCTCTTACACCGACGGGCGCTTCATCCGTTATCTGAAAGCCGCGTCTTATATCGTACCGATTAACGAGAATCTGCCCGTTTCAACCTACAACCCCGATCTGTTTGTCAAAGACGAAAAGGGTATTATGCGGTATATGGATGACGAAAGACCGTCCTGGTTCGGCGTAGACGTATCCTCCTGGCAGGGCGACGTAAACTGGGAAAAGCTGAAAGACGAAGGCGTGTATTTCGCCTTCATACGAGTAGGATACCGCGGGTATGAATCCGGCAAGCTCAACACGGACACGAATTTTAAAAAGAACATAGAAGGGGCTCTGGCGGCAGGAATCAAGGTCGGCGTGTACTTCTTCTCACAGGCGCTCGATGCCCAAGAGGCGTACGACGAAGCGGTGTACGTTCTTGATCTGATTGAAGGATATGATATCACCTTCCCCGTAGTGTTTGACTGGGAGACGATCGATTCCTCGACCGCACGGACGAACAAAATAGAGAAAGAAAATCTCTGTCAAGCGGCCAACGTATTCTGCACGACTGTGCAGGAGGCCGGCTATACGCCTATGGTCTACTGCAACCAAAGCGTATCGCTTCTGTATTACGAACTGAGCCGTATCAACGCGTACGATTTCTGGTACGCAGAATACAGAGACAAGCCAACGTTCTACTATGACTTCGACATCTGGCAGTACGGCTGCACCGCCAGATTTGAAGGCGTACCGAATGCGGATCTTGACGTGAATATCAGTTTTGTGGATTATTCCGCAAAGGATAGCGACCAATGAAAAACGAGAGGCTGATGCCAAAAGCACCAGCCTCTATTTTGTTGTTCATCCTCTCGCGGAGGCAGCTTTCTGCACGTTTGCATTGTGCTCATCGAGCGTGGACGCATAATACGTTACCGTAGCAGATGCGGAAACGAAGAAATAATAATCTGTGTCCGCCGGATAGAGAGCAGCGCGGATGGCACTCGCACTCGGGTTCGAGATCGGTCCGGGCGGGAGCCCCTTGTTCGTGTGCGTGTTATACGGCGTCTGGTAGGAGAGATGCTCCTTCGTGGGATTTACGTGCTCACCCGTCTCATGCTCGAGCGCATAAACGATCGTCGCGTCGCATTCAAGGTACGGGTAACGTGCCGCATTCTTAAGTCGATTATTAAACACGGAGGAAATGTTGAAGAAATCCGCCTGCGTTCCGCCTTCTTTTTCCACCATGGAAGCGAGCGTCAGAATCTCATCCACCGTATAGCCGAGCTCTTTCGCTTTGATCGCGTAGGATTCAATAAACACTTCATTGAAACGTTTCAGCAGTTTATTGATAACCACGACCTCCGTTGAAGCGTTGTAGAACTCGTACGTGTCCGGGAAGAGATATCCGTCAAGGCGGTAATAACGGCCGTCCTTCCAGCCGTTCTCCTCAAGCTCGTCGATGAACCAGTAATCAAAATCGTAGTTGTTGATTGCCTCCACATATCCTTCGCGCGTACCGATTCCTTTTGAAACGAACAGATCAATGATCTGATCGGTCGTATACCCCTCGGGAATCGTGATACGGGATGTACCGGTGGCTTTTTTCGGTTTGAAGGCCGCCAGAAGCTCGTCGTAATTCATCGTAGGACTGATCGGATATGATCCCGCGATAAACTGACCGTTATCCTTTTTAAGATTGGCGTAGATTTTGAACACGTTGGGATATTCGATAATTCCGTTTTCATAGAGAAGCTCTGATACATCGTTTAGAGTCGCATACTCCGGCACGGAAATCTCTATAACGGCTTCATCCTTCACGAGCGCGTATATATCGTTGCCGACGAGAATGACAAAGACCGCCAAAAACACGGAAACCACGACAATGGAAACCATATACGTGATGGCTTTGATCACGCTGATGATCGTGTTGCCGCCTTCGCTTTCCTCCTCCTCGCGGTCAGGCCTCGGCTGTTTTTTGTCCGGTATGACCGGCTGAGCCTTACTGACACGCGTTGCATCGCTCGGCAAGGAGAGACTCATATCGGTCACGCGGGTTACGGTATTTTCGTCGTCACCCTTTTTGTGAATCTCCGCCTTCTGATGCGGGATCAAAGCGTGGATGGCGGCAGCGTTTTGGGACACCGGCTGTTTTTTTTCCGATTTCTTTACCTGGTCCGCGTAAATGACCTTAAAGGGGATCGTCCGGGAGTTATTCTCCGGACTGCTCGCCGGCGTACGGGCAGGCTTTTGTCCGCTCACCGCAGGACGGGGAGCATTCTCGGCGACGGGCTTGACAGGTTCTGTCGATTTTACCGATTTTGCCGCGGGAACGGCGCGTTTTTCTGCAGATACGGGCATCTGCTTTTGTACGGGACGGCTGACTGCAGGTGCCGCTTTTGAAGCCGTGGCCGATCTTCCTTGCGGTGCCGCCGACTGGACGGCGGGGCGTGCTTTCACGGGTTGCGTCCCCTTGGAAGGTACCGCGGTCGGACGCTTCGCAATCGGAATTGCATCCGAAGAAGAAGCCCGCTTCATACGCGTTTGCAGTTGTGCCGCACTGACGGCATCGGAACCGCTATTTAGTTTTACCTCTGCCGTTGGAATGGCACGGGTTCTTTTCGCCTTGAGAATATCCGCATTATCCGCGCCGAGCATATCGTCAAGAGGTGCGCGCTTTACATCATTTTCCATTCAAAGAATCCCCTTTCTGGGAAAAAGCGATCTCAAAATTACGAAACCGCTGTAAAGATTACAAAAAGAACGAACAAAAAAACAAACGGCGGAGCCAAAGCGGCGGAGAAAAATCCACCGAACTCGCCCCGTTTCTTTTTGGGGACGTGGGGGGACGGCGTGTTCGTGATACCGTATGCCGTGTAGATTCTCTGTGCCGATGCGGTAAATCCAATCACGGAGATAAACAGAACCGTGAAAAGTATAAAAACGAGGAGCGTTCCTCTCTCGCCGATGCCACCCGCCGCGGTATAGAGATAGCGATCCATCCACAGCGCCGCAATATTATTGGCGGCATGGACAATCATGGGTGCAAAAACAGATCGGGTGGCGTACATGGTCAGGCACAAGACGATGCCGCTGAAAAAGTACGCAGGCAGCCGCATGAAGCTCAGATGCATCATAGCGAAGAGAAGTGCAGACATGGAAACCGCCGTCATAATCCCCGACGATTCGTACTCTGCCGTCATAATTCCTCGGAACAAAAACTCTTCAAGCAAAGCCGGCAAGATACAAAAGGCCAGAATCACGTAGAGCATACCGTCAAAATCCCCCGTCGCCGCACTTGCGTATGCGGCGGAGGCCGTATTGAAATCCCCGCTCGGGAAAAGCGTGATCATACCAAGATTGAGAAGAGCACTGCCCGACAAAATCGCCAAAAGCGCACATACAAGAAGGAACATATGGCCGGGCTTTACAAAGCGAAGCCTGAGTCTTGACATATACGATTTCCCTCTGAGTCGGCAAAAGAAAACAGACGGAAGCGCATAGACAATGAGTTGTACGATGATGAGGGCAAGATAGGGATTCACACCGAGAGCGGCATTATTATCAAGGAAACCGGAAATTCCGAACAGCGCCAGAACCACGATCATAAGAAACGGCGCTGCAAAAACACCTTTTACTTTCACTTATTTGCTCCGGTCATCTTCACGCCCTTCTCCGTGAGAAGGATATCCGCGGACACGTCGTATCTGCCGCGCGGAACGGCGGGCAGAATATAATCGCTGTACACAACGCCGATAGTGCATCCGGAAAAGCCGGACAGATAACGGTCGTAGAAACCCTTACCGTAACCGAGGCGGTAGCCTTCTTTATCGTATACAAGGCCGGGCACGAAGCATACTGCACTGCCCATATCGCTTGTCGGATCATAGATCGGATTATCGGCAGGCGGCTCGGAAATATTGTACGCATCGGGCTTCAGCTCGTCAAGCGATGAAACGATGTGGTACTTCATCGTATGCGTTTCCTTGTCGCAACGGGGGAACGCAATCTTTTTGCCCCGCGCCAAAGCCTCGGCAGCGATTGGTGTAATATCAATTTCATCGGATGTAGCGGCATACAAAAGCACGTACTCCGCATAGCGGAAGCTGACGAGCGATACAGCCGCACGGCAGATCGCTTCATCCCGCCTTTGTTTTTCGTTAAGGTCCATGCTCTTGCGCTTTTGAGAATACTCCGCACGAATCTCGTCTTTTTGTTTGCGGATCATGTTCATACCAATACCCCCTTTGAAAGTTCTTCTGCCTTCTCTTCGCCGACAAGCGCCGAAACGAGCAAAAGTGCAAACGCCGTCGCCGCGCCCATCGCGCGACCGGTGATGATCTTGCCGTCCCGTACGGCGGGTGTATCAAGAACGGTTGCACCCGTGAGATATTCTTCAAATCCGGGATAGCAGACCGCCTTCTTACCTTTGAGAAGTCCCCGTTTGCCGAGGATCATCGGCGCGGCGCAAATCGCCGCTATATACGCTTCGTTTAAAAGAGCCGCTTTGAGAAACGACTCGACGAGGGGAGACTCGTCCAGATTCTTCGCACCGGGCATACCGCCGGGGAGAATCACCATCAGAGGCACTTCCCCACTCTCAAGCAGTTCTCGGGCTTCTTCGTCCGTTACGTCAGCGAGAACGGAGATACCGTGAGCGCCGACTACCGTTTTGCCAGTCACCCCGACCGTCGTTACGGGAACACCCGCACGGCGTAGGAGATCCACGGGGGTAAGTGCTTCAATTTCCTCAAATCCGTCTGCCAAAAACAGATATACCCTTTGATTGCCCATGCTTCGTCTCCTATCTCCTGTCGTTTTATTCTTGTTCTGTTGCCGTTACCTATCAGTATATCCTTTATCTGCCGTTCAAAATCACGTCAGAGGGATAGCGCTTCGTGAATTTTCTCTTCGATTACCTCAATCGGCAGAATATCCGTACCGTCGGAGCAGTCGATAAGCATCCAGGAAAGCCGTTCGCTGACGAAGCCGAGCGCCTCGTAACAGCGGGCAAGATACGCGTCGTCCGCTTCGTGAATGTCTTTCACAATGCCCTTCTCCCGGCACCGCTTCTCAACGAGAGAACGGGAAACGGCGGGGGGCATCGTAAGCGCGATAACCGTGTCGGGGGCGGGAAGTCCCAAACGGGAAAACTCAAAATCCCAGAGCCACGTGAGAAATCCGTCCCACTCCTCCCTTGGCAGTTTTGCGATCTGGTGATATGCATTCGCCGTAGTGTACCGATTGGCGATCAAAACCGTGTCCGGATCGAGATAATCCCGCTCCCAATCCTTTTTATAACTGATGTACCGATCCGCGGCAAAAAACATCGACGCGGCGTACGCGTTCGTATCAGTCGGCGAGCCGCCGAGCTGACCGTTCAGATACATTCTGACGAGGACCGAGCTTTCGTCCTCGTAGCAGGGGAAATCAAGTCTGCGCACTTTTTTGCCGGTCTTTTCGAGATATTCGGCAAGACGCGCACTCTGCGTCCCCTTGCCGGACCCGTCAAGGCCTTCGATTACGATCAGCTTACCCATATCTATACTCCTTTGATCTCTTAGGAGTCGGTATCTTTCAGTACCATCTCCATAAACTGCTCACGGGTGATCAGTACGTCGCGGGGCTTTTGGCCCTCCGGCGCACTGACGTAGCCAAGCTGTTCCATGCGGTCGATCAGCTTTGCGGCACGCCCGTACCCAAGCGAAAGCCTGCGCTGAATGAGGGACGTGGAGATCTTTCCGCTTTCGACCGCCAGCTCAATGGCGGGACGAAGCATCGGATCGTCTTCCAGACCGTCCTCGGTGTCGCCCGCACCTCCGTCTTTCTTGCCCGTACCGATCGAAGCGGCATTGCGCTCGACCTCGGCGATGGCGCTCGTATTGTATTCGGCGCCTCCGTTATTGAGTTTAATAAACTCAACAACGCTTTCCACCTCCGCATCGGAAACGAACGCGCCCTGCACGCGCATCGGCTCATGCGAGCCGACGGGACTGTAGAGCATATCACCGCGTCCAACGAGAGATTCCGCGCCGGCACGGTCAATAATCGTACGCGAGTCCACGAGCTGGGACACGCGGAACGAAATTCTGGAGGGGAAATTGGCCTTGATAAGACCGGTGATGACGTCGACGGACGGGCGCTGTGTACCGATGATCAGGTGCATACCCGCGGCGCGGGCTTTCTGCGCGATACGGCAGATCGGTGCCTCGATGTCGTTTTTCGCTACCATCATGAGATCCGCCAACTCGTCGATGATAATCACGAACTGCGGCAAGAACTCGTACTGCGGATCGTCTTTCGTAATTTCGTTGTACGTTTTCACATCTCTGACGCCCACTTCTTCAATCAGGCTGTAGCGACGCTCCATTTCGGACACTGCCCAGGAGAGTGCACCCGCCGCTTTTTTCGGATCACTGATAACCGGCATATAGAGATGCGGGATGCCGTTATATACGTTCAGTTCAACCTTTTTCGGATCGACCATGATGAATTTCAGTTCATCCGGCTTCGATTTGTAAAGAAGGCTGACGATGAGGCTGTTGATGCAGACGGATTTACCCTGACCGGTAGCACCGGCGATAAGCAGATGCGGCATCTTTGCCACGTCGAGGAACACGTCCGCACCGGCTACGTCCTGCCCGAGCGCCGCGGTAAGACGGCTCTTGGATGCGGCAAAGCGCGGATTTTCAAGAAGCGTTCTCAGATGCACCGTCGCGGCGTTCTTGTTCGGAACCTCGATACCCACGGCGGATTTACCGGGGATCGACGGCTCAAAGCGCACGCCGGTGGTGGCGAGATTCAAAGCGATATCATCTACCAGATTGGCGATCGAGCGCACCTTCGTGCCCGGCTCCGGTGCGAGCTCGTAACGGGTGATCGTCGGTCCGCGGCATACGTCCACGATCTTCGTTCTGACGTTGAAGTTATTGAGCGTCTCGACGAGCCGTGCGGCGTTTTCTCTAAGCTCGCCCGCCACGTTTTCTTCCTTCCGTTCGTGATCCTCCGTGAGAAGATCAATCGGCGGGAAGCGGTATTCCCTGGGCGCTTCAGCCTCCGCCTCTTCGGCGGGTGCAGTCGTTTCTGTCAGGTTTTCACGCTGTACGGAGAGAGCTATATCGAGATCCGCCTCGCCGCTTGCATCGTCGCCTGCGGTATTTCGGTTATTCTCAAAGCGGCTGAAGATATCCTCACCGGACGTTTCCTTGAAAATGGATGCAAGGTCGAGGTTTTCCTCCTCCATGCGCGCGAGATCGCCGCCGTCCATAATATCGGCGGGCGTTCTCTCCGGCGGGAGATTCTCCTCCCAGGGGAGATCGTCATCCTCTGCCTCGTCCATAAGATCCGCATCGGTAATCGCGATCTTGTCTTTTGTGCGGCGCATCACCTCATCAAAGATCTGCTTGTCCACGGTATCGACCGTATCATCCGTTTCGCAGGTATACTCGTCCTCATCGTATGGTGTCAGCTTCTGCTGATCGTCCTCCGTATAGCTGCTGCGCACACGTTTCGGGCGCACTCGCTCCGCTTTCTCTTCCTCCCTCCGGGCAAGCTCTGCCTTCTCGCGGCGCATCTTGATCTTATAAGCGATCAGAATCCACAGTCCGCGCGGCGTGATCCCGAACATAAGTAACACAAACAAAAACGCAAGCGCGAAAAGAAGGATGAGCGAAAGAACCTCGCCGAATCCGCGCATCATAAGTACACCGAGCGTACCGCCGACGACACCGCCGCCAACGCGCGCAAGACCGGCTGTATACTGCTGTGCGGGAGAGAACGTATCCGCACCGCCCGCGAGAAAATGCATGAGAACCGTAGTAAGAACGAATGTTACGGAGTAGCAAACGATCTTCCAGGAAAGAATCCCGTTTTCCGCATCCGACCGCCACAAAACCGCCGCGAGGAGCATATAAAGCGGCAAGGTATAAGCGGCACCGGAAAAAAGTCCGAACAGAACACTCTTGATCGCCCCACCGACCACACCGACGTTCCGGAGCAGAAGACACGCGATAAGAGAGACGGCACAAAGGAGAAAGACGTACGGCAAAAGCTGTGCCCAAAGTCCCTTTGGGGCTTTGACCTTTTTCTCGCGCTTTTCGCGGCTCGTCGCTTCCTTTGGCGCCTTTTGCACCGTTTTCTTCACGGGTGCTTTTTTATACGTTTTACCGCCGGCTTTTGCTTTGCCGGCGGGGGCTGTTTTTTTCTTCGTCGTTTCTTTGGAAGCCATTATATCGTTACTCCATCCAATGATGAAGATTTCCTCTCTTTCCCGGTTTTCAAAATGTATGAAGGAAAACCGAACGGTACATAGTAATACCGACCGGATTTTCTGACACTCTACTATATATAATAACAGAATTTCATGTAAAATACAAGAGTTACCGCAAACATAGTTTGTACTCTTCGGTGAAATTCACAGAAAAAGAGCGGCTTTTTTCGAGAAAATACGCCCAAAACCGCAAAATCGGAGGAGATTTCCTTGCAAATCACAGTTTCGCGGCGCGCAAAAACGCGTCTTTTCCTTCTTATTGCCGTGGGTGCTTCGGCAGGGTTTCTGAACGGACTTTTAGGCGCCGGCGGAGGCATCCTTCTCGTCTATGCCATCTCTGCCTTGAATCCCGACAAATCCCCCGACGGCGTGCGGGATAATTTCGCCGCCACGATCGCCTCCGTTTTACCGGTAACCGTTCTATCCGCCGTGCTCTACGCCGTCGACGGGCGGATGGATCTTGCCGCCGTCTCCCCACTCGTCCTGCCCGCCATCCTCGGCGGATTTGCGGGTGCGTGGCTTCTCGGACGGATAAACACAACGCTTCTCAAAAAACTCTTTGCGGCACTGGTGATCTACTCGGGCATCAGTATGCTTTTGAGGTAACGTATGGGTATGTGGATCGTGATCGCCGCGTCGTTTCTCATAGCAGTTCTAAGCGGTATGGGTGTCGGGAGCGGTGGCTTGCTCGTTGTATTTCTCACGTTATTCGCGGACGTTCCGCAGATAAGCGCGCAGGGCGTAAATCTCGTGTTTTTTCTTTTTTCCTCCGGCGCTTCGATGCTGTATCACGTGGGGAAACGGCAGTTTCCCTTGCTCGCTATCGTCCTCGTTTCCGCGGCGGGACTTCTCGGTGCAATCCCCGGAACGTACGCGGCACTCCTTTTGCCCGAAAAGCTCGTGCGGCGCCTTTTCGGCGGGATGCTCGTCCTCTCCGGCACCGTTTCTCTCTTTAAACGGGAAAAGGGCACAGAAAAAAACAAAAATATTTCATAAATTTGTGTCGAACCCCTATTTACAAAGCAAAAGAAGTGTGCTATAATAGACTACGGTTGTGCCGCCGACCCGGGTTGCGGATAAAAGGTTTCTCAACGAAACGCTTTCACCCGCCGCTTCCTGAGTTATGCGGTGTAATACAATATTTTTTTGAGGTGAAAACAATGGAAAAGGAAATCAAGCAGCAGATTATCGACCAGTACAAGACCCACGAGGGTGATACCGGTTCTCCCGAGGTACAGATCGCCGTTCTGACCTACCCCATCAACAGCCTGAACGAGCATCTGAAGAGAAACCACAAGGACCACCACAGCCGCCGCGGTCTTCTGAAAATGGTCGGCCATCGCCGCAACCTGCTCGGTTATCTCCAGAAGGTAGACATCAACCGCTACCGTGCAATCATTGAGAAGCTGGGCATCAGAAAGTAATCGGACGTCTCGTCTGACCGCTTTTTGATCGGGGCGACCCGTCTGCCGTATTCCCGCCGCACAGCGGCAAAAGTTTCCGGCAATCAAAGCTGCGGCAGGCTGTTGTTTTGGCAGCTTGCCGCAGTTTGTTTTTTCCTTCACTCCCCCGCAACATTTCAGCCGCGTAAGGACCACGTGGCTTAGCCCGTAAAGATGTGCCTGAAATTCAGGTATCTCTTTAAGTGCTAAACCCGACGTCCGCTCGGCTGATACCGCGCCTTTGGCGTGTGCGTCTGCCGTGTTTTGCGGGAACACGGATCGGATGTGTTTATACCGCAAATCAAAATAAAGGATAGGTACAATTTCATGTTTGAGAATTACAGAACTTTCTCCTATGAGTTCGCAGGCCGTCCTCTCGTAGTGGAAACCGGCAAAATGGCAGGGCTTGCCAACGGCTCCGTGCTCGTTCGCTACGGCGACACCGCTGTACTCTGCTGTGCCACCGCTTCCGAGCGTCCGCGTGACGGCATTGATTTTCTGCCGCTTTCCGTAGACTACGAGGAGCGTCTCTACTCCGTCGGCCGCATCCCCGGCAGCTACAATCGCCGCGAGGGACGTCCCTCCGAAAAGGCGATCCTTGCCGCTCGCGTGATCGACCGCCCGATCCGTCCGCTCTTCCCGAAGGATCTGCGCAACGACGTAAACCTTGCACTCACCGTTCTTTCCGTAGATCACGACTGCTCTCCTGAAATCGTTGCCATGGTCGGTGCTTCCATCGCGCTCTCCATCTCCGATATTCCGTGGAACGGCCCGATCGGCGGTGTGTTCGTCGGTCTGACCGAGGAAGACGGCATCGTTATGAACCCCACCTCCGCACAGCGCGCCAAGAGCACGCTTGATCTTACCGTAGCCGCTTCCGAGAAGAAGGTGGTTATGATCGAGGCAGGTGCTGACGAAGTACCGGATGACGTTATGTACGACGCCATCATGGCCGCGCACGAGGAAATCAAGAAACTGCTCGTATTCATCAACGACATTATTGCCGCTGTCGGCAAGCCGAAGTTTGACTACCCGGCACACACCGTTGACGAGGAACTCTACAACAAGATCCAGGATTACTGCATTGACGCAGTCCGCATCGCACTCGATACCGATGACAAGAACGTCCGCGACGAACGCATGGCAGTCATCACTGAGAACGTTTACAACGAGTTCGACGGCGGCGATGCTGATCTGCACCCCGTAATCGACGAGATCCTCTACAAGCTCCAAAAATTCGTAGTACGCCGCTGGCTCCTTGACGACGGCAAGCGCGTAGACGGTCGCCGTCTCGATCAGATCCGCCCCTTGGCGGCTGAGGTCGGCCTCTTCAACCGCGTGCACGGCTCCGGTATGTTCACCCGCGGTCAGACGCAGGTTATGACGCTCGCAACTCTCGGTCCGGTATCCGACGCACAGATGCTGGACGGTATCTCCGAGGACACCGAGAAACGCTATATGCACCACTACAATATGCCCGGTTACTCCACCGGTGAAGCAAAATCTTCCCGCAGCCCCGGACGCCGCGAAATCGGTCACGGTGCACTGGCTGAGCGCTCTCTCGTACCCGTTCTTCCCTCTATGGAAGAATTCCCCTACACGATCCGCCTCGTTTCCGAGGTTATCAGCTCCAACGGCTCCACCTCCCAGGCTTCCGTTTGCGGATCCACCCTGGCACTGATGGATGCCGGTGTGCCGATCAAGGCACCCGTTGCCGGTATCTCCTGCGGTCTCATCACCGAAGGCGATCGCTGGATGACGATGATCGACATTCAGGGCCTCGAAGATTTCTACGGCGATATGGACTTCAAGGTTGCCGGTACGCACAAGGGTATCACCTCCATCCAGATGGACCTCAAGATCGACGGTCTTACCCCCGAGATCATTAAGGAAGCCCTCGCCGTTACCCACAAGGGACGCGATTACATCATCGACGACATCATTCTGAAAGCTATCCCCGCACCGCGCAAAGAGGTTTCCGAATATGCACCGAAGATGATCACCATGAAGATCGCCGTTGAGAAGATCGGTGAGGTTATCGGTCCGAAGGGTAAGACGATCCAGAAGATCGTTGCCGATACCGGTGCGAAGAAGGACGTCGAAGACGATGGCAGCATCTTCATCTCCGGCGTCAGCCAGAAAGGCATCGAAGCCGCCCGCGAAATCATCGCCGGCATCGTATTTGAGCCGGAAGTGGGCGCGATCTACACCGGCCGCGTAACCCGCATCATTCCGATCGGCGCGTTCGTTGAGTTCGCACCGGGCAAGGAAGGCATGGTCCACATCTCCAAGCTTGACAACACCCGCACCGAAAAGGTCGAGGACGTCTGCAACGTTGGCGATGAGATCCGCGTGAAATATCTGGGCACGGACGAAAAGGGCCGCATGAATCTCTCCAGAAGAGACGCACTGTAATAGAATCGCTTCAAAGATAAGGGAGAGGATAACCTCTCCCTTTTTTGAAACTTGCTCCGAATAAAGGGGGTTTTTGTCTATGGCACGAAAAAACAATCACGATTTGTTTGAACAGTACAATCTGCCCGAGGTAAAAAACAACGCGCGCTACCGCCGTACCGCCGGAACGACCGGCGCTCTGATCGCCGCCGTTTTGTTTCTCTCGGTCATCCTCGTTTCTCTGTTTTTCATTTCGCAAAGCGAAAGACCGACGCTCATCCCCGACACGCCCGTTGTTTCAAGTACGGATGAGGTCCTCTATCCGTATGAGACGATCCCTCCCTTAACGACGGAATGTACGATCGTAACGGAGCCAACAGATCTTTCCTTCATCGGCCCGCCACCCGCGCTCACCGAACCGAAATCGGTAACCGTATCGGTCGATAATGCGAAGATCACGCGCGGCAGTCTGATACTTGTGAACAAACAGAACCCCTATTCCTTTGATATTCCCGTAAAACAAACCGTTTTTTACGGAAACAAATCCCCCGTGTATGCGCTCAGCGGCTCTTCTATTTCGATCGCCAGCGAAATTTTTTCCATCTTTGACGGTATGCTTGTAGATTTCAGCGAAGCCACCGGATGTAAAGACGTCCTTATCACGAGTGGATACCGCACGTACAAGGATCAAGAGTCCATTATGGCGTCGCGTATCGCCACCATGGGTGAGGAGAAAGCCAAACTGTATGTGGCAGATCCGGGCGCGAGCGAGCATCACAGCGGCCTTGCCATTGATATGTGTATCTTTGTGGACGGCAAGCAGTACTACTTCCCCGAATACGAGGCAGGCGCTTGGATTATTGAAAACGCTCCTCGCTACGGCTTTATCCTCCGCTATACCGAGGAAATGCAGGAGCTGACCGGCTGCGCCGCCGAGCCGTGGCATTACCGCTACATCGGCACGCCGCACGCACAGCTTCTCACCGATCTCGGGCTTTGCTACGAGCAGTACATAGACTATATCCACACGTTCACCTGGGATGGTGATCGCCTGCTTATAGCATCCGACGGCACAACATCCCGCACGGATGGCTTCACCTTGCCCGATGACGGATATATGGTCTACTACGTAGAAAAAGACCCCATAGCCCCGACGACAAGCATTCCGATTCCCGAAGGCTATACCGAATACGAGATCTCGGGCGACAACCAAAACGGCTTCATCGTAACGGTATCTCTGTCACGCTGACATCCCGAACATTCAATGAATATTTTCTGCCTCTTCAAAAATCCATCACATTGGGGCAGTATACTATCTTCATAAGTGATTCTTACAAAGGAGCACCCTATGAATAACGATCTGTACAACGAAAACGAAAACAATCCGAAAGCGGAAAACAATCCGGCACCGATCGAAAGCGAACCGAATATAGGGAATGAAATACCCGCCGAAGAGCCCAAAACTGCCGAGCCCGAAACGGTTGCGCATTCGCACGTATACACCTCTTATAATCCGGCACCGACGCCCGCACCGAAAAAACCACCAAAAAAGAAAAGCGGCGTCTCTATCGGTACGATTGCTGTTTTGTGCGCATGCATGCTCCTTCTCTCCTGCGCGTCCGGCTTCATCGGTGCGTATCTCGCAACGAACAGTATGCCCGCACAGCCTCAAGGCTCCTCCACAAACAACACCACCGTGATCTATCAGTCTGCAACCGTACCCCAGAACGGTATGTCCGCGACGGGCGGCACGTCCACCTATTATGCAGTTGCCGAAACGGTGCACGCATCGGTGGTGGAGATTACGACGGAGCACCTCGTAAACTCCTACTTCCAGTACGTAACGCAGGGTGCCGGCTCGGGTATCATCCTCTCTGCTGACGGATACATTCTGACGAACAATCACGTCATTGCGGACACGGAGAACAACAACGCGATCGCAAACACGATCACCGTACGCATGACGGACGGTACCGAATATAAAGCCACCGTCGTGGGAACGGATGCCGATGCGGATATCGCGGTCCTCAAGATCGACGCTTTGGAACTCCCCGCCGTCATCGTCGGCAACAGCGACAATCTCGCCGTGGGTGAGGAAGTGATCGCGGTCGGAAACCCGCTCGGCGAGCTCGGCGGCACGGTAACGAATGGCATCATCAGCGCTCTCAACCGCGAGATCAACGTGGACGGCACAACGATGAACCTGCTCCAGACGAACACCGCCATCAACCCCGGCAACTCCGGCGGCGGTTTGTTTAATATGGCAGGCGAGCTCATCGGTGTGGTCAACGCGAAATCCTCGGGCACGGGCATAGAGGGCCTCGGCTTTGCCATTCCGGTGAACGAAGCGGTAAACATTGCCGAGCAGCTCATCACGAAAGGGTACGTCAGCGGAAAGCCGTACCTGGGCATCTCCATGTACGACGTTACAAGTTTCCAGCAAGCGCTGTATTATAACCTCAGAAGCCTTGGCGTGTATATCGTCGGCATGGATGAGGGACTCAATGACAAAGTGTTCCAGCAGGGCGACCGCGTGATCGCCGTCGAGGGCGAGGAAATCTCCACCTCCGACGACGTCGCCGCAATCGTCAAGAGACACGAAGTCGGCGATAAAATCAAGTTCACGATCTACCGCGGCGGCAAACTGATGGAAGTAGAAGCGACCTGCTACGAACTCATCCCCGGAAATTCCCAGTCCGTCCAGTTTGGCGAATAATATATAAAAAAAGCACCGCTTTTGCGGTGCTTTTTTTATAAAATCGCGCTATCCGTATTGACATTTTCCGACTTGGCTGATATCATAAAAGCACAACTCCCCGAGGTGATAAAATGGATATGCTTTGGCATCGGAAAGGCGCACTCTTCTGCCTTTTATTTGTATATACCGGATTTGCCGCCGCCTTTTTCTCATTGGCGGTACTCCTTTTGTCCCTTTTTATTGCCGCGGTTCTCCTGGCACTGTCTTTTCTGCCGTCCATACGGGCGTTTTTTTCTTTCCACGCCCATCCGAGATTTATCTCACTTCTCCGTCTCAGCCTTGCCGCCGTCGCGCTCTCGGTTGCTTTTTTCAGTTGGTATCAATGGCGAACGTTCGATCGCCCCATAAGAGAACTGGACGGTACGACCGCCGAGATCACCGCCGTCATTCGCGATACATCCTACGTCACCGCCTTCTCGACAGCGTACACGGCAGATGTCATGCTCGAGAGCGGTGAGACGGTGCGCGTTCTTCTCGAAACGGACGCGTCCGGTCTCGAAGCCGGCGATCAAGTATCGGCCACGGCTAAGTTTTCTGTCATTCCGGAATACAGCGGCTCCTTTCCCAAAAGACGGTATTATTATTCCATAAACACTTCCCTCTCTGCAGAGGCCACCGACGTTACCTACCTCGACAAGACGGAAGGCGGATTAAGATCGTTCTTTATCGGGTGGCGCGAGTCTCTTGTCGGTATGCTTCGCGCCGATCTCGGGCGCGAAGAAAGTGCCCTCGCCGCGGCACTCTTTTTAGGCGACAGAACGACGCTTGCCGACTCGCTCAACCGTGATTTCCGCCGTCTCGGAATATCGCATCTCTTAGCGATCAGCGGACTTCATTTCACAATTTTGCTCGGCGGGCTTGAAAGAATCCTCCGCCCGCTTGTCCCAAATAAAAAGCTGCGCGCGCTCATTCTCTCGGTCGCCGACGTGGGATATATGCTTCTGTGCGGACTTTCCGCAACCGTCGTCCGCGCAGGGATTATGATGCTCATAACCCACGCCGCTCTCTTTTTCAACCGAAGGAGCGACACCGTAACCTCCCTCGGGATCGCCTCGTTTCTGATGTGCGTCATGGATCCCGCCTCCTTTTATTCCGTCGGGCTTCAGTTGTCCGTAACCGCCGTTTTGGCGCTGTGCGTTTTCTCTCACATCACTGATACGCTGAGGACGGACGTACCCGTCTCGCGCGTGCGCCACACCGTTCGAAAAGCGCTTGCGGCGTTCTTTTTGCCAATCGTCGTGCAGATCGCGCTTTTGCCCCTTCTCTGCCTCTATTTCGGCGAGGTTTCCCTTTTGACGCCGCTCGCCGCCGTACTGTTCACGCCGCTTGTGAATCTGCTTCTTCTTTTGACGCCGATCTATCTTATCGCACGTCCTCTCGCCCCCGTCGCATTCGCGCTCGGCACAGCCATCAAGGGACTCTCCGAATGCACTCACGTTCTTGCCGGCAGTCTCGCTTCGCTACGCGGCATCACCCTATCCCTCTCGTATTCGTTTGCGCCCTTTTACGCGGCAATGCTCTTTGCACTCATGATGGCGACGCCGCTTTGCCGAAGCAGACGCTCTCTCAGGAAACTTCTCTCGACAATAATCGTTGTATGCCTTATGTTTGCCACATCGATCATCACCGAAAACATTCTCTCAGCCAATCAGGTAAAAGTCATCTCCGTCGTCAAAGGCAAAAATGACGCCGTCATCGTAATGACAGCCGGTGATACCATGCTTATCGATATATCCGACGGTTCATACGGAGCAATGCACGCGGCGTACGGACAGGCAGCATCGAACGGGACTACGGAGCTGGAGGCACTTTACCTTACGCATCTCCATAATCGGCACGTTGATGGCGTCAGCCGCCTGTGCGATGCGACGTACGTTCGCTCGATTCTCCTGCCTTCTCCGACAACACCCGACGAAGCAGCTGTATACTCTTCTATTTCGACATTCGCCAAGGAAAGAAGCATACCAATATACACCTACGAGGCAGAGGATACCGTACGCTTTGGAGACTCGGTGGAAATCCTTTCAGAAAAGCGTAAATCCATTTCGCGTTCAACGCATCCGATCATTGCATTTTCGATACGCGCGGGTGAGAAGACGTTCGTATATCTCGGTGCCGCCGCCACAGAAATCCCCGCATACGCTGAAAAGACGGCGGCCGATATGCTCGTATTCGGCACGCACGGTCCGCTTTATAAAACGAATATCACTATTTCCCTCCCCGATGACCTCCGCGTAGCCGTGTTCCGTGGAGACAGTGTCAAGTATATATCCGCAGAATTAAAACAAGCGCTCGTCGGGACAGATGTCCGAACGAGCGCCGAAACGGTCTCTTTTTTAGTGGCGCCGTAATCAGAATACATATACGGCGATCCACACCGCCACCACCGCTTGAAACAGAATGATGAGCGGAAGGCCCAGCATGAATTTTATATGCTTCGTCTTATGACGGATAAAAAGCATCGTCGTGAGCATCGCTACCGATCCGCCGAACGTGGCGTACAAAAGCAGCGTTGCTTCAGGCACCCTGCGATGCCGCGGAATCTTTGCATATCTCTTATCCTCCATCGTAACGATAACGGAAAGGATCGAAATAGCCGAGAGATAAAGCAAAACACCCAAAAAAACAGTGGTGCCGTTATCTGTCAAAAATGCATCCCACAGATTCATACGTACTTCCCTGACTCCTCTTGTGCCATTGTATCACACCGCTCATTATACGGATGACCGGCGTGTCCCTTAACCCACACATACTCCACGACGTGTTTTTCCGAAAGTTCCAGAAGTTTCTCCCACAGATCGGGATTCAAAGCGGGAGAGCCGTCCGATTTCTTCCAGCCGCGGGCGCGCCACGATGCAGCCCACCCCTTGGAAAGACCGTCCAGAACGTATTTCGAATCGGAAGTGAGCGTTACCTCGCACGGTTCCTTAAGACGGGAAAGCGCCTCGATCACCGAGGTCAGTTCCATTCGATTATTCGTCGTCTCCGCCTCACCGCCCGAAAGCGCAAGCTCTCGCTTACCGTAAACGAGGATCGCACCCCAGCCGCCCGGCCCCGGATTTTTCCGGCAGGAGCCGTCCGTATATATATCTACATGCTTCACGTTTTCGTCCTTCCGATCTGCCGTTTTAACCTTTTATATTATATCATAAATCCTCGTGGAAGCCAACAAGTTTAGAATGTTTTTTCAAAAAATTTGCGTTTTGTGTCCGACAAAAAACAGGGTATTGTCCGAGCGCGGGAGTTTCCTTTGTATCGGGCGCGGATTTGGTCGCATATACTGTAATACGATCGAAAATCCGATCGTCAGCCGCCCCGGGCGGCAGAGATGAAAACGACATAGGAAAGGATTTCTCCTTCGGGAGATCAGTATATATGGACAGACAAAACGGATTTCTGAGGCAGGGTATTCCCGGATTCTCCGATGAAAATGCCGACACTGCCTCCCCACGTGATCGCATCGGCAAGGAACTTCGAGACCGACTGTTCGCAGAACAGGACGGCATATTTCAAAGAGGCACGCTGCCTTCGCCGCAAAGTGTACCCGCAAGCACACACCGACCGGCACCGAGCGTAACAAGACGCCATCTGCTCCGACAGATTCAGAACTACAGTATTGCATTGGCACAAGCGACAATGCATCTTGATATGTACCCCGACGATCCCTCCGTTCTCAGGTACTACGACACTTACCGGCGACTTCTCGGGGATACTGTGCAGGCGTACGAATCCCGCTTTGGCGCTCTCACCACACTTCCCCTTGAAGATTCATAGACAAAAAAGGAGCTGTCGCATTTAGCTGCGACAGCCCCAAATATTTGCGGCAAAGACGCAAATATTTGAAACTCCAATGGAATTTGTTGCGAGACTTCCCGATTTTTTGCCCGTAACGGGCAAAAATGGCCGCCTCAGCGGACAAGGGAATGCTCGCGGAGTTGTTGCTTTTATGAATGCAACAACTCCTTTTCAAATACTGTTATATTCCCACGTAAGCGCAAAGAAGATCGAACGTGTTTCTGACGCCGTCGAGATGCGACCGCTCATACCCGTGCGATGCGTACACACCCGGTCCGATGAGCGCGTCCTTCACGTCGAAGGTGCGAACTGCGGCGGAGCAGTCCGAACTGTAAAACGGATATACGTCAGCGGCGTAGGAAATGTTCTTCTCTTTCGCCAAGGCGATAAGGCGGTTCGTCATACCGTAGTGATACGGTCCGCTTGAATCCTTCACGCAGATTGACACGTCGTGCTCCGTACAGGCAAGTCCGTCGCCCACACAGCCCATATCCACACCGAGCATCTCCGTAACGCCCTTTGGCATCGTAGCAGATGCGCCGTGTCCGAGCTCCTCAAACACGGTAAGATGCATATAGATGCGGCGGCGCGGTGTGATCTCATTTTCTTTCAGATATTTCGCAAATCCGAGGAGGATGGCCGCACTCAGCTTATCATCGAGAAAACGGCTCTTTACGTAACCCGACTCCGTGATAACCGTGCGTGGATCGGCACAGACGAAACAACCGGTATCAATGCCGAGTGCGCGAATGTCATCGGCGGAGCGGACGTTTTCATCGAGCACGCACTCCACCGTATCGAAGGAGCGCCCCGTCGAGGAATAATTCGGGTTCACGTGCACGGATGCATTTACAAGCTGGATCGTGCCGGATACCGTTTTTCCGTCACGCGTATACACGCGCACGCACTCCGCTTCTGCGTTATTCGCGCTGAATCCGCCCACGGGCGTAAGACGAAGCCGTCCGTTCCCTTTCACCTCCGCCACCATAGCGCCCAAGGTATCAATATGCGCCGAGAGAAGAAGCGCATCCTCGGCATCCTCGCCGCCGAGCGAGCAAAGGACACCGCCTTTTTTCGTGAGTTCGGGGGCATATCCCATTTCCTTCAGTAGTTCATACGCGTATTCTGCCGCTTTGTCGGTGAAGCCCGACGGGCTGTCCACCCGAAGGATCTCCGTTAAAACACCGACGGTATAATCAAGGATCTTTTGTTCCATAGCACACACTCCTGTTTTCTCTTTGTATGCTACTATTATATCAAATGTGAGAACGGCGGTCAATCACCTTTCTAAAAAACGCGCACCCATAAAACGGCACGTATATTTTCTCGTCTCCTCTTGAAAAAAAATCCTGAATATGGTACAATGTACTATGTTGTAGAAAAAAGGCGCGACACGCCCGAAGGGAGCATGAGAAATGGCAGATACCGTCAAAATCGGCGCCCGATACAGGCACTACAAAGGAAATGAGTACGTCGTACTCGCCATCGCGAAGCACAGCGAGACACTCGAGGAAACGGTCGTTTACCGCGCCGAATACGGCGACGGACAAGTCTGGGTACGCCCTCTTTCCATGTTTTTGGAGTCCGTTACCGTGAACGGTGAAACACACCCGCGCTTTCTCCCTCTCAACGAAGAATAAAGAAACCGTAGTATAAGGATTATCCGTATGCCTATTATCATCCGCCCCACTGAAACGAAGGATCTGCCCGCGCTTCTCCTGATCTATAATCACGAAGTTTTAAACGGCACAGCCACCCTCGATCTGCACCCGAAAACGAATGCCGATTGGAACGAGTGGTACGAAGCGCACCAAAACGGCAACCACTTGTCGCTGACAGCCGAGCACGACGGCGTCGCCATCGGCTACGCCACGCTCTCCCGCTATCGCGAAAAAGAGGCGTACAAGGCCACGGTGGAACTGTCCATTTACGTGCATCCCGCTCATCGGTGCCACGGTGTCGCCTCCGAACTGATGTCAGAGATCCTCCGTATCGCACGCGAGCGAGGAGACGTACACACCGTCATCTCCGTTATCACCTCCGAAAACGAGCCGAGCCTCAAACTCCACCAAAAGTTCGGGTTCACCTACTCGGGCACCATTCGCGAGGTAGGCGAAAAATTCGGCAGAATGCTCGACATTCATAATTACCAGCTTATTCTTTCATAAAAAAGAGGAGTCCGGATGGGCTCCTCTCTTTTTTACTTATGGGTTTTACGGTATTTATTGTACTTGTTTTTCTTCTGATTTTTCACCGCACGGCGCGTATCCGCGGGAATCTCTTTGGCAAGACGGGCGTTTTTGTACCTACGGTCTTTCGTTACGTCCTTCAAAATCCGAACGAAATCGGGAAGCGGCGGCACGATACGCTCGTCTGTTACCTCGATCTCAAGAATCGCGCGATCCTTCCAAAACGGATACACGTCAATCTCGCAAATGAATCCCGCGTGAGGGAATTTATAGCGCGTTTTGCGAATGATCCTGCGATGCGGATTGGCGCCGCGGACGAATGCTGAGTATTCTTCAAGGGGAATTTCTCTTTCCTCCTCGTAGGCGCTCATCGCGTTGATCCGCCTTTTTTTCGTGTGATAGTAGTGTACCTCACCTGCCTCCGAGGTACGGCGAACGCGGTTCGTCTCTCCCGGCTCAGACGGCAGATATATCTGCTCTATCTGCAAAATCCGCACGTCGGGCTGCGCTGCTAAAACGGACTCGTCCGGCCGTGCAATCAAAAATTTATGCTCAATCTCAATCGGGGTACCGTCGGTACGCTTCGATTGTTCTTCTTTGTTCATGTACTTCTCCCTTGATAAAAACGCCGAAATCAATAGACGGAAACGACTTCTTCTGCCGGCTTCTGGGCGTATTCGCACCGTGTCACGACGAGCACCGGTCCTTCTTTACCGTACAGCTTATTAAACTCCACGGAAACTTTTGCCGTAATCGTTACCCAATCCCGCGCGCGAAGCGAATCGGCGCGCTTGTATTTGCAGATAAGTCCCGCATACTGGATATCGTCGGCACAGCAGGTCATCACGTGCCGTCCGATTGCCATCGTACGCGGCGGAAATTTCGCATCGATCGCAACAAGTCCCTTGAGACGCACGGTCTTCGTGTCGTACTTCAGCATATCTTCCATGAGATCCTGATACCAGATCGCATAATCCGCATCAGCAATCTCGATCACGTCGGCGTTTACGTCAAACGGTAGAGGATCCTCGATGTTGTCAAGCTCCGCACGCCCGTCAGTGAAGTTGTACTCAATATCGCTCCGGCGGCTGATACCCCGCACCAACTTATGAAGCGGCATAAGATCCATATCGGGTGAAACGCGGTTGAACACCGCGAGATCGCACGACTGGAGTTTATCGACAACGAGCGAGCGCATATTCGCATTGTAACCGAGAATCGTTTCGGCATCTGCCGTAAAAATCTCCTGATACACGAGCCATTCTTCCGGCAAAGCGCCAAATAAGCTGTTGAGCTGCCACATGCCGTTATACTCAACGATCACGCGAGAGAATTCGTATTTTTCCGAGAGCGCGCGGAAAAACTCACGTGTAAGATCCCGCTCGTCCTCCACCGTCTCAATATACACTTCCTTTGAGGCAAAGCCGAGAGGATCGTACTCCTCGACTCCCTCCTCGCAAAGGAGAAGAAGCGTTCTCTCGTCGCGGCAAAATTCGCTGTCGGAGAGCGCTTTTTGGAGCATCGTCGTCTTTCCCGCCTCTAAAAATCCGGTAAACAGATACACCGGAATCTGATTCATAAATCATCCTCCATTCTGCCGTTTTTGTAAGGGACTCCGTCAGAGAAGAAACAGCTTTTCGAGATTTTCTTCCTTGAGCCCCGAACCGATCACGCAGATCCGTCCGGTAACGGATGAAGCCCCTGAGCGAACGTCCGGCGTTTCGGGCACGTAATCGAAGTGGATCCAATGATCGCCGCCCGAGACGATGCCCTTCGCACGCAGAACGGTGCCATATTCAGCCTCGTTCTCCAAAGCGGCAAGGATTTCGTTCATCTCGGCGTCGGTATATACGCGTGCCGTCTCACAGCCCCAGCTTACGAACACCTCGTCGGCGTGGTGGTCGTGGTGATGATGTTCGTGATCATGGTGGTGATCATGGTCATGACAGCCGCACGTGCAGTCCGCACCGTGCTCGTGATGGTGCTCGTGTTCGTGATGGTGCTCGTGTTCAGGTTCAGGTTCATGTTCATGCTCATGATCGTGATGATGCTCGTGGCATCCGCAGGTACAGTCCGCACCGTGCTCGTGATCGTGTTCATGATGGTGATGATGCTCATGCTCGTGGTGATGCGCTTCTTCTTTAAGATCGTGAAGTTCGGCTTCAAGCGTTGCTTTCTTCTCCATAGCTTCGAGAATCTGCGCACCCGTCAGCTCGTCCCACTCCGTGGTAACGAGCGCGGCGTGTTCGTTTTTGGCACGGATTGCCTCCACGCACGCCGACAGTTTATCGGCGGGGAGCCCTTTCGTATGGCTCAGAACAATACATTCCGCATGCTCAACCTGATTATTGAAAAACTCGCCGAAGTTTTTCATATACATACGGCATTTCTTCGCATCCACAACGGCGACCGTGCTGTTCAGCAAAAGCCGATCCGGGTCAACGGACTCGACCGCACGGATAACGTCGCTCAGTTTGCCAACGCCTGACGGCTCAATGAGGATGCGCTCGGGAGCATACTCGTCGATCACTTTTTCGAGCGCACGGCTGAAATCGCCAACGAGGCTGCAGCAGATACAGCCGGAATTCATCTCGGTTGTTTTGATGCCCGCTTCCTTCAAAAATTCGCTGTCCACGCCGATCTCACCGAACTCGTTTTCAATGAGGACGATCTTTTCTTTATCGTACGCTTCTGCAATCAGTTTTTTGATAAGCGTCGTTTTTCCGGCGCCGAGAAATCCCGAAAAAATGTCGATTTTCGTTTTCGTGGTTCCGTTCATAGGCGTTTTTTAAGCCTCCGTACAGTTTTGATTCATATAGTATATATTATACCCTTTTCGGCTCTCAATTACAAGAGCCTATTTCCACAAACAGGTATTTTAGGAGCATCAAAAAATTGTGCGGAGATGCCATAAGCACCCCCGCACAAAAAAGTATTACCGTACGTAATTGAAGGAAACGCGCTTTTCGGGAGACGGCGGCTCGATACCCTCTTTTCGACCGGCCTCGATCGAACGGAGAAGCCACGCCATATTCTTTCCAAGCCGCTGCATAACCTGCACGCCCTCGATGTCCTCTTCGACCTCTTCGGGACGGTTGCCGTGCACCATATTCCAGTAGAACGAGGATACCACGGGCATCTCCGCGTAGGTAAAGTATTTCGTGAGCACGTCGAGTGCCGCCGTCGTGCCCGCACGTCTCGCGGATACGACCGCCGCCGCGGGCTTATGCCGCACGGACATTCCTGCCGTCATGAAAAAGCGGTCAAGTAGCCCAAGGAGTGAGCCGTTCACAGAAGCAAAATACACGGGACTGCCAACGATGAGCGCATCCGCCGCCTCCATTTTTTCGACAAGCGACGCGATAAAACCGTCGTCAAACGCGCACTTGCCGAGCGTGCGGCAGGCGCGGCATCCGGTACAGCCGCCGAACGGCTTTTTACCGATCTGTACGATCTCGCTGTCGATTCCCTCCGCCGACAAAGCCTTCGCCACGTGGCTGAGCGCCGTATATGTGCACCCGTTCGCGTTCGGGCTTCCGTTGATCATCAAAACTTTCATACGTATCCTCCCATATATATATCTAATTACAAAACGACCGTCGTCTGATTGCTGTTTATAACCGTGCATTCAGCGCCAGAAAGCTCGTGGATCACTTCCGCCAGCACGTGAAGCACCGGAGCTTCGGTATAATAGTGCCCCGCCTCGATCACGTTGAGACCGGACGCGGGTGCGTCAAGCGCGGTATTGTAGCTGGCGGCACCGGTCAAAAGCGTATCGGCTCCCGCAAGGATTGCGGGCTTTATAAAATCCTTGCCGTCTCCGCCAACGATCGCAATTTTTTGAACGGGACGGTTGCCGGTCAGTTGTACCATCGGCGCGCCGAGTGCACCTTTTACGTGTACCGCAAAAGCATCGGCATCCATCGGCTCCGGCAGAACGGCGATCCGCCCAAGCGACGGAGATTCTTCATCACCAAATTTCCCCGAGACCGCAAGGCCTAGAGCCGCCGCCAAGGCGTCGTTCACGCCGCCGTCAGCCGCATCGAGTCTCGTGTGAAAAGAGAACACGGAGACGCCGCCCCGAAGCGCCAAAAGAACGCGGTGGCCCGAAAGAGTGAGAGGCGTTACCGATTCGAGCGGGCGAAACAGAAGCGGATGATGCGTGACGAGCACGTCAGCGCCCATCTCGGCGGCCACTCCAATCGTTTCCTCCGTCGCATCGAGCGAAAGTACTGCCTTTTTGACCGTCCGTTCCGGATCGGCTGACACCATCATACCGTCGTGATCCCACGGGCAAGACAAGGATTTTGGATACCGCGCATCGAGCGCACGGTAAAGCTCTGAAATTGTCATGATCTGTCTCCTTTTCACTCGTTTTTATCAAGATACACGAAGGCTTCGGCTGCCAGCTTCTCCATCTCACGAAGCAAGGATTCCTCCGCCTCCACGCTGAGATTTCCAAGACGGCGGCCGCGATATTTTTTGAGAGCGCTCTTATATTCGCGCCTCAGATACTCGGCATATGCGTCGCCCGCCAAAGCGCCGCGGCGGATGTGTGCCTCACCGAGAAGATACTCAATCGGCGTACATTCTCTCACGACACCGTCGTACAAAACGGAAAGACACGTATAGATCTTTCCGCCCGCAGATGCAAGCCTTTCATCCTCAATGCGATAGCCTGCCGCGGCAAGATATCGGCGCAGATCCTCGATGGACGACATCGGCTGTAAAATGCAGCGCACGCCGGGACGGCGCGTATACGGCGCCGCCGTGAGGATATCGGCGATCATTTCACCGCCCATTCCGCAGATGGCAATATCCGTGACATCCTCGCCTGAAAGGTCGATCTTTGAAACCCCGTCGGCGAGATAAAAAGAAATGCGATTTGCCACGCCGTATTTTTCTGCGTGCTCTTTGGCACGCTCAAGGGGCGCTTCATGAATGTCGGACGCGACGGCACGCTCCGAAATGCCATTAAGTATAAGAAAAATCGGAAGATACGCGTGATCCGTTCCCACGTCGGCGAGGACCGCGCCCTCCCTCACGAACGACGCGACGAGAGAAAGCCGTTCGTCAAGGACAGGACATTCGTTGTTTGTAAGTTTCATAAATCCTATTTAAAACGGCGGGAATCTTCCCGCCGTTTCTCATTCTTCATTATTTGTTGGCAAAATGATCGTTCAACTTCTTCACGAGAACGTCCGCATCCGTGCCGTGTACGGCGCAAGCGTCCGCGATGCTCTCGCCGCGCGATGCGGGACAGCCGAGACAGTGCATGCCGATTTCAAGGAAGAACCGAGCGGTTTCCATATCCGCATCCAGAACGTCGCCGATAATGCTTTCTTTCGTAACTACCATTGTTTTTTACCTCTTATTTCTGTTTTAATTTGCTTTGGACAAAACGTCATCATCAGGAACGATGACACGGCGGATATCCGCGCCGATACCGCGCAGTTTGCCAACGATATCGTCATAACCGCGCTCGATGAGATGCACATCCGTAACCTCGGTATCCCCCTCGGCTACAAGGCCTGCGATGATCATGGCGACACCGGCTCTCAGATCCACTGCCTTCACCGGTGCGGCGGAAAGCTTCGTGCCGCCCTCGATGATCGCCGTGCGTCCGTCTACTTTGATCTGTGCGCCCATACGCCTGAGTTCGTCAACGTAGCGGAAGCGATTTTCATACACGCCTTCCGTAACGTAACTGACACCGTTCACCTGCGTGAGAAGTACGGTCATCTGCGGATGCATATCCGTAGGATAACCGGGATACGGCTGTGTTTTCACGCTCGTACGCGTCATGTTTTCCGTTCCCTTTACAACGACCGCGTCGTCGAATTCCTCGACCGTTGCGCCCATTTCTTCAAGTTTTGCCGCGACAGACTCGAGATGCTTCGGTATGACGTTGTTCACGCGAACGCAGCCCTTGGTAGCCGCCGCCGCGATCATGAACGTACCCGCCTCGATCATATCGGGGATGATAGCGTAGGTACAACCGTAGAGGCTCTTTACGCCCTTGATCTTGATCATATCCGTACCTGCGCCGCGGATATTCGCACCGCACGTATTGAGGAAGTTGGCAAGGTCAACGATGTGCGGCTCACGTGCCGCGTTGTCAATGATGGTGGTACCCTCCGCCGTTACGGCGGCGAGCATAATATTAATCGTAGCGCCTACGGAAACGATATCAAAAAAGATGTTCGTTCCTTTAAGACGCCCGTCCTTCGCGTCAATAGAGATGTTGCCGTTTTCGAGATTGACCTCGCCGCCCAAAGCTTCAAAGCCCTTGATGTGCTGGTCGATCGGTCTTTCGCCGAAATCGCATCCGCCGGGAAATCCGACAGTCGCGTATCCGAAGCGTCCGAGCTCCGCCCCCAGCAAATAATAGGATGCCCGCATCTGGCGAAACAACTCGTACGGAACGGCGTTTATGTCAATATTGGTGCAGTCGATTTCATACGTATTCTTCGAGATCATGCGCACGGACGCACCCATCTCTTTAAGGATGGAAAATGACAGCGCGACGTCCCTGACTGCGGGAACGTTTTCAATAATGCATTTGCTTTTCACCAATACGGTTGCATAGATGATTGGCAAGGCCGCATTTTTCATGCCGCTGATTTCCACGTTGCCGAATAGCGGTCTGCCGCCGCGAACAACGATCTTCTCCATTATATAGCCATGTCCGCCGCTCACGAGACGGACTCCCTTTCCTTTATGTAAGGTGTTCAGACACAGATCATCTTTTTAAAACTGTCATGCGCGGGAAAATCCCCATACAACGCCATAGTACAACCTATATTATATCATCTAAGATAAAAAATTGAAAGAGTTATTTTCTCTTTTTTCATATTTTTCACAGTTTTGAGCAAAATGCATAAAAAAACACACTTCGTTTACGCATCAGGTTGTTTATATCTGCCATCAACTGCGTTGAACAAAAATTCTCTTCCGTTGTCAACGGTTACCCGCCAGGTGGGGATCAAATAAAACCCGTCTGAATCTGCGTGATAATAGACCGCATAAACGAGGGAAACGGAGTCTATTACCGCAGGAACCGGACCGTTTTCCTCTCTGATACGTTCCTTCACACTGTACAGTATATGGAGTTGATCGTACAGTTGTGCAGAATAGGTGTTCCCAACCGATTCAAAGCACCATCGGCCGTTCATACCGATAACCGTACCGTCAAGCACCGCAAACGCCGCTATGAGATTGGTTACCTCTGTATCCCTGATCCTCTGCGTACAAACGGCGTAGTTCACTTTCGTTTCCGGATCGGTAAAGCAGTTTACGATATCGTAGCCGAGCATATCCGTCAAGGCACGTTCGGACGTTTCCGCAAGGAAGCGACTCACCGCCGCTGTAACGCGGCGACTTTCTCCCGCCTCCAGAGGGACGATGCGGGCGTTATCCACAAAACGGGAAACTTCCGTTTCAAAGAAACCGCTATCCAAAAGCAATTCCGAAAAGCCCGCCGCCTCGTATCGGATGCCGAAACCGGAGGCAAAGGCAAATCTGGCGCCGCTATCCACGGTCAACACAACACCGTCCGGTGTTGTAAAAAACAGATTTTCACGGCTGTCGCTCAAGGATTCGGCGACACTCTTGTAATACGTCTCGCTCAGCACGCCTCCGTATATAACGGGAGACTGTTTTTCGCGGTTCAAGGCCCCCTCAGAGAGGTAAATAGAGTCCTTCTCCAAAAGGGAGATCAGTTTTTCCACCGCCTCATCAGGAATATAGTCAAGAGCACGTGCCTGCTCACGTACCATATACAGAAGAAACAAATTAACTGCGGCAAGCACGCCCGCCAGCACGCATTTTAGTTTATGCCATCCCATAAGGCCTCCTTCACCGTCCGATAGGCGATCCATTCAGCGGCATACGTTCCGCCAACGCTGTTCACCCGATATGCAAGACGAACATCCGGAGAGCCGAGCACCGTGCGGCTCCACGATTCAAAAAATGCGGTTTTGGTGTCAAGCTGCTTAATGATAAGGAGCGTTTGCCACTCCATCTCGGTGAGGGACGTCCCGCGGAACGTCATCGATATACGAGCGGGTGTCTCACCCAAAAATACAGGGAGATTATCGGCATAAAGTCCGAAGACAAGCGTAACCTGCTCCCCGTCGGAATGAACCGAGCTGAGACGTGGCGCGGCATCACCGCCAGTATAGCGGCTGTCCATGGCCCCAACCTCGGCGATCCACGCAGAAGCCGCACGCAGATAGGTATACACGTCTGCCTGCTGCCCTACGCTGCAAAACTCATTCAAAGGGATGCCGCCGTCCTCGGCAGAAGTATAACGAACCGCATCCGCGCCGAAGAACATGACACCATGCGTTTCAACGTAAACCTCCGTTCCGTCCACTTCCGTGTGATGGTTCAGTTTGTCGGGATTGAAGCGGAATCTGCGAAGCCATTCGGTAGAATCCGTTTCGGAGGACCTGATCAATACCGCCGTATTGCCGAACGCCTCAATTTCTCTGGAGGCGATCCGCCCCTCTACCGTTAGAGCATTTACGGAAGCATCCGCCGATAAAGTGCAAAAGTAGAAAAACTCCTGATAATCACGGGCGTAAGAGGCGTATTCGGAAACAGTCTGATCAGCCGGCGCTCTGAACGCGTACACGCCGTCCTCACCGCGCACCACGACCGTTGCCTCGTTATTCTCAAAGACAAGGCACAACTCGCTGACCGATACCGAGCGCGGATCTCTGATGCGATCCTCACTGTCGGCTGCCACCTTCAAAAAGGCGTGAATGATCTGGTACGGCAAGGGGGCGTGGTAGCGGATATAGATCACGTCGGGCAACGTCACGGTGTCCGCCCAGCGACTCGCGTCCCACGCGAACGGCTCGGAAGAAAAGCACGCGGAAAGCGGCTCGGCAAGCGCATCGTACAGATCGCGCATAACGGCGTCGGAATTGAGGATTGCCTGCGCATTTCCGCCCTCGGAAACGGCAATCACCGCCGGCAAAAGAAGATCCGCATCCAATACTCTTTTCTGATCCTGCCCAGAAGCAGAGAGCATCTGCATATCAAAAGGGATCGATGCATCGCCCCGTCTCGTGTCAGCGTATCTGTTCAGAAAAATGCCGCACTGCAAAAAGATGCACAGCAAAAGAATAACGATCAGCACGTTAAACGCAATCGAAAGGATGCGATCGTTTTTCCAAAACGGAATCATATGCATTCTCCTTTACAGATTTTTTAACAAGAATCAGGCGGGCTTTGTATCAAAGGGGAGTTCAATCGTAACGGTACTTCCGCGCCCGAGTTCACTATCCATTCGAATCGTACCGCTGTGCGCCTCAATCAACTCACGTGCAATCGCAAGGCCGAGACCGGTTCCGCCCGTCTCCGACGTACGGGATTTCTCTACACGGTAGAAGCGCTCGAAAATATGCTCGAGATCTTCCTTCGGAACGCCGATGCCGTTATCGGAAACGGTAATCGACACTTTCTCACCGAGCGAAGATACGCTGACATCAATCTGTCCGCCCTCCGGCGTGTATTTAACGGAGTTGGACAAAATATTAATAACGACCTGCTCAATACGCTCTTTATCCGCAGTAATAGGCGGCATATTTTCATCCGCCACAAACTCTACGGTATGGCGGCGGCTTTCAATATCGACGCGCATTACCTCAATGAGACGCTGTACGGATTTCGCAATATCAAACGTTTCGACCTTCCACTGCGTGCGCTTGTTATCGAGACGCGACAGAACGAGAAGATCGGATACGATGCGCGTCATGCGATCGCTTTCGGTGAGTGCCATATCGAGAAAGTACGCACGCGTTTCCTCGGGCATCTCGGGATCCTCGAGAACGGTCTCGCAGGCGCCCTTAATAGAGGTAAGAGGCGTACGAAGCTCGTGTGATACGTTCGCTACGAACTCACGTCGTGATTTGTCCAGTTCAAAACGGCTCGTTACGTCATGCACGACGGCGATAAGGCCGATATGCTTCGTGTTGTCGGCGATATAATGGATCCTGCCGAAGCTGACGTCAAACACTCTGCCGCTGAACACCTTGTCGCGGAAGATAAGCGTTCCGTCGTCGGATTTTTCCACCGACGATACATCGGCAGTAAGTACAATGCCGCGCTCGTGCCTCTCAAGCGGAATATCCAAAAGCTCAAAGAACCGATCCATTGAGAATTTGCGGCGCATCTCCACTGCGAACAGCTCCTTGGCACTTTCGTTCGAGTGGAGCACCGCACCGCCGTCCGTAAACGCGACGATTGCGTCGGAGATGCAGGACAAAACCGTCTCCAGCTTCGTTTTTTCGCCATCGATCTCCAGAAGCGTGTTCTGAAGAACGTTTTTCATGTTATTGAACGTATCGGTCAAAATACCGATTTCATCCTCCGAGTGGACGTTGATCTCGTGCGAGAACTGACCGGAGGCGATCAGCTGTGCACTGCGCGTGAGGCTCTGAAGCGGCGAGGTGATCGCTTTCGCGAGGAAAAATGAAAGGAGAATTGCGATCAAAATACCGACGAATGCAGTCTGCAGAATGATAGAGAACATCATCCAGTTCAGCTGGTTCATCTCCTCAAGGGAATCCTTTATATAGATAATGCATTCTGTGCTGCCGTTCTTCATATAAACCGCATAATCCACAAACTCAGAGCCGCCGAAACGTCGGTTTTCCGTGCGGCGGTTCATCGCGGAAAGAAGATTCGCGGATAAGGAGAGAGACGTGCCAAGCTGTGCATCCGAGCCGGCAAGCATCCCGCCATCCATATCGAGAACGTAATAGTTGCGGTACGGATCGATACCCAAAATACTGGCGTAGGTGCTGAGAATGTTTTTCTGCTCGCCGGCAAAATTCTCAACCGACAGCGCCCCCAACAGTTCGCTGTAGAGCGAGGATGCAGGGGAGAACTGCTCGTCCATCTGCTCCATGAAATCATCTATGAAGTAGGTGGAAACGCCGTTTAGCAAAACCGTACTGACGACGCCCATGATCGCTAAAATGAATACGAGCAGGATCAGAACAATCTTAAAATACAGGCTTTTGAACATACAAAATCCTCTTACGGTTTTCTGAGATAATAGCCGACGCCGCGCTTGGTCATCAGATATTCGGGACGGCTCGGATCGGCTTCAATCTTGTTGCGAAGTCTGCACACGGTCACGTCTACGTTGCGGATATCGCCGAGGAATCCCTCGTCGTAGCCCCACACCTCGGCGAGCAGTTCCTCACGTGAGAACGCCACCCCAACGTGGGCAGCAAGGAACGCGAGAAAATCGTAGTCTTTTTTGGAAAGCTCGACCGGCTCGCCGTTTTTCGTAACAAGATACCGTTCGCTGTCAATAACGAGCTCGCCGATCGTAACCGATTCGGCAGCCTCCGTTATTCTCTTTTCCGTTACCACTTCACTTGAGCCGCGGCGGATATTCGCACGGATACGTGCAAGCAGTTCCTTGAAGGAAAACGGCTTCGTTACGTAATCGTCGGCACCCGTGTCAAGACCTAAGATCTTATCCCGATCCTCCTCACGAGCGGTTACGAAGATGATCGGCACCTGACTGACGCGGCGCACGTGCGCGCACACGTCAAAGCCGTTCATCACCGGCAGCATGATGTCCAGAAGAACGAGATCGAACTCACCCGAAACGGCACGCTGGAGTCCTTGCCCGCCGTCGTAAGCGACCTCTGCATCATACCCCGACTTTTCAATATTATATTTAAGCACCTGCGCGATATTTTTCTCATCCTCTACAATGAGGATTTTCTTCTTTCTTTCTATGGTTTCCATTCGTTTCTCCTCTCGGGATTTATGGGGCCTTTTCAAGGCGGACTTCCTTACTGCTTGCGTTGATGGGTTCGATGTGATAATTCACGCCCGTCTGTAAGTCTTTCAGAAAATCGGGCAGCATTTTTACAACGGTTGCGTTCGTGCTCATACGAAGAACGCTCGTTCTCGCCGAACGGACCGCGGTAATGGCATGCTCTCTGACCGCGTACGATGCGTATCCCTTGCTGTCGGGAACATCATAAGTGTAATCCCAAAGCACGTAACCGGCGGCAAGAATCTTCTCGGTATCCGCTTTTGTTATATCGGCATTCTTCGGAAGCTGTACAATGCGTGTCTTCGTTTTCGTAATGCCGTAGAGCCGTTCGTTGGCATCGTTCATCTGCCGGATGAAATCGTCTGCATCCACGAACGTATCCGCAGTGAGCGCAAGCGAATGCCCGCCCACGTAGGCACTGTTGACGACGGATGGATACAGCGCGATCTCGGCATCGGTAAAAAAGAACGTCGCGCGCATAGATGCATTTTTGAGCGTTTTCAGGATGGAATTTGTGTTTTCTTTCTCAATCGTGTTGAATGTCAGATAGATCGTTCTCTCCGTTTTGTCCTCGCCCGGTGTTACGGGTGGAACCGTTACGGGAGGATCTGTTACGGACGGGGTGGACTCACCCGTGTCGGCGCCCGATCCCGCGTAGGGACTGAGCAGCTCCGCGAGTGTTTTCGTTGCGTTGCCGTCGTTGATACGGAGTGTTTTGCCGACGGTCGCGTTTGAATCAACCATCTCGCAGCTAAAGCCGAGCACCGTACAGAAATACTGCGCAGGCACGTAATAGTATCCGCCGTGGAGCTTATAGAGATTCAGATAAATCTCCTCCGTTCCATTAACCGTTGCAATCTTTTCGTTATATAAAACGGATATATACTGGCGGCTCGTGCGATTGTAGAGCATAAATTCTCCGCGGCGGCTGTCAAGGCTCAGCTCAATATGCGAATACATCCCGAAAATATCGATGGGGATATAGGGGATGCCGTCGATAATCTCAAGCGTAGCGGTAGAATCCTTGTACCATTTTTCATCATTATGGAAAAGGCTCGGCGCTGAAGCGGCCGTTATACGGACTAAAAAAAACACTCCCGAGAAAATACAGACCGCCAAAATCGCGGCAATTACGGAAACACGTCTCGCTTTCATGTCACGCCCTCCTTTCCGTTGTGTCGTAAAATTATTTTTCAGTTTCAAGGTATGCCACAGCAAGATCAACAACCATGCCGTAGCTTTTCACGCCCTCCGTCCCCTGCAGGGTAAGATAGGTGTTGTTGACCGCATCGCTCACTTCGGACACGACCGTGTCTCGGTACGGCTCAAAAAAATCGTTGTATGCAATCATTTCATACCGCACCCGCGGATCGATCGCTGAAAGAACCGCATAATACGTATTTGGAGACGCCGAATAGAGCGCAGACGCCACGTATTCGTACATGTTCTGGTATCCGCTGTAACGGATGTACGGATCGTCGGATGCAGTACACACAAGGAACGCCACGAAATTCGCTTCGTTCTCGCGGGCGATCCCTCTTTGGTGCGCAAGCTCGTGCGCGGCGGTGAACGGGAGAACGTAATCGGGATAATGCACGTTTACGTTCGCCTCGCCGGTGAACATCGTATAGACGCCCGAAATATGCGTGTACGTCATAAGCGGCGAGATCGTAAGCGGTTTTACCCGCGAGCGGAGTTTTTGAATAAACGGGTGCTCTTGGCAGACAGTATCGTACGCATCGATGAGCTTTGCCGACAGCTCGTCGTACGTGTACGGCATAACCGATGAACCCTCGTACTGAAACGTAATCTCATCGAGCGTTTCCCCTGCCCGCTCGGCCAAAACGGACGCGGTATAGGCAAGCTGTCCGACCGATACCGGCTCGGTATCAAGTCCCATCTTCTCGGAGAGAGGGGTGGCTCTGTACCCTGCCGCAAAGGTGAATACAAAGAGCGTGTAGATGAGCGCGCCGACGGAAACGAGCGCCAAAACAGCCCGCACTCCCTCACGCCATCCTTTCTTCGCCGCACGGACACACCGAGCGAGAACGATAACGAACAAAACCGGTGCAAAATACAAAAGCGTCTCCGCGAGGGAAAACGGGATTGGACTCGTGATATGGGCGAACAGCGCGCGGAAAAACCGAGACACGGTTTCGTTGAAGAAATCCGCAAACGGCGCGCTTACTGTGATAAAAATATGAACGATGCCCGTCATCGCGGCCGCAATAAAAATCCAAAGCGCAGGCGCGGGCACGAAGCGGCAGATGGCGCGGTACGTGTTTTTCAGCATAATTTCTCTATTTCCTCAAAAATTTCGGCGGCACGTGCTCCGAACAGTACGGTTATAAGCATCCGCATATCGTCGGGGAGCGGTGCCCGAACGGTGATCTCCTCTCCGCTTTTGGGATGTGGGAAAGATGATGCCGCTGCGTGCAAGGCATGCCGTCCAATATGCGGCGATGGTGTACCGTACAGATCGTCCCCGACCAAGGGACATCCCTTTGCTGTGAAATGAACGCGGATCTGATGCGTGCGGCCGGTTATGGGGTAGGCGGCAACCACGCTATACCCTTCCGCCTCGGCGATCACGCGATACCGCGTTTCAGCGGTATGCGCCCCCGGCGCGTCAGCTTTACACACTTCCCTTGTGATGATGCTCTCGGCAGTACGGCGGATGGGGTCGGTGATAACGCCCGACGTTTCGGAGAGATGTCCGTGCAGTACGGCAACGTACGCCTTATGAATCCGATGTCCCTGCATCGCGCTTGCCATCTTGTAAGCGGCAAGTTTTGAGTTTGCGGTGAGCATGACGCCGCTCGTATCGCGATCGAGCCGATTCACGGGCCGAAACACGTACGGGCGATCATTATAGCGGTACGCGAGCGCATTGGCAACCGTATCGAGTCTGTGACCGAACGACGGATGCGCAGGCATATCCGGCGGTTTGTTGACCGCGGTGATCTCCTCATCCTCAAAAAGCACCGGAAGTGCGAGCGGCGACGGCACGATGTAGGGGCTTACGTCTTCTTCCGTATCGTCCATGGCAAAAGCGAGGAGATCTCCTTCTTTCAGCACATATCGCACGGTTACGTGCGTGCCGTTTACGGTGATGCCGCCCTCGGTAAATTTCAGTTTTTTGAGAAGTGCGGAGGAAAAGCCAAGATGTAGGCGGGCCATCGTCAAAACGGTTTTGCCGGCATCCGCCGCCGTGATCTGTATTTCCACCGTAGCCTCCATAGACACAAATAGCGCATTGTAATATTCTATCATTAGTAGTATAGCATTTTTTTCGCCGCATATCAAGGTGTATTCGGAAAATTCGCGCTGAATCCTCCGTCTCTCTATATAAAAATCCCCGCCTGTGCGGACGGCACAGGCAGGGTGTACAGCGAGATTCAGGGCTTAAAGCCGGTGAGGCACTGACTTGTGGAGATATACTCCGGGGATACATCAAAATACAGGTGAGACATGGGATTCTTTATGAACTTCCCGTTCTCGTACCGGTTTTTGCTGGTCCAGGTGGGATCCATCAACACCCAGCGGTCCTCCTCGGGCAGATATGCCTCCAGAACCACATGCCCGGTAGTGCGCACGGAGGTTTTTCCGGCGGCAGTTACATTATAGATGGTAGACTTCACCGCATGGCAGGAGATGCCCTGGGCGCGGAGCAGATCGGCAAGAATATTCACAAGCCCCACGCACATGGTGTTCTTATGCTTCAGCACGTCCGCCGCGGCTGTCCAGGTGGAAGCAGTTCTGCCGCTCATGTAATCGTAGTCGTAGTAGATATTCTCCGCCACCCAGTCGTGCAGAATCTGCATCTTCCGATAGGTATCCTTTTCGTTCTTCACCAGGGAATCGGAAAATTCCTTAACGGAATCGTCCACGGGCCCGAGCCCCTGTGCCACATCAGGGCGGGATGCAAGAGTGTCCATCGTATCTTCATAGAAGGCAGGCATTTCCAGCCGGTGGGTGCCTTTCTCCTTTGTGACCGCCACAGTATTGTTGACGTAACTCCAGTAGGTGTTCTTTTCATCCCCTGCGCAGTGGGTATAGACCCGGATGGGTGTATGCCCTGTCACATGATCGATGTCCACCGTAATGCTGAACGACGACCCGCTCTTTGCACGGACGGTGCGCCCGCCATCGGGATACTTATCCGTATCGCCGCAGCGGACCCATACATACTCAAGGCCCTCTTTCACAATTTTTCCGCTGACAGTCAACTTGTTTCCGCTGATAGAAAACTCCACATAATTACCATCGCTGTAGCCGGTGCGCATATGATACGGGTCAAATCCGGCGTAAAATTCGCCCGGGCGAAGCTTGGGAAGCACTTCCTCATAACTCTTGGCACAAATAGTGCAGGTATACTCTGCCAAGCCCTCCTTCTCCTCGGTAGGCTGTGCATGTACAGTCTTTTTATAGGTATGATTGCCGCTAGGAGCGATAAACTCCTGCTTTGTGTCTTTGCATGTAGTACAGGTGTAGACTTTGATTCCCTTTATGTCGCAGATGGCTTTTTTCGTCACCTTGCCGCTGTCCCAGGTGTGTGCATCCGCACTTGATGGCACCACTTCCGTTTTCGTTGCCCGGCAGAACGTACAGGTAATCAATTTGGATCCGTTCTGCCTGCAGGTGGGCTGGACCACCACAAGTCCCACGTTCCATTCATGCTTTTCCGTGGGCGGGACAGTTTCGGTTTTCGTAGCCTGACAGACAGTACAGCGGAAGGATTCCGTGCCGGCAGTGGCACAGTCCGGCTTCTGCACCATACCGGTCGAAACATAGGTATGGGCAGAGCGGGAACGCACATTGGTCTGCTCTTTTTCACAGACGGTGCAAACTACCTTCTCCGAGCCCTCTGCCGTACAGGTTTCCGCAGTGAGTACGGTAGGCGTTCCCCATACGTGGGTATCCGTTTTCGGCACGGATTCGGTTGTTTTATGGGTGCAGACGGTGCAGGTCTTCTCCCCCTCGCCCTCATCTTTACAGGTAGGTGCTTTCGTCACGGTAAGTTCCCCATAGGTATGCTTGCCGGTGGGGGCGATCTCATCCGTTTTCTCTTTGGCGCAGAGGGTACAGATCTGGGTAAACGTGCCTGGTTCACCGCAGGTGGCTTCTTTTGTCACCACGCCGGGGGCAAAGGTATGGACGTCCGTTTTTTCGAGTACTTCCTCCCGGATAGCTTTGCATACCGTGCAGGTATAGGCGATTTTCCCCTCCTCCTTACAGGAGGCCTCCACCACCGTTGTGCCTCTGTCCCAGGCGTGACCCGGCGCGGGCACCGTTTCCGTATAACTGTCGCCGCAGGCGCAGGTATAGGTGACAGCACCTGCCGTTTCGCAACAGGCGGGCACGGTTTCTGCCGCATACTCGTGGACGTGCTTCTCGCATCCGGCGAGAAGCACAAGGCAAAACAGAAGCGAAATCACAGACAGTTTCCGGTTTTTCAAGGGGGAAATCTCCTTTGCAGTCACAAATTTTTGCCAAAATTCTTATAAGGAGTATAGCATAAAAATGCCGCCATGTCAGGGGAAAGGTTCTCTCCCCATAGGGGTGGGGGGTGAATGACAGACCGAGCGATGCGGGCAAAACGGGGCGATGTGAGAATTGCCCCTACCAAAATCCGAATGTTCCCCGCACAAAAAATCCGCCCGCACAAAACCGTGCAGACGGATTAAAAGAAAGGAAAAACGCTAAATTACTCAACCGTAACGGATTTTGCAAGATTTCTCGGGCGATCGACGTCAAGGCCCATAGATGCCGCCGTGTAGTACGCGATCATCTGCATCGCCGTCATTGCAGGGAGCGGTGCGAAAGCCGACTCACCGCGGGCGGTGGGGACGGTAAGGCAGAAATCCGCCGGAATATCAACGGATGATACGATCGGCTCGGCGGCAATAGCAATCACATACGCGCCGCGCGCCTTTACCTCGCGGATCGCAGAGACGGTTTTCTCTGCCAGATGTTCTTCGGTCAGAAGCGCGATCACGGGCGTGCCCTCCTCCACGAGAGAGATCGTGCCGTGCTTCAATTCGCCCGCAGCGTACGCCTCGCTGTGGAGATACGAAATCTCCTTCAGCTTGAGCGCACCCTCGGTGCAGAGAACGGAGTCAGCGCCGCGTCCGATATAGAAAATATGCGGATGAGAACGAAGGCGTTCTGCAATCTTTTCCACTTCAGGCGCGAGAGCAATCGTCTCGCTGATTGCAGAAGGAATATCCTTTGACAGCACCTGACAGCGGCGACGTGCTTCTTCTTCGGTGATCTCACCGTGAACGAGCGCAAGCTTCACCGTGAGAAGATACAGAACGGCGCACTGCACGATATACGCTTTCGTGCTGGCAACGGCGATCTCGGGGCCTGCGTGCGTGTACACCACGTCGTCCGCCTCCCGCGCTACGGTAGATCCGACCACGTTTACGATCGCCGCCGTCCGTATACCGCGAGCCTTCACGAGCCTGAGAGCGGCCAGCGTATCCGCCGTCTCTCCCGATTGGGAGATAAACAAAACCATATCCCGCTCACCGAGAATCGGATTGCGGCCGCGGAATTCCGAGGCGATCTCCACCGAAACGGGCACGCGTGCGGTCTCCTCGATCCACTGGCGTGCAAGAAGCCCGGCGTGCATTGCCGTGCCGCAGGCAACGATGTGAATACGCTCCACCCCGCGAAGTGAATCGCCGTCGAGCGTGGGGACACCGAAATACGGAAGTCCGTCTTTCAGATACGGAAGCACCGTACGGCTCAGCACCTCGGGTTCCTCGTGTATCTCCTTGAGCATGAAATGCGGAAAACCGCCGCGCTTTGCCGCCTCGACGTCCCAATCCACCCGCTCCTCAGGGATGTCAACACTGTTCCCGTTCTCGTCAAAGAACAATACGGATGGGCCGTCAAGAACAGCAGCAATGCCCTCGGGCAGGCGAAAATACGTCCGCGTGTAGGGGAGAATTGCGGGAATATCCGAAGCGATAAAGGATGCATCTTCCGTTTTCGCTACGATGAGAGGGCTGTCACGCCGCATGGCGTACAGTTTCCCGGGCTGATCGTGAAACAGAATTCCGAACGCAAACGATCCCTTAAAATCACGGATGGCACGGTACATAGCCTTCACGGGATCGCCGATGGAACGGTAGTACGAATCTATCCAAAACGCCGCCGCTTCGGTATCCGTTTCGGATCTGAAAACGTATCCTTTCTCTGTAAGCTCAGCCGAAAGCTCGGCGTAGTTTTCAATAATTCCGTTGTGTACGAGCGTCAAAGAAGGCGCCGTGTGCGGGTGGGAATTCACGTCAGACGGCGCACCGTGCGTCGCCCATCTGGTATGTCCGATGCCACAGCTGCCCACGGGCGTATCTGCGTCCGCGTTCAGCTTTTCCGATAGAATTTCCAGTTTCCCCTTGGCTTTCACAACACGGACCCCATTCTCGGTACATACGGCGATGCCCGCCGAATCGTACCCGCGGTATGCGAGTGTCGAAAGCCCATTTATGAGAACCGGCACGCAGTTCTCCTCACCACTGAATCCGATAATGCCACACATATTATTATCTCCTTAGTTCTTGTACGTTTTCTCACACGCCGCCGCAAAGGCGCACTTTAATTACATCTGCCACCGACTCCGCCGCTCTCTCAATGAGCACCGCGTCGTCGCCCTCCGACATCACACGGATGAGCGGTTCCGTACCCGAGGGACGCACGACGATTCTGCCCGTATCACCGAGCAGGCTTCGCGCCTCATCCATCGCTTTTTTCACCGCCGTGTCGGTGTAAAAGCGGAGTTTACCCTCCGCCGTTACGGTTAGATTGATCATAACTTGCGGCGAGGGGCGCATTTTTGTGTTAAGCTCAGACAGCTTCTTTCCGGATCGACACAAAAGGGAGAACACCTGAAGAGCCGTCAGCTGACCATCGCCCGTCGTCGCAAATTCACGGAAAATGATATGCCCGGACTGCTCACCGCCCAAGGCATACCCCTCGCGGAGCATCTCTTCGAGAACGAATCGATCGCCCACCTGTGTGGCGGCAAAATGGATACCGTTCGCCTGACAGAAGCGCTGGAATCCAAAGTTCGTCATAATTGTACCGACGACCGTGTTTTTCGCGAGTTTCCCGCGCTCTTTCATATCGGCAGAAAGGATCGAAAGAATCATATCCCCGTCGATAAGGTTTCCTTTTTCATCAATTATCATACAGCGGTCTGCGTCCCCGTCGAACGCCGCGCCTCCGTCGAGCCCATGCTCGACGACGTACCGTGCCAGCGCATCGGGATGCGTAGAGCCGCACTTTTCGTTGATGTTCACACCATCGGGCGTATTGGACAGCATATGTACCTCGGCACCCAAGCCGGAGAAAAGCTCCTTCGCCGTAACCGACGCGCTTCCATTCGCCGCGTCAAGTGCGATACGGATACCCGAAAGCGGGGCGGATACCGATTTTGTGAGGTGCTCAAGATACAATTCGCGCGCCGAAAGGTTCTTTGTGATTCGCCCGACAGCACCGCCCGTGGGGAGCAAGATCGGTTCTTCCCCGTCGAGCACCAACTGCTCAATTCTCTCCTCCAGAAGATCCGGCAGTTTGTAGCCGTCACCGCTGAAAATCTTGATCCCGTTATATTTTGCCGGATTGTGCGATGCCGAAATCATAACCCCCGCCGAGGCACTGAGTTTTGTAACGAGATACGCAACTGCAGGCGTAGGCACGACACCGAGCGTAATCACGTCTGCACCCGCCGAGGTAAGCCCTGCCGCCACGGCGGCCGTCAGCATATCGCCGGAGATGCGGGTATCACTTCCGATAAGAAACGTGGGGCGTTGGCCCTCACCCGAGAGCACCAGTGCCGCCGCACGTCCGATCGCCATAGCGCGTTCACAGGTAAGTTCCGTATTGGCAACACCGCGAACGCCGTCCGTTCCGAATAATCTTCCCATTATATTCCCTCCGCTCATTCTTACCGATCGCGCAAAAGCACGATCTCGTCCGTCGATTTCACGAGCATCTTCTCCCCGATCACCCCGCGCACGTGGGTGAGAGGATAGACCCTCGCAAAGCGTCCGATCACCGTTCCCGGCGCCAGGACAGAGTTACATCCGATTTCTGCAAAATCGCCCACCATAGCGCCGCATTTTTTGCGGCCGGTTTCCATGTTTTCGTCTCCGTGTATGACGACGGGCGATTTATCGCCCTTCACGTTTGACGTAATTGCGCCCGCACCGAAATGCGCGCGATAGCCAAGGATCGAATCCCCACAGTAGTTGAAATGCGGAATCTGTACGCCGTCAAAGAGGATCGTATTCTTGACCTCGGAGGAATTGCCGACGACGGCGCCCTCACCGACGATCACACTACCGCGAATGTACGCCCCCGGACGGATCTCCGCCCCCGAGCCAATGATACAAGGCGGCTCGATGACCGCTGAAGGTGCCACGCGGGCATCTTTTGCGATCCATACGCCGTCTCTTGGACTGTCGAACTGGGTAGCGTCCAAACCTTCGCCGGCTTTCAGTACAAACGAGGAAAGATCGCCGAGCGCTTCCCACGGATATGTATACCGCCCGAGAAACGGTGCGGCAATCGTGTGCGTGAGATCAAAAAGATCCGAGATTCGGATATTCATAAAAACCCTCCCGAAATGTAACCGTATCTATATTGTATGATAAGTGCCATGTTTTTGATTTGTGATTTTATATAAAAATTATACTACATTTCACAAAGTAAATCAACCACAAAACCGCACATTCCACATTTTTGTCACTTTGACGAAATATTGTTTAAAAAATCAACCATATTATACAAACAAAACAAAGAGGGTGTTCGCAAAAAATTTGTAAGACGACTTGTTCGCCCGCGGGTGCAGCGAAAAATAAAAACGAGTCCACAAGGGACTCTTTTTCGGGGACTCTGAACCCCGGTTTGCGCCGAGCGGCAACCGTACCGCTTTTTCATCTGCGCGCAAACACTATCCTCCGCCTCGGCGGAGGAGGGCTTCTTCGCCGAACGTGCAGCGAAAAATAAAAAAGAGTCCTCAAGGGACTCTTTTTTATTTTTGGTGGGCCATCGGGGACTCGAACCCAGGACCGACCGGTTATGAGCCGGGAGCTCTAACCAACTGAGCTAATGGCCCGATACGGATTTGATTATATCACATTCCCGTGGCGTTGTCAAGAAAAATCACGTCTTTGTGCTCGCTCTTTTTATAAACGGGCTTTTATATGCCCCTCCTCTTCAGCTCTCCCACCAAGAGATACTATATCGATAAAACAAACAAAATAAACAAAAATTAATTCATTAGAAAAGATTGACTTGTTTAAATAGTCGTGATATAATCTTCTTGTATGCTGATGGCAGCAATCCTGTACTACTACGAAGAGGATTTTTATGAATATCATTGTATGCATAAAACAAGTTCCCGGAACGAACAAGGTAGAGGTTGATCCCGAAACCGGCGTTCTGAAGCGGAGCGGTGTCGAATCGAAGATGAATCCGTACGATCTGTATGCGCTTGAGACAGCTCTCCGACTGCGCGAGCAGGCAGGCGGCACAGTCAAAGTAATCACCATGGGGCCGCCGCAGGCGAAGGAGATCATCCGCGAGGCCTTCTCCATGGGCGCGGATGAGGGCTATCTCATGACGGACCATAAATTTGCGGGCGCAGACGTTCTTGCCACGAGCTACACGTTGGCAGAGGGCATCGGAAAGAAGCTCGGCGGATACGATGTCATCATCTGCGGAAAGCAAACGACGGACGGCGATACCGCGCAGGTCGGTCCGGAGATCGGCGAATGGATGAATATCCCCTCTATCGCAAACATCGTCAGCATTGACGAGATCACTGATACATCGATCACGGTGAAAATGGATATTCCCACGGCAATTGAAACGGCGAAAATTCAGTTCCCGTGCGTCATCAGCGTGGAGAAGGATATTTTTGAGCCGAGACTCCCCTCCTACATAAAGAAAAAAGAGACGAAAAACCGTCCGATCACCGAGATCACGGCGGCAGATCTTACGGACAGCGATCCGAAGAATTTCGGTCTCTCCGGCTCTCCCACGCAGGTGAGCCGCATCTTCCCGCCCGAGAGTAATTCCGAGCACGAAACGTGGACAGGGGCACCCGAGATGCTCGCAGAACGGATCGCCGAAAAAATCACTGAACTGAAACTGATGTAAGGAGGGGAAGCCATGAAAAAACTGATTATCAACACGGAAAAAATCACGGATATTCCCTCTTTTCTAAAACTGTGCCCGTTTGGTGCGCTTGAATACAAGGACGCAGCGGTCAGCGCTACCGCCGCTTGCAAAATGTGCAAGATCTGCGTGAAAAAGGGACCTGAAGGTGCCGCTGAGATCGTAGAAGAAGATGCATCCGTCATTGATAAATCCGAGTGGCGCGGCATATGCGTTTACGTCGATCACGAGGCGGGCAACATTCATCCCGTGACACTGGAGCTGATCGGCAAGGCGAGAGAACTCGCCGACAAGGTCGGTCATGAAGTGTACTGTCTCTTCATGGGTGAGAACATCCGAAAAGAAGCCGAGGAACTCCTTCACTACGGCGTTGACAAGGTGTTCCTCTACGAAAATAAGAAGCTCGAGCACTACGTCACCGAGCCGTACACCGCCGTATTTGAAGATTTCATAAGCAACGTAAAGCCATCAGCCATTCTCGTCGGTGCGACCGCGGTAGGACGTCAGCTGGCCCCCCGCGTGGCCGCGCGCTTCAGGACAGGGCTCACCGCCGACTGCACGATCCTCGATATAAACGAGGACACCGATCTCATCCAGATCCGTCCGGCGTTTGGCGGCAACATTATGGCGGAGATCCACACGCCGAATAACCGCCCGCAGCTGGCGACAGTCCGCTATAAGATCATGGAAGCCCCCGAAAGGAGCGAGACGGCCTCGGGCGAGATCATCTCCTGTTCTATCGGTCAAGATAAACTCGCATCTGCGATGGTCGTAACGGCCGTTGAGCCGAAGCCGAAACTGAAGACGATCGAAAGCGCCTCTGTGCTCGTTGTTGCAGGCCGCGGTGTAAAGGCAAAGGAAGATCTCGCGATCCTCGAAGAACTTGCGGCACTTCTCGGCGGGGAACTCGCCGTAACGCGCCCCGTGGCGGAAGCAGGCTTTGCAGATGCCAAACGGCAGATCGGTCTGAGCGGTAAAACGGTTCGGCCAAAGTTGATCATCACCTGCGGCGTATCGGGCGCGATCCAGTTTGCGGTAGGCATGCGCAATTCAGACTGCATCATCGCGATCAACACGGATGAAAACGCGCCGATCTTCAAGTTTGCAAATTACGGCATCGTCGGAAACCTGTACGAGATCGTACCTGCCCTTATCAAAAAACTGAAAGGAGAATGAGGATGTTCTCTCAGAAAAACTATCTTGATCTGAAAGCCATCGTCGCCGATCCCCAGAGAGTATACTACAAGGATGATCTGAGCGAAGACTATTCGCGCGACGAACTCAGCAGCACCCGTCATTTTCCCGACGTTGCCATAAAAGTTACGTCCTCCGAGGAAGTCTCCGCCATTATGAAATACGCATACGAAAACGAGATCCCCGTAACGGCCCGCGGCAGCGGCACGGGACTCGTCGGCGCGTGCGTACCCATGCGTGGCGGCATCGTGCTCGATTTCACGATGATGAACCGCATTCTTGAACTGGATGAGGAAAACCTCACCGTTACCGTCGAGCCGGGTGTGCTGCTTATGGAGCTCTCCGCGTTCGTCGAGGAGCACGATCTCTTTTATCCGCCCGATCCGGGAGAAAAAACCGCGACGATCGGCGGCAACATCAGCACCAACGCCGGCGGCATGCGCGCCGTGAAATACGGCGTAACGCGCGACTACGTGCGCGGTCTTGAAGTCGTTTTGTGCGACGGCAGAATCGTGCACTTCGGCGGCAAGATCGTAAAGAACAGCTCGGGCTATGCCTTAAAGGATCTGATGGTCGGCTCAGAGGGAACGCTCGGTGTGATCACCAAGGCGATTTTGAAACTCATTCCCTTGCCGAAAAAGACGATCAGCCTGCTTATCCCCTTCCCCACGCTTGAAAAAGCGATCGGCACGGTACCGAAGATCATCAAATCCAAATGCGTGCCGACAGCGATCGAGTTCATGCAGAGAGAGGTTATCCTCGACTCCGAAAGGTATCTCGGCCGCAAATTCCCCGACAGCTCGGCTGATGCGTATTTGCTTTTGAAGTTTGACGGCAACAGCCGCGAGGAGATCGAGGCGTATTACGAAAACGTCGCCGAGATCTGTCTTGCCGAGGGTGCACCCGACATCTATATCTCCGATACGGAGGAGCGCGACGAGTCGCTCTGGAAAGCGAGAGGCGCATTCCTTGAAGCGATCAAATCCTCTACCACGGAAATGGATGAGGTCGACGTGGTCGTTCCGCGCAATCACGTGCACGAAATGGTGGAATTCTCCCACCTTCTGGAGAACGAGGTTGGCATCCGCATCAAGAGCTTTGGGCATGCGGGTGACGGAAATCTCCACATCTACGTCCTCAAGGACGATCTTACGGAGAAAGACTGGGAAGAGAAACTGAATCGAGCCATGGATGCGATGTATAAAAAGGCAAACGAGCTGTCCGGTGCCGTCTCCGGTGAGCACGGTATCGGCTATGCGAAGAAGGCGTATCTGTACGAGTCCGCGGACGAAGCCTCGATCGAACTGATGCGCGGCATCAAGGCGGCGTTCGACCCGAAGGGTATTCTGAATCCCGATAAGATTTTCTAAAAAAAGCCGGGGCGGCAAAACCGCTTCGGCTTTTTCTTTGCCCCACAAAAATCCAGAAACGTCTTGATTCAAGGACACCCCAAGGTGTATAATAAACTATACAAATCCCCACGAAAGGCTCCTGCATATGAAAATCATTGATCTGATAAAAAGAAACACGCCTTCTCTTTCCTTTGAGGTATTTCCTCCCAAGACGGAAACAAGCTTTGAAAGTGTCAAAACCGCCACGGAGGAGATCGCAAGACTTCGCCCCTCCTTTATGAGCGTTACATACGGCGGGGGCGGCGGCACGAGCTAGTACACGCTCGACATCGCCAGAAACATAAAAGAACTGTACGGTGTGCCTACCCTCGCGCATCTGACGTGCGTTTCCTCCACAAAAGAAACCGTGCGTGAAAAGATCCGCGACATCAAAGAGGCGGGACTTTCGAACGTCATGGCACTGCGCGGCGACATCCCCGCCGGGATGGAGAACGCTGACCGTGCAGCGTGGGATTACCGCCACGCCATTGATCTCATTCGCGAACTGAAAGAATCCGGCGCCGATTTCTGCATCGGCGGTGCGTGCTATCCTGAGATTCATCCGGAAAGCGAAAATCAAAAGGATGACATCCTCCGCCTTAAGGAAAAGGTGGATGCCGGGTGCGATTTTCTCACCACGCAGATGTTTTTCGATAACAATCTGCTCTACAATTTCCTTTATAAAATCCGCGAGGCGGGGATCACCGTTCCGATCGTGCCGGGCATCATGCCCATCACGAACGCAAATCAGGTTGCGCGTGCTATAAGCCTCTCCGGCTCCTTTATGCCCCAGCGCTTCAAGTCCCTCGTCGATGCGTTCGGCAGCGATCCCGCCGCCATGAAAGAGGCAGGCATCGCGTACGCCACGGATCAGATCATCGATCTGTACGCCAACGGCATCACGAACGTGCACGTATACTCAATGAACAAGCCGGACGTCGCCGCAAAAATCCAGTCGAATCTTTCGGCTATACTGAAAAAATGAAAACGTGCGTTTTTGTAAAGACGTACGGAGCGCCGCCGATTGACAAAGCGGCAATTCTCCGCTATGCAGGATGCAGAACGGCTGATGACAAAATCGGGGTTCTTTTAGACGATTGTCTTAAAGAAACCGAGGGGCGCTTTGCCTACCGCGTCTGCTTTTCGGAGATGCCGATTTCCGTCAATGGAGAGGTCTGTGATTTCGGCGTTTTCTCCGTCCATTCAAAGGATTTAGCCGCGCATCTTTCGGAGTGCGATAGCGCCGTTCTCTTTGCCGCCACCATCGGCATTGAAGTGGATCGGCTCATACAAAGATACACGCGGATCGCGCCGGCACGGGCGCTCTTGTTCCAGGCAATCGGCACGGAGCGCGTCGAGGCGCTTTGCGATCTTTTCTGTAATGATACAGCCACGGCACATCATGCCATTTTAAAGCCGCGCTTCAGTCCCGGCTACGGCGATCTGCCGCTTACCGTACAAAAGGATATTTTCGCCGTTTTGACTCCCGAAAAGCACATCGGCATTACCCTCACCGAAAGTCTCCTCATGTCGCCGACCAAATCCGTAACGGCGATTATTGGCATCCCCCACAGAAAATAACAGCGGTATCGCAAAACAGATCCGCTTATACAGGAGTGCGTATGAATTTCTCCGAATTTCTCAAAAATAACAACGTATATCTGGACGGCGGCATGGGCACGCTTCTGCAAGCCGAAGGGCTTCGCCCGGGTGAGCTGCCGGAGCGCTGGAACGTCTCCCACCCCCAAGTGATAAGAGCCATTCACAAGGCGTATTTTGATGCGGGAAGCAACGTGGCTACCGCCAATACGTTTGGCGCAAATGCGCTGAAATTTTCCGACGGGGAGCTGGAAGAGATCGTCTCCGCCGCGATTGCGAACGCAAAAGCCGCGCGCGATCTCACCGATACGAAAGGGGAAAAATTCATCGCGCTTGATATTGGGCCCACGGGCAAGCTTTTGAAACCGCTCGGTGATCTCGATTTTGAGGACGCCGTTTCCCTTTTTGCAAAAACCGTCCGTCTCGGTGTAAAATACGGCGCCGATCTCATCATTATCGAAACGATGAACGACGCCTACGAGACGAAAGCCGCCCTTCTCGCCGCGAAGGAAAACTCCCAACTTCCCGTGCTCGTTTCGAACGCATACGGCGAGGACGGCAAACTGATGACCGGCGCTGACCCCGCCGCGATGGTCGCCCTTCTCGAGGGCATGGGCGCGGATGCGATCGGTGCGAACTGCTCACTCGGTCCAAAACAGCTCGCCGCCGTTGCCCAAGAGCTTCTGAAATATGCCTCCGTCCCCGTCATCCTCCAGCCGAATGCGGGACTTCCGAAAATCGAAAACGGAAAAACCGTCTTTGACGTAACCGCCGAACAGTTCGCCGATGAAATGGCACTTTTGGCTGAAAGAGGTGTGCGCATCCTCGGCGGATGCTGCGGAACGACGCCCGCATTTATAAAAGCGCTCACGGAGAAAACCGCATCGCTCACCCCCAAGCCGATCGAGAAAAAGAATTTCACCGCAGTCTCTTCCTATACCCACGCCGTATTCTTTGATAAAGAGCCGATCCTCATCGGCGAGCGCATCAATCCGACAGGTAAAAAACGTTTCAAGCAAGCGCTTCTCGAAAACGATATCAACTACATCCTCTCGGAAGGTATCACGCAACAGGAGAAAGGCGTGCATATTCTGGACGTGAACGTAGGTCTTCCCGACATTGACGAAGCTGCTATGCTGAAAGCCGCGGTATGCGAACTGCAGGCAGTACTCGATCTGCCTCTCCAGATTGATACCGCCGACGAAACGGCAATGGAGGGGGCTCTCCGCCGTCTGAACGGCAAGGCGCTGATCAACTCGGTGAACGGAAAACGGGAAAGTATGGAGGCCGTATTCCCGCTTATGAAAAAATACGGCGGCGTAGCCGTGGCGCTCACGCTCGACGAAAACGGGATCCCGGAAACGGCAGAAGGGCGCGTCGAGATCGCAAAAAAAATCCTTGAGACCGCCGCTTCGTACGGCATTGATAAAAAAGACATCATCTTCGACACATTGGCGATGACGATCAGCGCGGATAACAAAGCCGCTCTCGCCACTCTCGAAGCACTTCGGCGGATCCGCGAAGAACTCGGATGCCACACGTCCCTTGGCGTGTCGAACGTATCCTTCGGCCTTCCGAACCGCGATGCGATCAACAGTACGTTCTTCGCCTTGGCGCTCGAGAACGGTCTCTCCGCCGCCATTATGAATCCCTACTCGGCGGACATGATGAAAACGTATTACGCCTACAAGGCGCTCCACGGGCTTGACGAAAACTGCGCAGACTACATCCGTGCGGCTGAAACGTTCACCCCAGCACCGAGCGCGCCCACCCTCGCAGTCGGGGCAAAATCCCCCGCAGAGTACGGATCGGAACTGCAAAAGGCAATCGTAAAGGGACTCGCAGCCAAAGCCGCCGAGATTACGAAAGCGCTTCTCTCCGACATGGCGCCGCTCGACATCGTAAACGGCGAGATCATCCCCGCCCTCGATACGGTGGGTATCGGATTTGAAAAAAAGACCGTCTACCTGCCCGAGCTTCTCATGAGCGCGGAAGCCGCCAAAAGCGCGTTTGAAGCAATCAAGAATCACATGACAGACAGCGAAACGAAAGCACGCAAGGGCACGTTCGTGATTGCCACCGTCCACGGCGATATCCACGATATCGGCAAGAACATCGTAAAACTGCTCCTCGAAAACTACGGATTCGACGTGGTGGATCTCGGACGTGATGTCCCTCCGACTGCCGTCCTCGATAAAGTTCTCGAACTGCACGCGCCGCTCGCAGGTCTCAGTGCGCTCATGACGACCACCGTCCCCGCCATGGAAGAAACCGTAAAGCTGCTTCGGGAAAAAGCACCGTTCTGCAAGACGATCGTCGGCGGCGCGGTTCTGACCGAGGAATACGCACGAAAAATAGGCGCCGATAAATACGCAAAAGACGCCATGGAAGCCGTCCGTTATGCGGAAGAAATCATAGGCTCGTTATCATGAAAAAGAGAGGTGCATGTATGACAGAATCAATACTTTCTGAAAAAATTGTCGAACTGCGCGAAAACACGGGCATGGAATCGCTCACCGAGCTGTACCGCATTGGGCGCGGTCCGTCAAGTTCTCACACGATGGGACCGGAACGGGCGTGTAAGCAATTCATGGCGAGATACCCAACGGCTGACCGATTCTCCGTGACATTGTACGCATCCCTCGCCAAAACAGGAAAAGGCCACGGCACGGATACCGTAATCCGCCGCACATTTGCGCCCCATAGCGTAGAAATCGAAATGAACACCGCCCTCTCCGTCCCCCATCCGAACACGATGGATCTGACGGCGTACGAGGGAGAAACCGAGCTTGGGAAATGGCGCATTTTCAGCGTCGGCGGCGGACGGATTGCGGCAGAGAACGAAACGCTCCCCGATGCACCGACCGTTTATGCGATGACGCGGTTCAGTGAAATCGCGGTGTACTGCCGCGAGCGGCGGATGCGCCTCTGGCAATACGTCGAAGAGGTGGAAGGAGCAAAGATCTGGGACTATCTTGACACCGTTTGGAAGCATATGAAGGCCGCCATCGAGGAAGGTCTTAACAGCGAAGGAATCCTGCCCGGTGGGCTGAACGTACAGCGCAAGGCGCGCTATCTCCATGAGATGCAGCATATCGACGAGACCGCCGAAACGCGCGAAAACCGCCTCGTCTGCTCCTATGCGTTCGCCGTGAGCGAGCAGAATGCCGCGGGCGGCACGATCGTTACAGCCCCCACCTGCGGCGCCTCAGGCGTTCTTCCCGCCGTTCTCTACTACCAGCAGGAAAAGCACCGCTTCACCGATCGACAGATCAAAGAAGCACTTGCAACAGCCGGTCTCATCGGCAATCTGATCAAAACCAACGCATCCATTTCCGGTGCGGAATGCGGATGCCAGGCAGAGGTCGGAAGCGCCTGCGCGATGGCGGCGGCCGCCCTCGCAGAACTGTTTAGGCTCAGCTTCGATAAGATCGAATACGCGGCGGAGATAGCCATTGAGCACCACCTCGGTCTTACCTGCGATCCCATCTGCGGTCTTGTGCAGATCCCCTGCATCGAGCGAAATGCCGTCGCCGCCATGCGTGCAATCAATGCGGTGAATCTCTCCAGCTTTTTGAGCGATACGAGAAAGATCTCGCTCGACAACGTGATCCTCATCATGAAACAAACGGGGCTGGATATGTCTCACCGATACAAGGAAACTTCGGAAGCGGGACTTGCCAATCTCCGACTGGACGTGAACAACCGATAAAAAAAGTGAGGAATCGAGCGGTTCCTCACTTTTTTGTTAGACTAAAAGCACAGAGAGTGCCTGTGCTGTAAGCACCACCGCAATCAAGGCGATCGGGTACGCGGCGGCGTATGCGGCAGCTACGTCCTCGGTTTTCGATACGCTTATGAGCGTGCCGAGTGCGGGCGTGCTCGTCATACCGCCGGCAATCGAGCCAAGATTGTTAAGAAGACTCAACTTCAACAAATACTTTGCAAATAAAAAGCCTACAATCATCGGCAGAACGGTCATAACCGCTCCATAGAAGAAATACACGGGCTTGAAATACTCGACGAATCTCGCACCGCCTGCAACACCGGCGCCTATGAGAAAGAGTGTAAGGCCTAATTCGCGGAACACTTTGGCGGTCGTATTCTTTATCATGATACTGACGGGACCGATATGTCCGAAATGCCCGAAGAGGAGCGATACGACAAGCACGCCGCCGGTCGTCGTCAAGGAAAAGGTCGCTCCTTCGAGTCCGGCAGACGTAAGCGGAATTTTCACGGCACCCAGAAGCACGCCGAGAAACGACGCAAGAGAGAACGCACCGATGCCGTAAGGATCAAGTTCGAAACGACGTTTCGTATCCGTGTTCTTTTCAATAACTTCCACACGCGGCAGTTTTCGACGTTCTTTCTCCATATCGGCACCGAGGAGTTTCGGAAGAATCTGGATAAACAAAACAATGCCGATAACACCAAAGAGGTAAGTGATACCGTATCCTACGGTAACGGCGCTCTCAAATTCTGCGGCAACCGTTGCCTTTGCGGCGGAAAATGCCGACGTACTGGAAAGCGCGCCCGCCCAAAGACCGACGAGCAAGGCAGCGAATTCTTTTGCATCGCCGTAACTGCCCACACCGAGCCAATAGAAAAAGATACATATAATGCCGCTCATTAAGGTAATCACCACACCAAGGAAAGCGGAATATTTATAAGTAGTTCTGAGATTTGAAAGAAAGCGCGGACCTGCAATAAAGCCAATGGATGAAACGAACAGAACGAGCCCGAGGTTCTCGATCACCTTCAATATCTCAGTAGAGATATCAACACTTGTGCCGTCGGCAAGCGTTTTTACAACGGCATCCCTCATTGTACCGTAGAACAAAGCGCCAAAAAGGAGTGCTACGACAAACACGCCCGCCGTACCAAGGGAAATCCCTTTTACCGTAATACGGCCAAGGGCGTAGCCCACAGCGGCGATAAGGAGAATCGCAAACATCACAAACGTGATGCCGCTAACTGACAAAACACCGTTAAACAGAGACATATGTATACCTCAAAAATTATTTACCGGATCGATCGTTCAGAATATGCAGATGTGCGAGCGACAAAGCAAGATTTTCTTCCTGCAGAAATACGGTTTCGGGCACGCGGAGATGCGTTGGCGCAAAACTCCATATCGCACTAACCCCTGCCCCGATGAGTCGGTCGGCAATTTCCTGCGCCGCTTTGGCGGGCACGGTGATTATACCGATGCGAACCTTCTCGCGGCGGCAAAAATCCTCCAGCCCTTCCATAGGCAGGATCGGCTTCCCCAAAGCGGAGGCACCATACCGCTCCGGATCGGTATCAAACGCCGCGATGATCTTAAGTCCAAAACCAAGGAAACCGTCGTAATCGAGGATAGCGCCGCCAAGTTTTCCCGCACCGACGATCACAGCGTGGCTGCATTCGCCGCCGGTAAGATACCGTTCAAGGCTTTCGACAAGATCCGCCGTTACGTACCCCACCTTTGGCTTCCCTGCGCCGCTCACCACGCTCAGATCCTTGCGAACCTGTACCTCGCCGTAGCCGAGTTCACGCGATATCGCAGTGGCGGATACCGTCTTTTTCTCAGGGAGTATTCTTTGCAGGTAACTAAGATATTCGGGCAATCTGCCGAGAGTTGCCCTCGTAACAGTCCGAGGCTGTTTCATCTTCCCCTCCATAAAACGTTTGTATGATATCGTATTCTCACGAAAATCACACGATCAAATTCTACCGTATAGTATAGCATATTTCCACACCTATTTCAATCATCAAAATCACATATCGATACCAAAAATATCGATACAACATTGAGCGAATTGACAAAAGATATGACAGAGTGCGATGGATAACACGTTTTCTCAAATTTTCTGAATATTTTTTTGTTTTTCTATTGACAAGGGGGGAATGTTGTGCTAAAATAATTAGGCGATTGCGGCAACCCCGCAACCCGAATAGATGGCGGAGTAGCTCAGCTGGCCAGAGCATCCGGTTCATACCCGGCAGGTCACAGGTTCAAATCCCGTCTCCGCTACCATCGTACGGTCCCGAGAAATCGGGGCCGTATGTATGGCCCGGTGGTCAAGCGGCTAAGACACCGCCCTTTCACGGCGGTAACACGGGTTCGATTCCCGTCCGGGTCACCAAAAAGAAACACCTGGACTTGTTCGGGTGTTTTCTTTTTCGTAATGCGCTATGAACGAACCCGCTCAAATCCGAAGGATTTGATACTGCAGCGGAGCTTTCGTGCAAAACTCGCTATACATAAAAACGCTCGCAAAGGTTCAGAGTTCCGTCCGAGCTATCACCTGAAGTATCCGAGTCGGTTCGGATATTTTTTATTTTGAAGAGGTACCGATATGGAAAAAATCGCAATACTGGGCGCAGGCACGTGGGGAACAGCCCTCGGAAAGATCCTGCACCGAAACGGGCATACGGTCACCCTTTGGTCTGCCCTGCCCTCCGAGGTAGAAATACTCACAAGCACACGAAAGCATCCCAACCTGCCGGGCATGATCCTGCCTAATGAGGTCTCGCTGACTACGGATCTCAATGCAGCGCTGAAAGATGCAAACATCGTCGTCTTTGCCGTGGCCTCCCCCTACGTCCGCGCAACCGCCAAAAAGGCGGCTCCCTTTATCACCGCTGATATGACAATCGTAGACGTTGCCAAAGGCTTGGAAGCCGGCTCACACATGACGCTCACCGAGGTCATTGCGGATGAGTTAAAGCAGTCTGCGATACCACTCGTAGCGCTCTCCGGACCGACCCACGCCGAAGAAGCCGCGGCGGATATGCCCACCGCCATCGTTGCCGCCTCGGAAGATGAGGGTGCGGCATCGTATATCCAAAAAACCTTCTCCGGCGACGTTCTGAGAGTATATACCAACACGGACATTAAAGGCGTCGAGATCTCGGGCGCTATGAAAAATATTATCGCACTCGCCGCGGGCATTTCCGACGGCCTCGGTTACGGCGATAACACCAAGGCGGCGATCATTACCCGCGGCATGGCAGAGATCACCCGTCTCGGCACGAAGCTCGGCGGGCGTCGGCAGACGTTCGAAAGTCTTGCAGGCATCGGAGACTTGATCGTTACCTGCACGAGCCGCCATAGCCGCAACAACCGCGCAGGCTATCTCATCGGCCAAGGGATGCGTCCCGAAGACGCTGTAAAAGAAGTGGGCATGGTCGTTGAAGGCATACACGCCCTCACCGCTGCTATGGAGCTTTCCCAAAAGCACGGCGTCGAGCTCCCCATCTCCTCAACGATAGACGGCATCGTAAACGGCACAATCAACGTATCCGAGGCGCTGCATCACCTCATGTCGCGCGAACTCAAAACCGAAGATGAATAAAAAAAGTCCATCGGAGCTTTTGGCTTACGATGGACTTTTTCGACCTCTCCTCATTGACAAGTGCATACCTTTTGTGATATAATAACAATAGATATATAACATTTGATATATCATGGAGATGACAATATGCCGCCGAAAATTAAAATCACAAAAGAGGATATTATTAAAACGGCCGTCGAACTTGTACGGGCGAGTGGAGAAGAGGCAATCAATGCACGGGCGATCGCCTCGTCCTTGCATTGTTCAACACAGCCCGTATTTTCCAATTTCCGTACGATGGAGGAACTGCGAGAAGCAGTGATAACCACCGCATACGAAATCTATCTCGGTTTTATCAAAACTGAGGTCGAAAGCGAAAAATTTCCCCGCTACAAAGCCTTTGGAATGGCGTACGTCCGCTTTGCCAAGGAAGAAAAAGAGCTGTTCAAGCTTTTGTTCATGCGCGACAGGAGCGGTGGGGACGCGGCAGCATCGCCTGATTTCGAAGAGTCCGTACAAATGATTATGAAGGCAAACGGTGTAACGATAGAAACAGCAAGGCTCATGCACATGGAAGTCTGGAGCTGTGTTCACGGCATCGGAACGATGCTCGCTACCTCGTTTTTATCGCTTGAATGGGAGCTTATCAGCGATATGCTGACCGATGTATATCAGGGAATACGCGCGAGACACTTATCAAAGGAGGAAACATGATGAACGCTATTGAGATCAAGGGACTAACTAAGCGTTACAAAGACGTCCTCGCCGTAGATGCACTGTCTCTCTCTATTAAAGAGGGGGAGTTATTCTCTTTGCTCGGCGTAAACGGAGCGGGTAAAACCACAACGATAAAAATGCTTTGCTGTCTCACAGAGCCGACAGCGGGAGATGCTTATTTGCTCGAGAAAAGCATCTGTAAGGATAAAGCAGAGGTCAAATCACTGATCGCAGTATCACCCCAGGAAACTGCCGTCGCGCCCGGACTGAGCGTGCGCGAAAATCTTGAACTTATCTGTGGCGTTCACGGCTTTACAAAAGATAAACGAGACAAAAAGATAGAAGAACTCACAAAGCTTCTCGGACTTGAAAGCGTGATCGGCAGAAAAGCCGGAAAGCTGTCGGGCGGGTGGCAGAGGAGACTCAGTATAGCTATGGCGCTGATCAGTGAGCCGAAGATCCTCTTTCTCGACGAACCGACGCTCGGTCTTGACGTTATTGCCAGAAGCGATCTTTGGGATATGATCCACGCCTTGAAAGGCAAGATCACGATCGTTTTAACGACGCACTATATGGAAGAGGCCGAGGCACTCTCCGATCGCATTGCCATTATGAAGGACGGAAAGCTTCTCATATGCGATACCGCGGATAAGATAAAGCAGTCGGCGGGCACAGAGAACTTTGAAGAAGCGTTCGTCCGTATCGTAAAGGGGGTGGCACAATGAGAATGCTCACGTTTGCCAAAAGAAATGCTAAAGAGATCCTTCGCGATCCCTTGAACCTGTCGTTTGGCCTCGGCTTTCCGCTCATCCTCATTTTTCTCTTAAGCGCGATTCAAGCGAACGTGCCCGTGCCGCTGTTTGAAATACAGCATCTTGCTCCGGGGATCACGGTGTTCGGCCTTTCGTTTATGACGCTCTTTTCCGCGACGCTCATCGCAAAGGACAGAGGCACCTCCCTGCTTCAAAGATTATATACAACCCCGCTGACACCGGTTGATTTTATACTCGGCTACGCGTTACCGATCATTCCCTTTTCTGTAGCGCAAAGCATCATCTGTTATGCCGTTGCCATCATTCTCGGTCTCGACGTTACGGTTAATATCCTTCTCGCCGTTCTTTTCATCATTCCAATCTCCGTTCTTTTCATCGCGCTCGGCTTGCTTTTCGGCAGCATTCTGAACGATAAGCAAGTCGGCGGCATATGCGGAGCATTACTGACAAATCTCTCCGCTTGGTTATCGGGCACTTGGTTTGATCTTGAACTGGTGGGCGGCACGTTTAAGAAAATAGCGTACGGGCTCCCGTTCGTTCACGCCGTGGAACTGGAACGTGCCGTTCTTTCAGGAAATTATTCCGATATACTTCCGCACCTGTGGTGGGTCTTGGGATATGCAGTCGCCGGAGTCGTCATTGCAGTTTTGCTCTTCCTACACCAAATGAAAAAACAATAATTTATACAAAAAACCGCAGATACATCATCTGCGGTTTTTTAATTTTTGCGTTCAAGATCTTTTCTGCCGCTCAGTGAAGCCAGCCGCTCTCGAGCATTTCAAGTGTCCCAAACGTGCATCCCATCTCCATCATATACTCAATCATCCACGGGAGAAATTCCGCGGTAGGTTTCTTCGTGTCGTGCATCAGAACGATGTGGGGGCTCGTCTTCAATGAAAAGCTATATGCCAAAGTCGTGATCACGGAATCCTTCATGAAATCCTCTTCGCTCATTCCGGCTGGGCGCGTATGTACAAAGCTGTCATTGTTGAGAGCATTCCAGTCAAAAGCGCGATAACCGGCTGCCGCCACCGCCTCGGGGATGACGCTCTCTTCCAGCATAGACGATCCGCCGGGGAAACGGAACAGTCTCTCCTCGGGTACGAAGCCGAGCACCGCCTCAATGGCTTCTTCCCAGCGCTCAATTTCTGCGATCATATTTTCGGCACTTGCATAAATGTGATTGTATACGTGAGAATACGAATGACAACCGATCATGTGGCCGCGACTATGAATCTCCTCTACTATCTCCGGATATTTTTCGACGCTTTCTCCCACGAGGAAAAACGTGGCAGAAACACCGTAACTGTCAAGGATATCGAGCACTTCGAGAGTATATTCCGGCGACGGTCCGTCGTCAAAGGTCAGATAAACTGTCTTGTCATCGGACGAAACGGTTACGTTGTTGGGATCAATTCCGTCACTGACAAGCAAAACCATCGTGGAACCAAGTTCAACGAGATACTCCGTCTCGCTCGCCTGCCCCCTAAATAATACGTCAACAATCCTCCCCTTCGGCAAAGGATAAAACGCACGTACTTCTTCAATCCGCACGATATCCTCGGGCACAATCGGCAAATCGCTGATCATCTGCCCTATGAGGTTCGGGAACACGACGTATTCAATCAGAGGCTCAGCTGCAGGGGATTCTTTAGTTTCTTCGGGTTCCACAGTCTCACTTTCTGCAGTTGTCGAAGATTCGGTGGGCGGTTCGGCAGGCGGCAAAACCACCGCAGTCTCGCCGATTTGTGCCGTCAAAACCGTATTTTCGGTGCCGTCTGTGTACAGAATCACAGGCTGCGCACAGGAACACAAGAGGGCGCAAAGAATGAATATGGAAATTAACCGTATTTTCTCTTTCACAGACAGCACCTCTCTTCAAAAGTAAAAAATTCCGTTTTGTCAAATCCGTCCTTTCGCCCATTCGAACAACGCTTCGGACATGGTATCAAACTGCACCGCCACGCCATTTTTGAGTTCGAGGAACGTCTTAACGATTTTCCTCTCCTCCGCAGACGCGACTGTGAGAAGCTCATTCAGACAGCTGACGTATTTTCCCGTCTCCTTAAAAACGATCGCCTGTACGACGAACGAAGCGGATTTATATAGTCCACGGAGAACCCTCACGCTCTTTTCATAGAGCATATTGTGCACACAGCCGTGATAGATGTTACACATACCGCGCAAAATTGCTCTGTCAACAGCGGCACCGTCAATGCGGGAGAGGAGTTCGTCGAGACTTCCGTACAGCGGTCTCGTATCGTTGTAAAACTGGAAAAGGTCGGACGGATCCCAACGGAAAAGCTCGTCCTTGCCGCTGAGGAATCCGCAGAGCAAGTCCCGATAGGCGAGTGTATCGAGCACCGTATTATACCTTTGAATATCGGCGGATGATAACTTATCAAGAATCACAACGGTATCAATATCGCTCGTCTCTGTCGCCTCACCGCGGGCGTAACTCCCCTGCAGTCCGACAAACCAAACGCGATCCCCGAACACATCTCGGAGAGCTTTCATGAAACTGTCCATCCAGACAAAAACGTCTATCATAGAAAGCACCTCACTAAAAATCGCTCCCGCAAAGATACAAAAGCGATTACATATCTTTGTAATTATACCACGAACGTCACGAATTAGCAATAGGCAAAAAGAACCGCACCTGACTTCGGTGAGGTTCTTTTTTCTCACAGCATGAGGTGAAGATACCGCCGAGACAACGAAAAATGCATTTCGCCGCACGCCCGCTCGTTACGGTAGCCTTAACTGTTCACAAGTGCACCCCCAACGGGCTTAAAACACCACGCCGTGGTATTTTTCCGCGTCCGCGTCTGCGGCCGCGGCAGATTCTGACAAACTCCATCTGCATTCGAGCCCAAGTTCTATCGGGGGAAAGAAGAACAGACTACCGCGCGGTAGTCTGTTCTTGGTTGGGGTCATAGTACAAAAATGCACCCTTTACACTATACTTTTATAAACTATTTTCAGCAAGAGATTTTTTATATCTCATAAACTCACGATCATTCGGTACTGTATGAAGAACAAAAGCTATTCGTCCGCGGAGAGATAAAAGATATTGTTGCTTATCCGATATACCTCGCCTGTTCATGTGTTCATCAAGCCCAAATTTCTTAATGTAGTAAATTTCTTGACGAATGCTCTTTTTATAATCCTTCGTAATATTAATTTTTTCATTGACAACAATCCCCGTTACCGTTTGACGCTTGGTTGCCGGAATGATTGCTGTTTTGCGATTTTTCAGATACAAACCAAGTTTACAGAGTTCGCTCTTAACAAAGGAGATAATTTCTCTCTCGTCGAAATCTCCTGAAAAAGTCATATCATCGCAGTATCTTGTATATGCTATATTTTTCTTGTTACAGAAAGCTCCAACCGTTTCATCAAAATCAAACATAATGATATTGGTAATTGCCGGGGACGTTGGCGCACCCTGCGGAAGCGACTCTTTATAATAGCAAAGTATCGTCAATAGAATCCGAATGGGTTCTGAATATTTTCCTTCGCAGAAAACAAGGTCCTTAATCTGCGAATACAGAATGTTATCAAAAAAACCTTCTATATCCAATTTCAAAATCTTTTTCTTCCCAACGTGTGGCTGTGCATTCTGTTGGACGCTACTTCCCACCTTGTATGCTTTGGCATATCTGGAAATCGGATATTGCACCAAGATATTATCTGCAATGGATTTCTGTACCCTTTTCAAGATTAAATCAGGTACGGAGAGTTTTCGTTTACTTCCGTCACTCTTCGGAATGAACACATTATGATAGTGCTTCTCAAGATTGTTGCTCAAACCATATAGAGTTCTCGCAGGAAAACCCAGATCCTGTTCAATAGAAGCAAGTTCTTTATAAACGATCATACAACTCTCCTTTCCCGATCATTAACAGAACAACACTAATTTGTATGGCAAAACGCGCAGGCGTAGAGCAGCAAGGTGAAGTTTACGAAACCTTGCTTCTGCTACGACGAGCATTATGTCTGAGCGGAATAAGCCGTTAAGCAAAAGATTCAGAAGTGCGCTCGCACGAAGGAAAGCTTTTGTAGGCTTATGCAGTGAATAAGATAAACATGAGTGAAAAGATGACGACTCGCCATCCCTTTCGAAAACGAAATACACTGTTGTTCTGCATTTTATTATACAACATTTTTATACAGTATACAATACTTTCCCTTCACCATTTTTAAATTTCCGGTTTGTTTCAAGTCCAAAAGGTCGGGGCAAAGGTGCAATGGTGAAAGGGGTATGTTTTTCACCCTTAAAAACACGAAAAGTCCACGAAATTAAGGGCTTTGAGCATTTAACGAAGCAT
>JAZKXO010000055.1:0-1294 GCA_045611685.1 Eubacteriales bacterium | reverse complement strand
CGCCACAAAAGCATTTACGAAAAAGTAATCAAACTCCGCGACCGCGAAGTTACGGCTTTGGTTTGTGAATACAAGGACGATCCGAGAAACAACACGGCGTTCGTTTACGGCGACTTGCTCATAGAGGTCAGAGGCACCACCGAAGTGTGGAACGAAGAATGGTTCGCATCGCTTTCATTTGAATAGGAGGCAACTTATGAAACGAATTCTACTGATAGTCCTCACAATCTCCCTATGCCTTCCCGCTTTTTCCGGCTGCGCCAAGAAATGCGAGCACAACTGGCAACGAACCGCCAATTTCGATCAGCACACCGCGGTTGACAAATGCTCGCTATGCGAGGAAACAAGAATGTATACCGATCCGGATGCCATTTCTGATGAAGTAAAGCTCCCAGTTGTACCCACGGTCTTCCCCTTTGAACCGCCTCATCTTTTTGTTATCGACGACAAAAATGCCGTTAACGCTTGGCGAGGAACTTCTTCTTGGATGGCCGAGGGCGAGGATGGGATCGGTTCGGGTATCGAATCGGACAGTCCTCACCCACTTGAGTGCAAGGATGATCTTCCCATTCTCGAAATAACGAAAAAGACGACCGTCAACTTGAAATTCGAAGCCGCGCCGTCAAAGATCACGGTCAAACGGTACAAAGCAAGCACTATCGATTTTGACAACTTCGACGAGCTCACAGTTAGCGGGGGTTCCTTCGAGGCTAAAACCGGCGATTACGTTTACGAGATAATCGCCTCGTGGAGCGGTCAAGAATACAGCGGAACAGTATATTACGCCTTCCGCACAGAAAAGTGAGGCAAAAATGAAAAAGTTCATCATTCTCTTAATTTCCGCCATCCTTCTTCTCCCCTCCTGCACAGCCCGCCCGATCGAGCCTGAGCACGATCTTGAATTTTGGATCACGCAAAACGTGGACGATTTCGATTTCTCATCACATCAACCCAAATACGGCATTATGGGCGGCTGGGAATACTACGGCACGGGATACGTCCCCACTCTGGACGAAAACGGTCAGCAGATCGACCCCGAGCATTGCGTCATCTACACCGTGACGAATTACCCCGACTATTCAAGCAATTCTCGCCACGTCACCCGCATCACGATCACCGACCCCGCCGTCAAAGTCTACGGGCTTTCGCTCACGTCCACCCCCGAAGAGATCAGATCCACCATGACCGCCGCCGGCTTCACCGTAACCGAATCCGGCACCGCCCTCAAAGCCGAAAAGGACAACCTCCGCTTCACGTTCTCGAAGGATGCCATAACTATCAGCGCAGAGGTGAC
>JAZKXO010000054.1:0-2761 GCA_045611685.1 Eubacteriales bacterium | reverse complement strand
CTCGCGTATATGCGGGAATACGGCAAAATCACGCCGATGGAGGCATGGGACAACATCGGCTGCACGAAGCTGGCGACGCGCATCGGCGAACTGCGGCGCGCGGGGCATAACATCATCGGGACGCGCACGGAGGGTCTGAACCGGTACGGCGAAACCACGCATTATATGACGTATCGCTTGCGGGAGGGCCAGTAATGGACACCTACGACCGCATATCAAAGCAGATAGACGCCATCAATGACATCGTGCTGGAAAAACTGAGCGACAAAGACGCGCGCGAGGTCATGGCGCACGAAGCGGAGATTCTGAGCGCGGTGAGCATGGAACGGCCGCGGGTGGTGCTGACGCTGGGCGAGGCGATAGAAAGAAGGGGGAAAGCGTGAAACAAAATATTTTGTGGGCGTACTTGGAATGGAAAGGAGTAAACAAAGCAGAACTTGCGAGAGGTATGCTCGTTCAGTGGACGACGTTTTATGCATCGATTAGGAGCAATCATAACCCAGCCGCGTTTCGAGAGATCATACGACGGGTAGACCCTTCGATGGATTTGGAACAAGCGGCAGAAATAGAAGGGGACGAAGACGAACAAGATTTTATTGATCTTACATTTGCCGGGATGACCGCAACACAGATAATGGATGTAGCGTTTAAGGCTGCGCTTAAGAAGGAATATGAAACCCGGAGAAGATATAGAACAAGACAGCCGTGTGCGAAACAGAAAAAGTCTTTCAAAGAGTATATGCCGCGTAAAAATACACTCGACGCCGACAAGTTGATGTGTGTTGCGACAGAAAGGGCGGCAAACATATATCTCGCGTGGTCAGAAGGCAAATCACTTCAAGAGGTCGGGGATGAGTTTGGAATAAGCCGTCAACGCGTGCAGCAAGTCATAAATGGCATAGAATTTCACGCGGCGCAGAAATGGGGGGCAAGATGACAAAGCTGGAGAAAGTGATAAGCGGGTTATGGCATTGTGAGCGAATCAGCTGCAATAACTGTCCGTATGCGGGTCAAGACGAAGATGGGCGGTCGCCGTATAAGACGTGCAAGCAGTTGGAGATGATCGGCGATGCGCTGGCCATGCTGAAAGACCCAGACCGTCTGAAGGTGGTACGGTGCGGAGGGTGCCGGTTCTGGAAACCGGGCAACGCCGGTCAGGGCGGCAAGTGCGGAAGGTTCTTCGGAGTGTGCGATGGCGCGACCACAAATGAAACGTGGTTTTGCTCAGACGGGGAAAGGCGGGAAGAAGATGAGCTATGAAAGCCCAATCAGTCTGATCTATGAAAATGCACAACGGCAAATGCAGATACAATTAGAAAACGGAGTGTATTCTGCGGTTCAAAACGTTGGCATTGATGTGAACAAGGACGAACTCATCAAGGCTTTACAATACGACAGACAGCAGTACGACAAAGGATATTCGGATGCTATGATGAACGCTGTACTTGTGGTTCGGTGCGAGGATTGCATATATAGCAGTTATTCGCGCGGGGGAATATTTGAGTGCTGCAAGCACAGCAAAGTCAGAGAATCAAAATTCGGCATAAGCACGATGTTCTTAGAACGGCACGAAAGAGGTTTTTACTGCGCAGACGGAGAAAGGAAGGAAGAATGACGATACAGTTTACTGCGGCGGTGAACCCGCACGGAAAACAGCGGGCGCGCACTGTGCGGCTGAAGAACGGAATGTCAACCAGCTACACGCCGAAGGCAACGGTCGCATTTGAGCGCGCGATTGCGTGGGCGTGCCGTGAGGCCACCAGAGGCGCACAGTTTCCCGATAAAGTGCCTTTAGCGATGACGGCATATTTCTATATGCCTATACCGAAAAGCCTGTCAAAACGGCAACAGGAACGCTTAAATGGCGAGTGGCACACAAGCAAACCGGACGGCAGCAATATTTTCAAGTCGGTGGAGGATGGGCTGAACGCGGTGGCATATCACGATGACGGCCAGATCGCGGCCGGGTCGTTTTACAAGATTTACAGCGATTGCCCGCGGGTCGAAGTATTGATACAGCGGATGGACAACAGGAAGGAGCGATCAGATGAGTTCTGAGTGGTGCGTGGTGTGTGGCCGGGAGATTCCGGAAGGCTCGCACGTTTGCCCGCTGTGCGCCCGGAAAGCTGACGCGCACGGCGCGCCGACCGGGTACATTACCACCGGCGACGTGGCGCAGATGGGCGGATTGCGCGGGCAGCAGATTCGCGAACTGATGCAGGATTACGGAACGCGGATCGGCGACCGGGTGTATCTCAAGTTTGAGGTCTTCGACAAACTGCGGCAATCTGGGCGGCTGTCAAAGTATCTGAGCATCCCGATATACTGCGCCCGGATAAGGTGCAAGAAAGGACGTACACGTGATGCCAAACGTGCCATGCAAAGATTGTGAGAAACGCGCGCCGGGGTGTCATGGCAAGTGCGCCGAGTACAAGGCGTTCCGGACGGAGTGCGACAAACGGATCGCGGAGCGCAAGGAACAAGGCGTATTCAGTTATAACCCGCGTCTGGCGAAAGCGGCGCGCGAACGGCTGAACCGGCAGAAACGGAGGCACTGATGTGGTGGGAAGAAACGCGGCCGATAGATCAGACGCTTGTGGTGAGCGACATCGTTGCGATGTTTGAATGTTCGCCGCGGGTGGCGTCGAACTTCCTGCGGTGCTACGGTGTGACGGTGGGCAAGCGGTTCGCCATCGGGCGGGCAAGGCTGAACCAGCTGATAAACAGCGGCGTGGCGATTGAATACTTTGACGCGAGGAGG
>JAZKXO010000053.1:0-1270 GCA_045611685.1 Eubacteriales bacterium | reverse complement strand
GTCTCGGTGAAATCGGAGCAAATGACCTCACCGGCAACAGAGAGAACGTCGATGTCATTGTCGGCGCGGATCTCAAGGTAGCGGAAGCCGAAGAAGGAATGAGTGGGGAAGTAGGTTTCGATTCCGTTGCCTGAAGCGACGTAAACAAGACGTGCGGTGGCAGAGCGGTAGTTCTTGATATACATACTGCCCTTCGGTCCGTCGTTGCCTCGATCGGGCTCGCCGCTGTCGTTGAGCATTTCGGCAAAGTAAACGGTGATCTTTGTGCCGTGGGGGGCCTTGAACATAAGGATCGGACGGCCGCCCATATTCTGACCCATATCAAGGATCAGCGCCTCGCCGAATTCAAGTCTTGTCTGCTCGCACCAGTCGCCGACGGACTTCGAGAGGACGTTGATCTCGCCGTATTCCGAGCCGTCGTGGATAGTGCCGTTGTGGGAGACAGCCGAGATGGGGCGGAGAAGGAGCTCGTGGCGCGGTCTGATAGCGGGACCGACAAGGGGCACGATCTCGCAGGTGCAATCGGGGAAGTGGATCGCATTGACCCATTCGTGAGCCTCGGGAGCGATGGAGGGCTCGGGCACGGTTGCATCGTAGTATTCGCCGTCCCAGATGTCGGCAAACATAACGGGACCGCAGATAGCCGCCTTCCAGTCTTCGCCCGATGCGATGATCTCGTTTTCGCCGTCGGCGTATTCAATTTCGATCTCACCCGCAAAAGCCATAGGCTTGAAGCCGTAGAAGCCGAAGGAGATGCGTCCCGTCCACCAGCCGGGGGAGACCTCGGCTACGATGCGGTTGCTTTCCTTGCACATTGCGGTGATGTCATATTCATATTCAAAAACTCTCTTGCGGTAGTCGGTCCAACCGGGCTTGTATTCGTCGGCTGTGGGGATGCCGTCAATTTCGTGGCCTACGCGCGCGCCGTTGACGAAAACGTCAAAGATTCCAAGCGCGGTTGCACGGAGAGTGATCTTTTCAACAGCACGTCCGGGTTCGGGAGCAAACTCGCAAAGGAGGTTGAGAAGACCCCCGCCGGGCTCGAGGTCACGCTCGTAGCTGTTGAATTTCATATTTTTCCAAGGATGCTCGACGGGATTGCCCACGAGCGAAGGATGGGTTATAAATCTTGCCTTTTTCATAATGTTCTCCTTGCGGATTTATAGTTGTAATTATTATACTATAAATTCAGAGAAATTGCAATAGAAAAAGAAGTTTTTGCATTTCGCAAAGCGAAATATATCGCATCGGCAAAGCCGATATATCGTAT
>JAZKXO010000052.1:0-1802 GCA_045611685.1 Eubacteriales bacterium | reverse complement strand
GAGGGAAGTGGCAGTAAATCGCTTCAATACCTTCGGCATTCTCGATGGTGAATGTAATATTCAGTTTGGTGAGGGCGGCGCAGGCACCTTCTCGGACGGCAAGCTGAAATACGGCGCCCCCGACGAATATAAAATGTTCGTCCTCCGTCAGTTTGTAGCAGCAGGTGCAGACGAGGATATCTGCTATTCCGTAGGCGCCCATCTTGGCACGGACAAGCTAAAAACCATAGTCAAAAAAATCAGAGAAAAAATTATCTCCCTCGGCGGTGAATTCCGCTTCAATACAAGATTTGACCGCCTTGTTATCAAGGACGGCAGAGCAGTCGGCGCCCGCCTTTGCCCGAAAAATGACAGCCCATACGAGCTTTATTCAGACAGAATAATCCTCGCCATTGGCCATAGCGCCCGCGATACCTTCCGCACTCTCCGCGCCTCGGGAATCAAGATGACACCCCGCCCCTTCGGCATCGGTCTTCGCGTGGAGCACCCTCGCGAGTATATCAACGAGCTGGTTTACGGGAAAAATTATCCCTCCGAGCTTGGCACAGCATCCTATCACCTGGTCACCCATCTTGAAAATGGCAGAAGTGTATATAGCTTCTGTATGTGTCCCGGCGGAGAAGTAGTTGCCGCCACGGGAAACGATGGCTGTGTGGTAACAAACGGTATGAGCGAATATAGCAGAATGGCAGAGAATTCACACGCCGCATACCTTGTGTCCGTTACCCCCGAAGACTTTGAGTCAGATGACCCATTAGCAGGATTCCTTCTCCAAGAGAAAATCGAGCGCCGCGCCTTCACCCTCGGCAGTGAGGACTACCGCGCCCCCGTGACCAGAATGGAAGAATTCCTCAAAAATCAGACACCCGTATCCCTCGGCACCACTCGTCCAAGCTACAAGCGCGGCACAAAAATCACGGCCCCTGATGAATATCTGCCCGATTTTATCACCGATTCTTTGCGAAAAGCTATGTATGACTTCGATGCCTGGATGCCCGGAATCCTATATCCCGATTCCCCTATGACAGGTCCCGAAACACGCACCACCTCCCCTGTGAGAATTGATAGAAACGAGCGCTTCATTTGCGATAGCCTCGAGGGCCTTTACCCCGTTGGTGAGGGCGCAGGCTATGCCGGCGGCATCGTTTCCTCCGCCCGTGACGGCGTGATGGCTGCGGTTGCAATCCTTAAAGAAAATCTGTAATTTCCATCAGAAAAACTGTAAAACAAAAAATCCCAAGCCTCAAAAGCTTGGGATTTTTCATATTAAAAGTAAATTACAATTTACAAAAGCTCGGGATTAAAACGCCCAGTTACCGTTCTCGAAGATCTTAACCTCGCGTCCGTCAGCACAAACTGCAACGATGGACATATCCTCTGTACCGATCATGAAGTCTTCGTGAACGAAGGAATCGTTGATACCCATATCGTGAAGTTCTTTTTCGGTGTAGTTTTCATAGCCCTTAATAACGTTTGTAAAGCCGCGACCAAGTGCCAAGTGACAAGCCGCATTCTCATCAAAGAGAGTATTGTAGAAGAGAAGGCCGGACTCGCGGATAGGAGAATTGTAGGGAACAAGCGCGCATTCACCAAGGTAGGCAGCACCCTCATCCATACCGATAAGCTCGCGCAGCAGCTCCTCATTCTTTTCAGCACCAACATCAACAGCCTTACCGCCCTCAAATCTGATCCAGAATTTATCGATCAGCTGACCGCCGTAGGAGAGAGGACGAGAGGAATAAACGATACCGTCCGCATCGCCCTTTCTGGGAGATGTGAAAAGCTCCTCGGAGGGAATGTTG
>JAZKXO010000051.1:0-32380 GCA_045611685.1 Eubacteriales bacterium | reverse complement strand
TTTATCTTCATACCGCGCAAAAACGGAAAAACGATGTTTGTCGCGGCGTTGGCTTGGGCGCTCGCTCTGTTGTCGGCGCGATCGGGTGCGGTGATCTACATTGCGGCGGCAGCGCTGAAACAGGCGATGCAGTCGTACAACGACATCTGCGACAACCTGACACAGAACATCTACAGCAGCAAGAAAGAAGCGCAAGCCGAGGGTTGGAGAATCCTTGACAACAACATGTCGCACTCGATTGAGAACAAGGATGTCGCGGGAGGATCGGTGTACATAGAAGCACTTGCGGCAAACGAGGATGCGCACGACTCCTTGAACTGCAATATCGCGATCATCGACGAGCTGCACGCGCTGAAACGTGCAAAGCAGTACAACATCATCCGTGAGGCAACAAAAGCTTATACAAACAAATTGGTCATTGGTATCTCGACAGCCGGCGACGACATGACGAGCTTCTGCTACCGCCGACTACAGGCGTGTGTCAGAATCCTTGAAGGAGAAACGCAGGACGAATATGCGGACCAGCTGTTTATCTTCATCTGCCGCGCGGAGGAAGACGAAAACGGTAATGTTGACTATACAAATCCGTACCAGCATGAGATCGCAAATCCGAATTACGGTGTCACGATCAGGCCTGCGGACATCCTGGCACAGTCGCTGGAAGCGCAGAACGACCCACAGCAACGAAAGGATTTCCTCGCAAAATCGCTGAACATCTACACACAGTCGATGCGGGCATATTTCAACATCAAGGAGTTCCAAAAATCAGACAGGGCGTACAATTGGACGCTGGATGAGCTGATGAAGCTGCCTGTCAAATGGTACGGAGGCGCAGACCTGTCAAAGCTGCATGACCTTTCGGCGACGGCACTATACGGCACATACAACGATGTCGATATCATCATTCCGCATTGCTGGTTCCCGATCACGGCGGCGATACAGAAAGCCGATGAGGACAATATACCGCTGTTCGGCTGGCAGGATGACGGATGGCTTGATATGTCAAACGTCGAAACGGTCAATCATGCGGATATCGTCAACTGGTTTGTCGAGCGCAGAAAAGCAGGATTCAAAATTGCGCAGGTCGGTCATGACAGAAAGTTCTGCCGAGAATATTTCCTTGGTATGAAAAAAGCCGGATTCAAAATCATCGATCAGCCGCAGTATTTTTACAAAAAGTCCGAGGGATTCCGGCACATCGAAGCAAAGGCGAAAGCCGGGAAATTATACTACCTGCACGCAGAGCCGTTTGAATACTGCGTGATGAACGTCAAGGCAATCGAGAAGACGGACGATATGATCCAGTACGAGAAGATCATGCCGAATCTGCGAATCGACGTATTTGATGCGGCGGTGTTTGCCTGCATCAGAATGCTCGAAAACATGGAAAAATCAGAGAGAGACAAGGAGTGGCTGGAATAATGAATCTGTTTGGAAAAGCGGTGAACGCCAATCGCGGCAAAGCCGGAATCAGAGAGAGGGATGCACCCGAAAAACGCGGGGCTGTGTTTCTGACAGACAAATCCGGGTATGACTTTTTCTGCGGCAATGGATATCGGTCGCTTGACAAATGCCCGGAGGTGCTTGCCTGCGTCAATGCGTATGCAGACCTTACGTCGTCTATGACGATCCGGCTGATGGAAAACACCGTAAACGGTGATAAGCGCATCGTCAATGAGCTGTCCCGCCGTGTAGACATCGAGCCATGTCGGAACATGACACGCAAGCAATGGATTTATGCCATTGTGCAGACGATGATGCTGTCAGGTGACGGCAATCAGGTAACGATTGTTGAGACGGAGCCGGGCGGACAGTTTATAGGCGACATGATCCCTGTACCTGCATCGCAGGTGTCATTCCGGGATCGCGGCGCGGCAAACTACGACATCCTGATCAACGGAAATGTCGTGGATCCGTCGGAGGTACTGCACTTTGTCGACCGACCGGACCCGGAAAAGCCGTGGATCGGCACCGGAAACCGCGTTGCGTTGCGAGACACGATATCGTGCATCACGCAAGCCGGCGAGACAAAGCGAAAGCTGATGGAATCCCCTGCCCCGTCGATCATCGTCAAGGTGGACGGACTATCCGAAGAATTCCAGTCGAAGGAAGGTCGAAAAAAACTGCGGCATCAATACATTGATGCATCAGAGAACGGCGAGCCGTGGATGATTCCGGCGGAAGCGTTTTCCGTGGAAACGGTCAAGCCGCTGTCCATCACCGATCTTGCGATCAAGGACAATCTCGAACTTGATAAGCGGTCAGTCGCCGCTATGTTCGGTGTCCCTCCCTTTTTGGTCGGAGTCGGTACATACAACGAAGATGAGTATAACAATTTTGTCAACACAAAAATCATGGGCAAGGCGCAGATCATACAGCAGGAACTGACACGGAAGCTGCTGATCTCACGGGATTGGTACTTCAAATTCAATCCGCGCAGTTTGTATAATTACAAACTCGCTGAGTTGGTACAGGCGGGACAGGCGATGGTGCAGTCACTTGCAATGACACGCAACGAATGGCGTGACTGGATGACGCTCGATCCGCGTGAGGACATGGAGGAAATCATAGCCCTCGAAAACTACATTCCCGCCGACAAGCTCGGCGACCAAAAGAAACTGATACAGACGGGAGGTGACGAATGATGGAGAGACGATCACTTGCGACACAGTTCCGCGCGGCAGAGACGGACGGTGCGCGATACCTTGAAGGGTATTTCTCGGTGTTTGGATCGGTCTACGAACTGTGGCACGGTGCAACAGAATCGATTGATCCGCACGCGTTTGATGACGCTATCGCAAACGATGATGTCCGCGCACTGATCAACCACGACACGACGCTGGTGATTGGACGTACAAAGCCCGGGACGCTGGAACTGCGTGTCGACAATCACGGTCTGTGGGGACGCATCCGCATCAATGACCACGACACGGACGCTATGAACCTTTGGGAGCGTGTCCAGCGCGGCGATGTCGACCAGTGCTCTTTCGGTTTCGATATCCTTGAAGAGGAAACCGAATGGAGACAGGACGATACCGTGCATTGGACGGTCAAGCGCGTAAAACTCTATGAGGTCAGCCCGTGTACCTTCCCGGCGTATGAGGAAACTTCCCTTTCCGCCAGAAAAGCCGAGGCGGAAAACATCAAAAAGCGTCAGTTTGACGCATTCAAAATCAAAAATGAAGCGAGGTTTGCAAAATGGCACTGAGACAGATTTTGCTTGCACGGCAGATTGCAGGGCTGGAACAGCAGCGCACCGATCTGATGACCGAAATCACAAGCGTTTCGGCGCGTCGTACTGCATGGCAGGCAAGAGAAGCTGCGGCAGAAGCGGCATTCGGGGAAATCAACGAAAACACGCCGCAGGAGGAACGCGATGCGTTTGACGCAGAGGCGGCGGCAATCGAAGCCGAAGACAACGAAATCCGCGCGGACGAAGAACGCACGTCCGCACGTCTTGCGGAGATCGATGCAGAAATCACAGAAAAGCGCAACGCGCTTGAAGAAATCAAAAACAGATCAACACCTGCACCCGCGTCCCATGCGGCTGCACAGAATGGAGGTAACACAAACATGGAAAACAGAGACTTTTTCGGCATGTCCCCGGAACGCCGCGATGCATTTTTTGCACGTGAAGATGTCAAGGGCTGGCTTGCCAATGTCAGAGCCATCGGACGCACGGTCGGTCAGACCCGTGCTGTCACCGGTCAGGAACTGCTGATCCCCGAAGTCGTTCTGCCGCTGATCCGCGACAGCGTCAACAAAAATTCCAAGCTGATGAAGCACGTCAATGTCCAGCGCGTCGGAGGCACTGCACGTCAGATCATCATGGGTGACATTCCCGAAGCCGTATGGACGGAAATGTGCAAGAAGCTCAACGAGCTGAAGCTTGATTTCTCTGCGGCAGAGGTTGACGGATACAAGGTCGGGGGCTACATCGCAGTATGCAATGCGGTGCTTGACGACAGCGATATCAACCTTGCGACCGTCATCATTGACGCGCTCGGTCAGGCAATCGGTTACGCGGTCGACAAGGCGATTGTGTACGGTAAGGGAACCAAGATGCCGATGGGCTTTGTCACCCGTCTTGCACAGACCGAAGCACCCGCAGACGCACCCGCAAATGCGCGTGAGTGGAAAGACCTGTCCACATCAAACATCCAGACCGTCCCCGAAGCTACCGGTTCCAAGCTGTTTGCGGCAATCGTCAAGGCGGCATCCGCGGCAAAGGCAAAGAACGGCAACGGCAAGTTCTGGGTCATGAACGAAGCGACCCATGGTTCCCTGATGGCAGAACTGATCACGTTTAACTCTGCCGGCGCAATTGTCTCCGGCATGAATATGCAGATGCCTGTCGTCGGAGGTCAGATCGAAATCCTTGACTTTATGCCGGACAACAACATCGGCTTCGGATACGGTTCCAAGTATCTGCTTGCAGAACGCGCAGGAACTGCAATCGAATCCTCCGAGCACGTCCGCTTCGTCGAGGATCAGACGGTATTCAAGGGCACGGCACGCATGGACGGTATGCCGGTCATCGAGGAAGCGTTTGTACTGATGGGCATCCACGGTACCGCGCCGACCACGTCCATCAATTTTGCGGCAGATATCGCAAACGGTTAAGAGAGGGGCGGTTGAGCTGTGGATAAACAAAAAATACTTGCGATGTGCAAAGCGCGGCTTGACCGACAATACTCAAATCTGATTGACGATCAGCTGTTGGATCGAATCGAAGCGTGTGAAGCAGAGCTTGCACGCCGCGGAATCCATCTGCAGGATACGCCGGACGACGTGATGCTGCTTGTGGATTACGTTGTATTCCGGTATGGGGCGCGGGATAAGCTGACGGGCGAGCCGGAATGGCTGCGAATTGCCATAAGGGAGCGCTGGCTGAACGACCGCGCAGGAGGTGAAGTATGATCCTTGACGCGGGGATTGCGGCGATTATGCGGCGCGAGGACGGAGAGAAACGCGGTGACCGACCGAGCGCGCACACGGTTGAAGTGTACAGATCACCATATGCGGAGCGTACCGTCGGTATGTCGCGGTTTTACACCGCCAAGCAGGCAAACGACCGCATTGATATGCTGGTGCGGATTATCAAGCCTGATGACCCGAGAACCGTGATTCATGCGGATGACATGTGTGTGCTGTCGCATGACGGCATGACATACCGCATCACGCAGGCACAGCATATCCGCGATGAGGATGCAGGACAGGAATGTATTGACCTGTCACTCGAAAGGATTGGTGAAAAATTTGAACGTCCTTGACGTCAGAGACACCCTGCTTTCGGTGCTGGATGATGTGTATCATTTTGAGGCACCGGCAAGCAAGCCGGACAAATACGTCGTGTGGGGTGAGACGGGTGTCGATATGCGTGTAAACGCAGACAACCGTACACGATATGCGGCGGTATCCGGGGAAATCCTTTACTTCACCAAAGCCGAATATGACCGGACGGCAGACGAAATCACAAACGCGTTTGCTGGGTGTGGAATTGTCTGCAATCTGGTCAGCATCGGTTATGATTATGAGACGACACATACGGTATATACCTATAACTTCGAGGTGAGCTGTGGCGACTGCAATCTTTATGCGGAAACCGTTTGACGACTTTGTCGAGCATCTTGACAAAATCGCCGGAATGACCGACGAAATCGCGCAGAAGGCGTTGTATGTCGGCGCGAAGATCTACGCGGACGCGATGAAGGATGAGCTGACGGGTGTTATCAAAGACAAGCAGCGCGATGCACTGATTGCGGCATTTGGTATCACACCGCACAGACAGGACAGGAATTTTGATTATACCGCACATCTCGGCTTTGACGGCTATCAGACGGTAGGAGATAGGCAGGTACCGTTCCAGCTGATTGCACGGTCACTCAACTCCGGCGCAAAGCTGTCAGAGAACCGCGAAATCAAAGCAACAAAATTTGCCGAAAACGCGGTTAAGAAAAACAAACAAAGAGCACAAGAGGCGATGCGGGAAACCGTAGAACGCCTGATAAATGAACAAATAGGGGGTACATGATGGCTACTATCGGTCTTGACGAAATGTACTATGCAAAGATCACAAGCAAAGACGATGCCGACGAGGTATATGACACGCCCAAAAAGCTGTCCGGCGCAATTTCCGTTGACATCGCCAAGAACATTGCGGAAGCGATGCAGTCCGCTGACAATCGCACATACTACGCAAACAAATCTTTTTCCAACGGCACAATCACGATCAACCTTGCTGACATCTCCGACGAAGCGCTGGTTGATATATTCGGTGCGGTCAAAGACAGCAAGGGCGGTATCGCTTTTTCGGGCGACAAACTGCCGGAGCCTGTCGCACTCGGCTTCCGTGCCATGAAGGCAAACGGCAAATACCGTTATACATGGCTTCTGCGCGTGGTATTCGCACCGCCCGGTGAGAGCGTACAGACGAAGAGTGAAACGATCACTTATACAACGCCGACGGTCACGGGTACGTTTTCCGATCAGATCAAAAAGGCGGCGGACGGTCACCATTATCATCAGTACAAGATGGACGAAGACGCGGAAAACGCGGATGCAACGACGATCAAGGGCTGGTATACGCAGGTCCAGGAGCCGTCCGTCACATCGGCGTAAGGCGGTGAGCGGATGAACGCGGCAATCAATCGTGCGGTTTCCGTTGTGATCGACGGTGAAGATTTTGAAATGCTTTTGACGACAAAGGCGGCGGCGGACATCGACCGTGAGTTTGGCGGATTTGATGAAATCGCGGCAGTCGTAGACGGTGAAGACCGTGTCGCAAGCGTTGCGATGGCATCCAGACTGATTGCGCTGATGTGCAATGCGGGAACGGAACGGTACAATTACCGACACCGCGATACACCGCGCCGGATGCTGGAAGCTGATGAAATCGGCATCGTGACAACGCCGGGCGAAATGGCAGAGTTGATGCACGCGGTGGTCGAGGCGGTCAAACGCGGCAGAACAACGCACATCGAATCGGAAAAATCTCCCGGTGATGAAAAAAACTGAACGGCAGGCGTGCAGACACCGTGGAGCGGTTTGCACGCCTGCTCTTTTGGGGTCGGACGGTACTCGGTATGTCAGAGGATGACGTGTGGATGGAGCCGCTGGGGGACTTGTACGACCAAATAGAGATATATCGCCAATTTCACGGGATGGCGAAAAACGAAGAAGTACACTATATCGATGAGATACTGTAAGGAGGTGAGATCATGGCAGATGCGGGATTGAAAATCGGCGTTGAGGGCGAGAGGGAGTTTAAGAAAGCCCTGTCAGGAATCAACGAGGAAATGAAGCTGCTCGGATCGGAGATGAAGCTCGTCGCATCGGAGTTTGATGCAAATGATAAATCAGTCGAAGCGCTGTCGGCAAAATACAGCGTGATGAGAAAAGAAGTCAGAGAGCAAAGAGATAAAGTTATCACTTTAGAGGAAGCTCTGAAGGCTGCGACAAATGCATTCGGAGAAAACGATAAGAGAACCAAAAGCTGGCAGAAGCAGCTGAACCTTGCGACGGCGGATCTGAACAACATGCAGAAAGAACTGCGTGAGACAAAGGATGAGCTTGATAATGCAGGTAAAAACACGTCGTCTTTTGGAGATAAGCTGAAAGACAGTTTGAAAAAAGCCGCAAGCGAATTGAAATCGTTTGGTTCGGGGCTTGCGTCAGTTGGAGAAAAGGCAAAGAAATTCTCGGACAAAGGCTTGAAGGGATTGAAAACCGCGGCGGTTGCAGGCGGCGCGGCTCTTGCAGGTCTTGCGACTGCGGCAATCTCTGCGGCAAACAATGTCGCAGCGGCAGGTGACCAGATCGATAAAGAATCGCAAAAACTGAATATGTCGCGTGAAGCGTATCAGGAATGGTCTTATGTCCTGTCGCAGAATGGCGCGGACATTGCACAGCTCGGCTCCGGCATGGAAGCACTTGTAGACAAGATGAAAGCCGCAGGAGAAGGCAGCGAGGAAATCACGGGAATGTTCGGGGAGCTGGGCATTTCAATGGATGCGCTGAAGACTGCAACGCCAGAGGAAGCCTTTGAAATGGTTGTGCAGGGCTTGCAGGGCATGACCGATGAGACGCGAAAGGCACAGATCGCACAGGAACTGCTCGGCGGTTCCGGCGCGGAATTGATGCCCTTGTTAAATTCCACAGCAGAAGCAACCGAGAAATTGAAACAGGAAGCGCATGATCTTGGAATGGTCATGTCTGACGATGCGGTCGATGCGGCGGTCAAGTACACGGATTCCGTTGACAAAATGAAGCGCGTCGGCACTGCCCTGTTTCAAAACATCACGTCGGAACTGCTTCCCGGATTTACAATGATCGCCGACGGTCTTGTTGGGCTTGCGACCGGACAGGAAGACGCGACATCAAAAATCAAAGACGGCGTGAAGGACATCGTGGAAAATGTCAGAGAAATGCTGCCGATGGTACTTGATGTCATACGTGAAGTGCTTCCGCTGTTAGTGACCGCAATCGTTGAATCACTGCCGCTTTTGATCGAGACGTTCACCGAGGTCGGCGGCGAATTGGCAACGACGTTGGTCGAAGCACTGAAAGAAAACTGGCCTGCAATCAAAGAAGCGGGTCTTGAACTTGTACACGGTCTGTGGGAAGGCATCAAGGGCGCGGGCGCGTGGTTGTGGGAGCAGCTGAGCGGCTGGGCATCGGGCATCGTCGGCGATATCAAGGATTTCTTCGGCATCCAGTCCCCGTCCAAGGTTTTCGCCGGAATCGGCGGATATCTTGCAGAAGGGCTGGGCGTTGGCTTTGAAAAGGAAATGGACGCGGTATCACGTCAGATGCGCGATGCTGTCCCGATGAGCTTTGACACATCCATCGATGCAAGACTGCGTACGACGGCATACGGTGCGGAACGCGGTGCCTACATGGAGAGAGGGTTTGCGCGTAACGGGTACCCGTCACAGCAGACCATTGTCCTGCAGGTCGGTGAGCGTGAGTTCGGGCGCATCGTCGTAGATGCATCCGAAAAAGAATATGTAAGACGCGACATGAAGGTAGTTACGAGATGAGTTTATTTAAGATTGACGGGAGATCCTTCCCTGTCTTTGTTCCTGTCGGCGGGATGCAGAGAAATTTCAACGTGTATTCTTCCCGGCAAGAGCAGATGATACGCGGTGATCGCGTATACAACGTGGTCGGCACCTTTTACGGTTACACGGTGACGGTTGACACGTCCCGTGCAACCGAGGAAGAATACGACGAACTGTTTGAGCTGATTTCCTCGCCGGAAGAATGGCACGAATTTGAGTTTCCGTACGGGCAGAACGTGCTGACGTTCCGCGGGCATGTGGAATCGGGCGGAGACACGCTGTATACACGTCAGGGCGGGCGGAATGGCTGGGGTGACCTGCAGTTTTCCGTTGTGGCGACAAAGCCGCAGAGGCGCGCATTATGAGTAAGTTACAGATTTTTTACGCAGAGGGCGGGCGGTATGTGTCCGACGAATACAGCCGCGCGTCGGTCGGTGATATCGCATTTGGCGGTGAGCTGAATCAGACGACGCTGTTTGGATCACAGCAGATTTATTCGGAGCCGCATCCGTTTATGTATGTATCGGACAACGTGTCCGACGCAAACGGGGTGCTGGAATCCCAAACGTCTGTGAAAGTCGAGCAGCAGAACATCAACGGATTGACGATGATCTTTGATCCTGCAGGAGGGACGCATCCAAAGGAGGTCAATGTTGTGCTGATGTCGCAGACAACGCCGAACTTTACGAACCGCATAGAAAGCGAATCCTACAGCATGGACATGTCGGGTAAGATTTCGGCGGATGGTATCCTGCGCGGGTATCGGATCGATCCAGAAACGGGAGAATTTGTACAGGATGCCGGATATATGGTGACGGGGATCATGGTGATGTCAGGATCCCCGCTGGATGTCATCTATACAAGCGGCATTGACTGGACAGCTGGAGATCAAACCAAAATCGGTATCTGTGTATACAGACAAAAATGGAGCGGTGTTCGAACGATTCCGGTTTTCAGCGAATTTTTATCAATCTCAGAACTTTTGGAAAACGGCAACAACATGAACAAGATCGAGATCGGAGAGGACGGAAATGCAGTTTTGCACGTTGGGTATGCGCTGCTTGGGAATTATTTTGCTTTTAGCATGCCGATTTCCGATACCATGCCGATTGCCGCAATCAATGAGCCGATCACCTACGGAGAGGCACAGACGGCACAGCCGACCACATACGTTGGTGCATCGATTGTATCGCGCGTTGACAGTCCGCTTTGTACGCTGGATATCGCGGCAAATGATGTAACCAGCATTGCGGTCGCAATGACAGACATCAATGCACCGTATGTGCATCACAAGCTGACAACGATGTACAGCGGCGCGATGACGGAATACAGCGAGGATAAGATCATCAGCTGTGACATCATCGAGCAGATGGACGTGCTGTCAGAGACGATGCCGACCAACACCTGCGACATCGTCATGATCGAGCCGGAAGGTATCAGATACAATCCGTCTGTCAGACAGCGGCTAGAGATCTATCGTGACGGAGATTTGCGCGGGGTATTTTTTATCGACAACGTCAAAAAGACGGGTACAAACCGCTATACAATCAGCTCGCACGGCATCACCGGTGAGCTGGAGCGGTACACGTTTTACGGCGATGTCTACAAAAACAAGGACGCGGAACGGTTGATTGCGGAAATCTTCGAGGCGGCGGGAATTTATCATATCATGGAGAGGGTGCCGTTCGTGCATAAAATCAGCGGTTATCTGCCGATCACGGACTGCAAGACGGCGTTACGCACGGTATTGTTCGCCTGCGGCATGACGCTGGATGTCAGCCGAACACCGCATCCGCGCGTGCGGTACATCAATGTCACCTATCCGACGACGGAAATGGAGATCACGGACACGCTGGTCGGCGAATCGGTGACCGAGGAAAGCCCGATCGCACGAATTGAGGTGAAAACGCGGGTATATATCAATCCAGATGATGATCCTGACTATCCAGCACCGTCGTCACAGTATTGCTCACACAAAGAGTACGGAAAGGGATACAAACCTGTCATCATCATCCCAAATCAGCCGTCACTTGTCAGCCGGACTGCATCGATCAATGCCGTTATGCCGGGATCGACTGCAAACAGAATCCTTTGGGACGCAACGCGATATTATATGTACACAGACGGTCAGGGCGGGACGTACAACTCCAACGACTGGGCGGTGCAGCTGTGGGCGTGGGCGGTGCGTGAATCGACGGCATCTGCGTACATGTCCGATGCTGTTGGGGCTGTGATCCAATATGACAACACAATGATTGCGCCGGAATACGCGGCAGACCTTGCGGAGCGGTGCTTGCGTTGGTATCAGCGCGGACAGACGCTGGATGTCGGGATCGTTGCTGATATCAAGCTGGGACAAAATATCGCGGTGGAAATCAGTGACGGTGTTGTATTTACGGGAACTGTGACGCAAATCAGATACAGTCCCGTCGGAACTCGAATGATGCAGGAGGTGGTATTACATGGCACTGATCACGGATCGTACGCACGCAGACTGTGAGCGCGCACGGTATCTGATTGATAAGGTGCACGCGGGTGCGACGCTGACCGATGCAGAACGCGCGGAATATTTCGGCGGTCTGCGCGGGGCGTACACCATGGTGCATGACTGGAATCGTGTTGAAACGGAAGTGCAGGACTTGTCACAGCGGATGGGAATTGTACTGGAAACAAAAACAGGATGGACATACAGCGATATTGCAACGCATGCGGAAATCGAGCGATACCTTGGAAATGTCCGCGTATTGGCAAATGCCGTGGAGCTGCCGCCGGACGCGCCGGAAATTCCAACGGTTGATGACTGGATCGGATACAGGATTGCAAATGCGATTGAGCGTCTGCTGCAGATCGTCGACTGGAAGACATACTATATCATAGACTATCTGTATCTCACAGATAATGGCGATGAGAGCGCGACGCTGCATGGATATCGCCTGACAGCGGATGACATGAGGAACGGTGCTGTGCGGCTGAACAAGCGGTTTTTACGCGCGAAAGACAACAAAGATGGAAGCGTAACGCTGTACAATGATTACAAGGAGGAGGACTTATGAGTAAGATCCAGGCGAGCAGTTTGATTGTCGGAGATGACGAGTTAGAATTGCGAGACGCTGATGCGCAAAAGAAAATTATGGAAATCATCGAGAAAATTAACAAAATTCTTGAAGGAAAAATTGACAAAACCAGCATCGTACATACGACAGGTGCCGCAGAAGACAAGGTGATGAGCCAGGCGGCGGCGACGGTGGAATTTGGAAAGAAGTTTGATAAATCAAATGTTGTACAGACTACGGGTAATGCCGAAGATAAAGTCATGTCGCAGGCGGCGGCGACGGTGGAATTTACTAAACTTTCGGGAGAAATTGCGGATCAAAAAACGGATGTCGACACCAAATTAACCGAGTGGAATCAGGGCGCATATAACTCTTCCACGGGGAAGGCGAACGAACTAACATCAAGGGTGCGCCATAGCTATGTGTACATTGACGCGGATGATGTAGAACTTAATTTTCCCGAAGACAAAGAAACCTTAATATACACATACAACGGCAAAGCTTCTTCTGAATATGTCGGGTTATATATTAGAACTTGGGCAAAGAGTCCTGTTCATCTGAACGGATTGATTGGAAAATATATAACCATCGCTTTGCGAAATCCTGACGATAGCGACATCGTACCGAGCGATATAAACGGAGTAACTATAACCGCTTTGTATAATACGGATAAGACGCTTAGCAAGGACGGAAAAGCGGCTGACGCAAAAGAGACTGGCGATAGATTAAGAGCTGTTACAAATGCACTAATTAAAACCCATGATTTGACAAATCAGTATGTACGGACGGGTAAATATATCGCTCTTGACGGAGGGGTTGGGAATGTGGTGAGCACTTCTCCAATGGAAGCCACAGGACACCGTGCGTATATCATTTGTTCAGTATCAAAGGGTGATAAACTCACTCTGTATGGATCTGGCGGTTCTGCATCTCGCTTATGGGGATTAACAGACAAAGAATACGTATTGTTAAAAGTATCAGCGGCAAACATCTTTGCACTTAGCGATGATCCAATAACGATCGATGTAGCCGAAGATGGCTATTTTATTTCAAATGTCAGCACCGCTTCGAAAGTCGGTTATGGACTTACCATCACTAAGATCTCAGACACGGAGACATACGACGATCATTTACAGAGTGCGGTCGACCATATAGCATCAACCGACCGCTTTATTTATAGTAGTAATATCAAAAACGCATTCTACATGAATGTAGAAAATTTACCAGAGCATCCGTGGGATGCGAATAACGGGGTATATTCTGCGATTACTGTCGAGCAGGTATACGAACTGTATGATAATTTGGTTGACAAATACGATGGTGAACTTACTTCCGAGATAATTGGTACGGGCAGTGATGGGCAGATCATCAAGGCATATAGACTTACTCCGTCTTATTGTAATACCCCGTATGCGCCATATCGTCCTACGATTATGGTGACTTGTGCAACGCATGGATGGGAAAAATGCGGAACAGAAACCATGCTTTTGCTGTTGGAACTGTTACGTAGCAGTTGGGATTTACATCCCGTATTGGAGACCCTGCGCTTTGATGTAAACTGGATAATCGTTCCCATAGTCAACACTTACGGATTTGACCACAATACCCGCAAGAACGGTAACGGAGTTGATATTAACCGCAACTATCCTAATGGCTGGCTCATGCGAGTTACAAATCCTGAATCCAGTACATATCAGGGCGAATCAGAACTTAGCGAATCGGAAAGTCAGGCAGTATATTCGTTGATGGAGGCTGAAAACGTCGATATCGGAATTGACTTTCATGATTTCGGTGATTCAAGTGGGAACGGAATAGTGTGGGTGGTAGCACAGACAAATAAAGTATTATCCACACATCTTGCTCAAACGAACATTAACAAAATTGCACGGCGGTTTAATAAACAATTCCCATTTCTCTCTGGGGTTGATAGCAATACATTAGGTAAAGTCACCGCAGGCAATGCAGTCGGAAAAACGAGTAACGCTTACTATGCTACGGGTGCAAAATTTGCATACACGTTTGAAACGTGTGGAGTAATGCCGCTTGAAGATGGTGGCAAGAGGTTCGATGATACACACGCACTTGCTTGCATTGAGGCGTTTGTAAATTTTGTTGCTCAAAATCTTATCGAGATAGAACGTGTTGCGTACAGTACAGACATCGTATCAACGGGAATCGATGGCGGAGATTCCGACTAATTAACAAATGAACCAGAAAGAAAACAAAAGGAGCAAAAAATGATCAAAAACTACATCAGCACCTTCGCCGCCTTAATTGGCGGCATGGTGACCACGATCTTCGGCGGCTGGTCTGCCGGTATGACGACGCTCGTAATCTTCATGGCGATCGACTATATTTCAGGCGTCGTCGTTGCGTGGGTATTTCACAAGTCCAACAAATCCGCGTCAGGAGCGTTTGATAGCCGCGCCGGTTGGAAGGGTCTTGCAAAAAAGTGCTTTACCCTGTTGTTTGTGCAGATTGCATACAGGCTTGATCTTACGCTGATGGAAACGGCAGGCATTGAGATTACGATGCACTACATCCGCGACACGGTCGTGATCGGATTTATGGTCAACGAGCTTTTCAGTATCGTCGAAAACGCGGGTCTCATGGGAATCCCGATGCCGAAAATCATCATCCGCGCGATTGAGGTACTGCAAAGCCGTGCGGACGAAGCGAAAGTGCCGGGCGAAAAAGAAGTTGATGAAAACGAAGAAACAGGAGGTCGTGCGGAATGAAACGCGGTATTGACGTATCAACCTATCAAGGCGACATCAACTGGGCGAAGGTCAAGGCTGACGGTATTGACTTTGCCATGATCAAAGCGACGCAGGGGCGATCCGTGACGAACGCCTCCCTGCGGAATTTTACAGACAGCAAGTTTGCACAGAACATCGTCAACGCGCATCGCTGGGGTATCCGCATCGGTGTGTACCATTACCTGACCGCATGGAACGTGACAGAGGCGATGCAGGAGGCGGAATACTTCCTGTCCGTCATCGCGCCTTATCGCTCTATCATTGACCTGTGGGCGGCGGTGGATGTCGAAGATAGCCGATCACCCAAGGACAAGACGCTGATGGCACAGATTGTCAACACCTTCTGCTCCCGTATCGATGCAGACGGATACAGACCGATGGTATATACCAATCCCGACTGGCTGACAAACAAACTCGGCAATGTATCGCGTTGGGATTTGTGGCTCGCACTGTGGCGCAATAAGGCAAATGTGCCGACCGCCGACAAATACCCGAATCTGTGTGTGTGGCAGTGGGGCATTGAAGCGGTTGACGGTATCGGCGGACAAGTCGATGCAAACTACATGATCGTGGACATCGAGGTCGAGAAACCGCCGAAACCCGCAACGCCTGTGAAACCTGCCGCAGCGGGAAAGGACAACACGGCATCCGCTTGGGCGGCAGGCGCGGTCGAGTGGTGTGTCGATAATAAGATTCTGCTCGGAGACGACAAAGGGGACTTGATGCTCCATCAGCCCTTGACGCGCGAACAGGCTTGCCTTGTTGCACAGCGACTGTATGACAAGATCATCGATGATGCGGCTGGTATGGCGGCGGATAAAATCATCAAGGCTCTTTCGGAGGTTTGAGGAAATGAAAAAGCACGTAAATGAGCGGCGTAACGACTGAAGCGGGAGGTAAACCATGACGAACGAACACCGATATAAACGTGCGGTATTGATTGCCGCGCATGACATCAAAAAGTTACGTAAGACCGTGCACGTCCAGTCTGCCGCGATTGCAGTGCTCTCTGCGGCGGTGGTAATGCTCGCGGTCAGAAGAAAGGAACGGAAACATGATCCCCCTTGATCGAGATATCGTTGTAAAAGCACTTCGGACACCTTATGCGCCGCTGCGAGAGTTGGCATTGTCCTACGCTTCCCTGTCACGCGACGAAATGCGATGTGTCATCGGATGCATCGTTGACGGTAAAACCAACGAGCAGTTTGCCGAGGAAATCGAGCGGTCACCAAAGTTTGTGTCGCGCCATCGCGGAGAGGGTCTGCGCCGTCTGCAATACGCGTGGGCGAAGATCGACGGTCAGCTGCTTGCGGATATGATCGACTATACGTAAGTCTGCACAGTCTGCAAATTGCCGGAAAGTTAAAAAATGTATAAAAAGACGCACGGTTTTGATGCCGTGCGTTTTTGTTTTGTCTTGAAAGTGACCCGAAAATGACCTTGTTTGCGGATGGAGATTTGGGCGATTTTGCGGTACAATGATGTCAACAGATCGGGGTGCACACCGACTGATTTTAACAAAAACAGAGGTGAATTTTATGGCAGAATTTGCGACGAAGGGTGTAGCGGGCACGGGTCTCGGTCTCGGTATTGCGGGTACGGCTCTCGGTCTGCTCAATGGTCTTGGCGGCGGCGGTGCGGCAAACGGCGGCATCGGTGGTCTGCTCGGTGGTCTGCTCGGCACGAATCAGCCGCAGATGGGTCTTGCGGATTATGCAGTCCTGATGGGTGCGCTTGGCGGTGGCAATGGTCACTGCAATACCTGTCATCCCGTATGCAGCGAGGATCATTACGTCAATCGCTATGAGTCCGGCAAGGACGCGCGTATTGCAGAACTGGAAACCGAAGTCAAGCTCCGTGATGCCAATGTGTATACGCTCGGCGAAATGAACGCAATGCGCAACTACGTAGACGGGCAGTTCCGCGAAATCCGCGATTCCCTGTGCGGTCAGGCGGTAATCAATCAGAAGACGGCAGACAGCTTCGAGCGCGTCCACGACGATCTGATGTGCGTCAAGGGAAATCTCGAAGGTCAGATCGCGGCAGAGCGTGCGGCGCGTTGCTGTGGTGACAGTCAGATCGTCAGCTACGTCAATCAGACGTTTTACCCGAAACTCGTCAGCGGCGTGACTCCGACAACGGAAACTACACCGCAGACGCTCTACAATCCCGTCACCAACTGCGGCTGTGGCTGTGGTTGCAACGGCTGATATTTGATGATAGGAGGTTGATGTCATGGTATCCGTGGCACAGGTACAGCAGGGTGTGAGGGCTTTTGTGGAGCATGAGCTGCTTCCAAAAATCCCCGGCTGGCAAGGTGTTGTGTTTGGCGCGGCAGTCGGTATGGCTTTGTCAAAGTCGGATAAGCTGATTGCAAACCTTGCGCAGAATCCGATTGTTGCCATGCTCGGCGTGATCGATGCAAACGACGGCATTGATATTGATGCTTTGCGTGATGAGTTTGCGGCGCAGGCTCGGCGCGTCGGTAGCATCAAGATCGATATGTCACCGCTCGGCGTGATATCGCTCGGGGAAAATGACATCAACCGCCTGTATCAGTACATCAAGGAGGTATGAGTTTATGATTATGCAAGGCAGCACAAAGATCATCGAAGAGATGCTGGATACCATCGAGGATGAGTTCAAGGATGCGGAGTCGCATATCGACTATGCGATCGACGCACGCGAAGCTGGTGACATGGAAACCATGCAGATGCACAAACAGGATGCGCAGACGCGCATGGAAGAACTGCGCAGATGGTGCGATACCGCAAAGAAGAAGTTCGGTGAAGGCGGCGTCGGCGAGATCATGTGCAAGGCATTTACGAAGCGGCGCGAAAAGCTCGTGGAGAAGATGCGCAAGATCGATGAGAAATGACAAAAAGAGCGGTGGTATTAACCATCGCTCTTTCTAAATATTGCCCCAAAAATCTGTACCGTCTTTATTATCAGGTGTTCGATTTTTGTAAGGTTTGGCGGGGCAGAATCCATCAAATCCGAACTTTTCTCCTCTTCGGTCAGATCGTCAAGCATTTCCTCATACCCGACCTGCTCCTCGTCCTTGACATTGTAATACGTCACCATTTTGTCGTCAAATACGTATATCGCGTTGATAAAGGTATCGATTATTCGCTTTTGATATTTTTCGTCAAGAGGATCACCGCCGCGGAACGATGATAGCCATTTCACATAGTCCTCTTTTTTCAGCGCGTGCTTCATGGCAATGCGCATCGTTGCAAGGTCGGATTCCGCGTCCTGCTTCTGTGCGGACAGGGTTTCGATCTTCTCCGCGATTCTGTCCTGAACGGGCTTATTGCCGGTAAACGCAAGCAGATTATCGACGGCATCGGATATCTCACGGTCAAGACGGTTGATGGTCTTTTCAAGATTCGCCGCACCCGATGCGTTAAAGTCGGACTCATACTTCTTGACCAGCGCGTCCGCAACGAAATCAATGCGCTCCGGCGTGAGGATATAATTGACGGTGCGCTCGACGATATAGTATTCAAGCGGCTGCTTGCGCTCGTTTTTCTTCTTGCAGGTATGCAGTTTCTTTTTCTGCGCGCAGGCGTAATAATTATGGACAGCACCTGTCTTGCTTTTGCCGCTCTCACCGACCAGAGGTGCGCCACAGTGTCCGCAGTACGCCTTGCCTTGCAGCAGATAGTCTACCTTTGCCTTCCCTGCTCCGGGTGCGCGTTTGTTTGCGTTGATCTTGCGCTGGACGGCTTCGAACAGGTCTGTATCAACGATCTGCGGATAGATGTCGGGATAGTCCACACCATCCGCGCTGTATTCCCCAATGTACTTACGATTTTTGAGGATGACAGTAAACGATGTCTCCTTGAATCGATCAGACATGCGCGGCTTCAAACCTTTGGCGTTAAGGTCGGCGGCAATCTGCTTGCACGATGCTCCGGCGTTGTACTGCTCGAAGATATAGCGGACCGCTTCCGCTTCCCTATCATTTGATATGACCTTTTTGTTATCGATCTGATACCCGAACGGCGTGATACCGCCGATATAATTGCCGTGTTCGAGCGACACGCGGATGCCGCGTTTGACGTTCTGTGAGAGATTCGCGGAATAGTATTCTGCCGCACCTTCAAGGATCGACTCAAGCATGATGCCTGTCGGATCATCGGAAACAGGCTCATTGACGGATACCAGCTTGACACCGTTCTTTTTTAATTTGTGTTTGTAGTTGGCGCTGTCGTATCGGTTCCGCGCGAATCGGTCGAGCTTCCAGACAAGGACCGTGTCAAACTGCCCTGACGCGCTGTCGGAGATCATCTTCTGGAAATCCGTCCGCTTCTCCGCATCGGTGCCGCTCTTGGCGCGGTCGATGTAGGACTTGACGACGCGATACCCGTTGCGCTCGGCGTATGCCATGCAATCTTCAAACTGTCCTTCTATTGATCGCTCCGTCTGATTGTAGGACGAGAACCGCGCATATATTACTGCGTTCATTTTTTCACCTAAAAAATATTTTATTTACCTATTGACATTTGCTCGGGTTGGTGATATTATTATATCACGCAAAACAGCAAAAAGCAACTGTTTTACGAATAAAAACAAAGAAAAAGAGGCGAAAACAATGAGCCGCGGACATGTTCCCCTCCGCTCCTGCTTTGACCACCGCAAGAAAATTGATACTTTTGGAAATTTACGATTTTCCCGCATGATAAACGAGGCTCGACGATTGCGATTGTGATATAATCGGTACAGTTCCACGGAAAGGAGGACGTACCGATGCGGGAGATGTTACACAATATCATCGACACGATTGATGATCGAAAATTGAGAAAAATCTATAAACTTGTCATGGCTGTTCTGCGCGGCTGATGACAAACAAAAAGAGAGGGTTGACCTCTCTTTTTTTATTTGAACATTGATAAGATAATGCTGATCCAGCCGAACGCAAACGGCAGGACGCACAAACCGCATAGAATACGGTTCCACAGATGCTTGTCATCACGAAGAAACAGGATAAAGATTGCAAGCGGCGGGAACAAAAGGACGGACAGCCAAAACACAAAATCATATCGGAAGATCTTCGGGACTTTGTTTGCTTCGAGGACTGCATCATTTCGGTCGCGGTTGAGGAAACGAATGATATGGTATGGGAGGACGATGCAGATTAAAAACAGACCGTACAGCATCCACAGGGAGGCAAGCAGCATCCAATACATCGAATAAAACACGAGCGCAAAAAGCGAAACGAAGAACAATGCAAGTCCGCTGAACCTTTTAGAGATTCCGAGCCGGAACCGTCCCATGCGCAAAAGCGTTGTATGGAATGATATCATGATATCTCCTTAGTCTGCGACTGTGATTGTAATGGTATCGGTTTCGCCGCCGCCTTTGACGGTGATCGTGTATGTGCCGGGCTTAGTTTTTGCGCCGACCTTCCACGTCCAACTGACATTACCGTTTGCATCGGATGTTTTGTCTTCCAGTCCTTTTGCGCTGCTCTCGCCGGAGCTGTAGACGACCTTGATATCATAGACAGTATTCGGCTTGCCCTTGGCTGACAGCGTCGCATTCTGACCGCCTTTGATCGGGGATGTGACGGACAGGATATCAAGCACCTGTTTCGGGGCTTCGGTGACAACGGGCGGAGGGGTGACGGGTTTCGGTGCTTCGGTGACAACGGGAGGCTGTGTCACGGGTGCGGGCGGTTCTGTGACGAGCTTTGGCGGTTCGGTCACGGGTGCTTGCGTCACAGGTACGGGTGGTTCGGTTTGCGGTGCCTGCGTGGTGGGCTTCGGCGGTTCGGTTTCGGGCGGCTGTGTGACGGGCGCGGGAGGCTCTGTCTCGATCTGTGTCGTTATATCAAGCGTATAGCCGGGAGGATAATCACCGGGTTCGAGGATGACGACCTCGACGGAATGGGATTCTGCGACGGTGTCAATCGGTTCTGCGGCTGTATCGTTTCCTCCGGCAAAAGAGCCGATGACACCCAAAGCAGAAACGGTTGCGACTGTGCCGATCAGGGCGTTTTTGATTTTCATGATGAAATGTCCTTTACGTTTGATGTTACATTCATTATAACACCACGCACAAAAACTGTCAATACCAAAAGAAAATAACACAAGAAAAAAGACGGCTCATTCGCCGTCTTTTTCTGTTTTTGTGAAGTTGTCGAGGAATTTCTCGACTGTCGCCCAGTCGTCGCCGTCGAATTTGGAGAGGGCGAGAATGAAGCGTTTGCGGATGCTTGTGTCATCATCATCAAGAAGTGATGACAGAAATTCTGCGATTTCGTCGCCGGAATCGCGTTCGAGGAACATTTCACCGGTTCCGTGCATCAGCCAGTCAGGGTTGACGTTAAATTCCTTGCAAATCACTCGCAATTGTGAGGAAGTCGGGACGGTTGTTTTTTCATCAAAACCTTTGATGCTTCCTCTGCCGAGACCGATTTTCTCGCCGAACGCGGTTTGAGAAAGACGCAATGCCTTGCGCAATTCTTTGATTCGTTCGTTTATTGCATAGTCCATGAAAGAGCCTCCTTTCGTGACGTATATATTATAACACATTATATTGGTTTTGTCAACCATTTTTATGCAAATAATTTTCGCTAAAGTGGTTGACAAAACCATTTTTATGTGATATAATGGATACATCAACCAAGGAAAGGAAGAAACATGGTCGCAAAGACCATCGGTGAACCAATGGAAACCAACGAAAAGAAAATTGCCGAAAAGGCATGTGCGATTTATGCACAGCTGGGAAAGACCGCACGTGAGGCGTTTGTCAATCAGCTCGAGGGCATGGCATTTGTGCTGGAAAGCCAGCGCAGAGAAGCAAAGCCGGATGAAGAAAAGAAGGAGGCGTCTTGAAATGAAACGCGTACAGGTCGGCTTTGTCGCAAAGAGAACGGAAGACGGAGGGTTTGTCGATGATCGTCCGATCTTCCGCGATATCCCGGAATCCGCTGTCGGCGCATCCGGTCTGACGAAGTGCGAGGAACGCTGTCTGTCCCGTGCGGCGGAAAGCGTATTCTTTGAGATCGCAAAGCAGAATCCTGACTTTGCGGAATTATTCAAAAATTAAAATACTCTGCCCTGCCGGGGTGCGGTGAAATCAAGACGCATCCTGCCGCACATTGACATGAGGGTGTGCGGTCGACTCCTCCTTTCTTATTCTGCGGCTGTACGCCAACGGTCGCAGGGGGTACGACGGCAAGTCCGACGCAGATCGGAAACTGTCACCGTACCCCGGTGGGGCAAAGAAAAAAGGAGAAAAACCATGTGGAAAAGCAACCTGAAAAAAGACAATGAATTTCTCAAACGTTTGGTGGCGGTGATCCTGCCGAAAACCGACGTGTGCGAAATCTGCGTATTCCGTGATACCTTCCCGCAGAGCTGTGAATTGCATTGCGAGCAGTGCGACTCGCCGGAGCGCGGAACGTGTGCCTGCTGCGGGTGCAAAGATAACAGCAACTTCCTTTGGAACGGCAAATCGCCGAAATGAGAGGGGTGCAAAGATGGCGTATCAGAAAAACCTTGCGCGTGCATTTGCAAAGAAAAATCCGTTTCCCGTGCAAAAAGAGCTTTGGAATCGGATTTACGACAAAGGGGATCTGCGGCGGGCGGCAAAAGCCATCGGGCGCGATCCCGAATGGCTGTCAAAGGTGCTGGACGGCGAAGCCGATCTGAAATGGACGACGATCAAAGCGTTGTGCGAATACTGCGGCATTGACAATCCCTTGGAGGTGCTTGTATGAACTGGGGACAGGCATTGATTGCGCTGGACACCGGGGAGCGGTGCCGATATCGCGGAATCCCCGTGATCGTCGCAGGTGTAGAGGTCAAGCGCATGGCGCGGATCGACAACGAAACCAAACAGCCGTACTGCGACGGGGATCGCTTTTATTCCTGCAGACTGCTCGGCGCGGGCAACTCCGGCGGAACAATGTACGAAGGTCGGCTGGATGAGCTGATAACGGAACACGAATACCTTGAATCTTTGAAAAAGCAAAAGGAGGAACATCATGAACAGACGCAAAGCACCGTATGACAAATACCGTGAGCGGTTCGGTGTGCTGATCCGTCCGTCAGGGCGCATGGAGATTGTCCAGCTGGGGTTTGACGGCGGTTCGGAGGAGCTGCTCGACGCGCTGGAAAAGTATTTCGGCGGCGCGATTGAGTATGCAAGGACATCCGACGGAAATGCATACATCACAAGAGAGAGCGCGTTTGATGAGGGGAGACCGCGAAACGAAGCGGCAACCTACTTTGCGGGCATCGGAACCTACGGGGACTGCATCGTCCTGCCAAAGCGTCAGGGCGGCGAGCGCGTGACCTGGTCGCGGACGGAATCGTACAAAATCAAGGTGCGGCTCGAATGTGACTGGTCGTGGTACCGAGAGTATGCGGCGAATCCGAAAAAATACAACTTCAAAAACAAAAACGCCGAACGGGCGTGAAAAATCAATCTTTACTATCAAAAATTACAAGTATGAAAGGAATATCTATCATGTACACAGGAGTTATCAATTACGAAATTCACGATCCCGTCGCACGGGGGCTTTCCGCAAAAACAGATTTCCCGCAGGTCTTTGTCGACCGTGCGCAGATTCCCGACACGATCTTCGACCGCATGGATTGGGAGCGCGACTCGATCATGCGTGAGATTGACGGCGCGGCGGTTCCGCAGCTTCCGGCGGAGAGTGCGCAGAAATAAAAAACGAGCCTTCGGCGAAATGCCGGAGGCTCTGGCAATCAAAACGGGATGGGCGTTCCGTTGATTACGTTATCATTATAACATAAAATCATGAATTTATCAAGGGGTTTGCGCATGAAATACGTGAATCAATTATACAAAGAAGGCAAGCTCACGACGCGACCGAATGAGGATCGCGGAAAAGGCGAGAGGCAGATACTGAAGGACACATCGCTGTATCAGGCGGCGGTGTGTCTGCAGTGCGAGAAAAAGAAGTGCATCGGGACTGACCGATGTTTCGGGCGGGAGGCGGCAAAGCGTGATCGACGAAAATGAATACTCGCACAAGATCATCAAAGGCACGTCTCTTGCGTGGACGGAGGAGGAGATTGTCCGGCATTACCGGGAAGCCAAGGATCAGCGGGCAATGATCGGAATCCTTGCCGATCTGAACAATGTCAGCTGTGACAAAATCCGAAAGGTTTTGAAAAAGCACGGTATCAAAACGGGTGCGGACGTAAAGCCAAAGAAAAAGAGAAAAGCCGCACCTCCGGCAGAACCGATCAAGGAGCGCAAGACGGCTTGCCAAAAGGTATATATCAAGCTGGTCAGCGGCGGTGTATCGTACAGCGTCGATCAGATACAACAGCGTATCGGACGGTCAGCAACGTATATCAAGACAAGGATCAAGGGTAACGACCGCGTTGTGCTCGGCGGCGTGGAGTATCAAATCATGAGATATGAGAGATGGAGTAAACATGGATGCAGTGGTAAAATTGAAACAAGAGCAGAAAAATCCTGACAAAGGGCTGTCGAAGCAAGCGGCGGCGTTGATTCATCCTATCGGCGAGATGCTGATTTCGTTTTGTCAGCAGGACAAACGGTTTGCGGATGCGGTTTTTGAAAAGAAAGAAACGCTGTCGGACTGCGTCAAGGCGGTTGCAAACGGGGTCACATATATGATCTCCGACGTGGACGCGTACAAAAAGGCGGTGCAGTTCTACTTCCCTGCCTCCGACGTTGATTTTAAGTGCGTTATCGTTCTGCCGGCAGAAAAGTCGGGTGTTGTGACGCGCGGGATCGGTCGTGCCGTGGATGCAGACGAAGAGCCGGAGGAAATTACGGTATCGCTGTTTGATATATTCTGAGAAAGTGGGTGGGCATGTTGATTACATACAAAGGTTTTGAAAAAGGCTTGATCTGCCGTGGGTATCAGTTCAAAGCGCACGAGGTCAATGTCTGCGAAAAGGCAAAAACGGCGAGAGAGGGATTCCATTCGGCGGAAAATCCGCTGGATGTCTTGACGTACTATCCAAATCCAGAAACGTCGGAATATTGGATGTGTGAGGTCGGAGGGGATATTGATGAGGACGGCGCGGACAGCAAGGTGTCGTCCACCGAGCTGATGCCGATCAATGAAACGGGAATCAGCGGGATTTTGCTGTGGGGCGGCATTAAACACAGACGTCGTGAGGATTTCGCGGAATCGAACAAGAGGAGGTTCGGCAGGCCTGCGACGGCAAGATGTGGATATGCGATTTCCATCTGCGAGGATGCACGTGCAAAAGGATCGGACGGTGATCTGCTTCTGATCGTCGGTGACAATGACGCGGTATTGCTGACAGTTGGTGAGGACGGCATAAAGCCAAACGTCTGGTACAATGCACGCGGCGAGGAGGTACAGGCATGATCAGAGGATACCCGGAGGGCGTTCCGGCGTTTGATGTGGATGCATTTATCGAGGAAAAGCGTGACTTTTTTGAAAAATGGATGCTGTTTGAGACGATCAAGCCGAAGTGCCGCAAATATACCTGCACACACTGCGGGTACACCTTTGAGCACGATGCAAAAGCGTTTCGTGATATCGACACGCCGCATGATCTGTACTGGGATCGTGTCAGTGTTAATGACCGTGTATGCTGTCCGAAGTGCAACCGCGTCGCATATGTTAAAAACCGCAAGACGTTTACGCCGCCATTTGCGCAGCGGGCGTTTGCGATTTTTATTCCGACGGCAGAGGACGATGTATGGGTGCGGTGTTTGATGCTGTACAAAGACTATAAAAAGTCTGACACAAAGATATTTACAAAGGAGACGGAACTCTATCACTTACAGCCGGGCAAATCGGAAATGTGGGGGCTATACGACGGATGGGGACTCGGAGAGCGGTTTGAGCATCGGTCGCGGATCGTTGAGCCGTTTTCCTGCAATCACGGCTTTTGGTCGGAGAAATACACATACACCGCCGAGTGGATCGAGCAGGACGGCAGACACGGTATCGGGGATACCTTCTTGCGGTACTGCGCGTGGGACATATACGCGGCGCGTTTCCCGTACACGATGCCGCTATTAAAATATCTGTGTGCCTATGCCAGATATCCGCAGATTGAGGTGCTTTGCAAGGTCGGGGTATTTGATGCGGTGTTTGATCTTGTCGAGGGTGGCAGGAAAAACAAGCGCGTCATGGACTGGACAGCAAAAACGCCGTGGGCAATGCACCGCCTGACAAAGCCGGAATACAGGGTCTGGACATCGGGCGCGTATCACTGTGATCTGCAGACGCTGAAAATGTACAAGCGTATCAAGGGCAAGTGTGAGCGCGATTTTGAGACGGCGAAAGACCTGCTGCAGATCGCGCAGAGCTGGACGGATGCCGTAGAGCTGATAAAGCTCGGTGCGTCTGCATCGAGGACACCGCGTGAGGTTGTGCGGTATTTTGAGCGCATCAAGGAGGACAACAACGAGAGGGCTTGCCATTGGGGCTATGTCACAGAACACACCGTATACAGCCAATGGCGTGACTGGCGGCGGATGCTGGAACAGGAAGGGTCACTTAACAAAAACACCAATCCGTTCCCGCGCGATCTGAAAGCCGAGCATGACGCGGTTTTGAAGCGTCTGCAGGATGCACAGGCAAAGCGTGACCTTGAGACCAAGCGCAAGATGATCGAGGCGCAGGAAGCGAAATACCGGGATGTCACGGAGATCTATCACAAGATTGCGGACAAATATGCATATCAGAATGACACCTATGCTGTTGTCGTGCCGGAGAACGCATCGGCGGTCATCGAGGAAGGAATCCGACTGCATCACTGTGCCGGAACATCTGACCGATATTTTGAGCGCATCCGGCGGAGGGAGACGTTTGTTTTGTTCCTGCGAAAAACTGCAGATATCAAAAAATCGTGGTATACGCTGGAGGTTGAGCCGGGCGGCACGATCCGTCAGAAGCGGACGATGTACGACGAACAAAACGAAGACCTCAAAGCGGCGGAACCGTTTCTGCGCGAATGGCAAGAGGTCATTGCAAAGCGCATGACGGGCGAGGATATCGCGGCAGCAATGGCGGCGCGGCGTATGCGCATCACGGAAATGGAGGAACTGGCGCGGACGGGTACGACGGTCAAGTTTGGTTCCCTGCGTGGAAAGAAGCTGTACGATGTGCTGTCGGCGGATCTGATGGAGCAGGTTTATGCAGCGAAAACAGGCGGCGAAATCACGGAAGAGGTTGAAAGAGAGGAAAAAACATCATGAGTGCGATTATCGAGAGAACACCGGCGATCATTGCCGGAGAGATCAATTATATCAAGCGGCAGGCACAGCAGACATTGCTTGCCGCGTCCGTGGAGATCGGGCGGAAGCTCAACGAGGCAAAGGCACTTGTTCCACACGGTCTGTGGGAGGACTGGCTGACAGAAAACGTGGATTATTCGCAGTCCACCGCAAACAATCTGATGCGCATTGCAACGGAATACGGGGACGAGCAGGTGTCGCTGTTTTCCGGAAAGTCGAATTCTGAGACGTTTGCATCTTTGACCTACTCGCAGGCGGTTGCGCTGTTTGCCTTGCCGATGGATCGGAGACAGGAATTTGTCGAGAATCACGACATGAAAGATTTGTCGACGCGGGAACTCAAAGAGGAAATCGCCGCGCTGAAGGCAGAAACCGAAAAGCGCGATGAGATCATCCGCGAAATGGAGGTCGAGGGCAATGAGCTGCGCGAAAAGATCGGGCGGCTGGAAGAGGAAAACGAGGAAGCCGAGCGCGATTACAACAGCGCGGCGGATGAACTCGAGGAAAAGAAAAAGGCGTTGCAGGATGCCTTGAAGGGCAAGCGCGATGCGGAAGCCATGTTTGACGCCGCAAAGAAGCTGGCGGATGCCAATGCAAAGGAAAAGGACAAAGCGGTCAAGGCAAAGGCTGCCGCAGAAAAGAAAGAAGCCGACCTCATGAAGCAGCTGAACGATGCGACGGAGGAAATCCGCCGCTTGGAAGCTGAAGCACAGGAAAAGCCCGAGCCGGAGCAGATCACAATGGAAGCGGCGGTATCTGAGGAAGCGCTCGAAGCCCAGAGGGAGAAGATCGCCGAGGAAGAACGCGCCAAAATCCGCGAAGAATACGAGAGAAAGCTGGCGGCTGCGGCAAATCCAGATGCCCAGCGTGCGGCAATGCACATGGAATCGATGATAAACAGCTATAACGCGCTAAAGAAGACGCTGGAGCGTCTGCCCGATGAGCTGCGGGAGAAGATCGTCGACCGTGCCTGTGAAGCCATCTCAAAGATGGAGGAGGGCTTGCGCGATGAATGAGTATATGACGCTGTCGGTTGTCAGCGCATCGGTGGTGTATTATATCCTGCTGATGCTCATCGCTGTGGCGGTGTACGGAATCGGACTGCTTTTGGAGTGGAGGAGAAGACGATGACCGATAACGATAAAAAGAAGCAGATCGAGGAGATGGCGAAAGACGTGACGGGTTCCATCGATTGGTGCCGTTTAGAGGATGATTTCCTAACAGTAGATTGTTTTAGAACTGCCGAAGCCCTTTATGAAATGGGATACCGCAAGCAGAGAGATGGAGAGAACATTGGGGCGGTGCATCCTGTTGATGAATTTAAGTGTTCGGTATGCGGCATTACTTTGGAAGGTTGGTCAAGAGTTATCACAGATGAAGATGATGGCGAGTTGTACTATTACGAATATGAATTCAGGTACTGCCCGAACTGCGGAGCGAAGATGAAAGGCGGTGAATCTGATGCGTGATAGATTGATTGAACTGGTGGTACAAGCCAGAGAGGAATGCACTTCAATGAGTTGTTTTCAATGTGGGTACCGAGACAAAGAGATGCCAAAAGACTGTGTTCCGAGACTTATAGCCGACCACCTTCTCGCAAACGGCGTGATCGTGCCGCCGTGTAAGGTTGGGGATGTGGTGTACATAACTACGCCGGGAGGAAAAATTTACGAAACAACGGTAATCGCGATAAGCATACGCGGTAACCTCGAAACAAGAATGAGCTTTTTATGTCCGGGTACTCTTCTTTTTCACGACACGGATATCGGCAAAACAGTATTCCTCGCCCGCGAAGAAGCCGAACAGGCATTGACAGGAGGTGATAAATAATGATTGACTATTCAGAACAATTTGATAAAGAGCGCCAATACCGCGTGGAGGTATCCTATCACAAGTACGGCTCTGCACGAAAAAATTTCGGCGAAGGTCGCGTAGATGCAATTGCAACGGCAGAGCGGTGTCTTGAAGCGTTCAAAAAGGACGGAAACACCGAGCATCTTGTTGATGCCGCGAATTATCTGATGTTTCGATTTATGTATCCGATGCCGGGTGAGTTTTTCAAGCCGACAGACAGTTCCGGCAGCGTTGGCACGGTTGGGACACCGATCAACATGGAGAGGGATGATTGAGCATGTGTAAGGTATGCGAACGCATCACCGAAGCAAACAAGGACATCTTCTGGGTCTTTGCACGGACGCATCAGCCGGAGGACAAAGAGGAGTTCCACCGTGTTCCGGCGCGGTTCTGCCCTGCTTGTGGGCGAATGATCGGAGGAGATGAATTACAGTCATGAAAAACGAATATGGCGCGAAACTTGACCGAAACGGCTATGCACCGTCGATCATACCGGGACACGATGAATACAGATGCCTGTTGTGCGGAAAGAACGGTACTGCCGATCCGCTTGACCGTCATGAAATTTTCGGAGGCGAAAACCGACAGAAAAGCAAACGGTACGGGCTTTGGGGGCATCTGTGCGGGTGGAGGTGTCACAGGGGCGCGGACGGCGTACATCGTAACCGTGCGCTTGATCTTGCCATGAAGCGATCCGCGCAACGGTATGCAATGGATCAGTATGGGTGGAACATTGATGATTTCCGGACGGTGTTTCGGAATAATTATCTGTAAAAAGAGCAATACAACAGGAGCGGCTTCAGTGCCGCTCCGAAGCTCGGATGAACTATTAACAAATCGACGATGATTTGTTATATATAAATGAGAGGTTAAAACATGAGCAGACAGACCAGAACAAGGGCACTTGCATATGATCTCGGGGAGATTGTCGAGATCGATGCGTATCCCATGAAAAAAACGGGTAAGGGTCGGAGGGCGGCTTGGAGGCCGACCTCCGACGTGCAGGAGCGCGTCAACAGAAGACGTAAAATGCGTGAGGTATCGCGGCTGGTCAATCTCAATTTTGATCGGTCGTCGTGGATGATCGTGCTGGACTACGATGACGGTATGTATACGGATTCGATGGAGCAGGCGAAAAAAGACGTGCAGAATTTTATCAGGCGTTTGCGTTCGATCTTTCGCCGAGCCGATGCGGTTTTGAAATACGTCTATGCGACCGAGCGCGGATGCGAGACGGGACGGACGCATCACCATCTGATCATTTCGGGCGGTGTTGCAAAAGATGTGATCCTTGCCGTGTGGCGGAAAAGTAAGAGGTGCTTTGCGGAGCACCTCGAATTTTCGGAAAACGGCTATTCCGATCTTGCGGTATACACGGCAAAGAAGCAGGAACGATGGGAGCGGTCTTACACAACGTCGAAGAACCTGATCAGACCGGAACCGATGCCGGATGAAGACGCAGAAGCGCGGCGTATAAACCGAGCATTTACGCGATCGGTGTGCGAGGATTTGTGTGCACACAATCTCACACGTACGCAGTTGCTTGATATGTTTCCGGGCTTCAAGATCGTAGACGGATGGACGTGCAAATACAATCCGTACGACAAGGGATACTACATACACATGCGGCTGATTCGCGCAAACGCCAATGTCGCGGGATGGGCGACAACAAGACAAGGTCATCCGGGCGATTTGTATCCGTGGAACAGTCTGCAGCCTGAGGAGCGAAGATACAACGGCGAGGATGACGAATATTTAAGCGCGGCGGCAAGAGCTGCGGGGATGGAGGCGACATGCGATTGATCAAAGAGTTTTATTTTGACGACGCGCTTGATGCGTTTGCGGAGTACGCGGCGGCGGAACGTGAAGGCGGTGTTGTGTCCGCAAAGCGAGGAAAAGCCGTAAAAAAAACACTGCTCTGCCTCAACGCGCAGGAGGAACAGATTGTGCGGACAGTGTACATGTCACCGCTTGGGCATCTGCCGCACAAAAAGCGCGGTGCAGTCACGACGCGGTGCGCGTATGAGATGCATTTATCACCGTCGCAGGTGTGGAGAACGCTCGACAAAGCGCGTCGTTTGTGGGCGGAAAATGCGGGACTTTTGAAAAAATCCCGCAAAAAAACTCGCGCAAAGAAAAGATGCGAGTAGTTTGGCGGGCGTTTGTGATACAATACAGTCAGCAGAAGTACCGGTGTATTTGGTGCGGGGTTGGATGGCGGGTAAAATTAACAAACGATTGCGGGGTGATGTGATGGACTATGCGAGTTATCGGTGGATCAAGCTGGCGGAAAAAGCCAAGAGGCGTGATAAGTATCTTTGCCAAAGATGCCTGAGATATGGGCGGAAACGTGAAGCGAAGATTGTGCATCACATCGAACCCGTTGAGGTAAAGCCGGAGCGTGCGTACGATCTGACAAACCTGCAAAGTCTGTGCGAGGCTTGCCACAATGCGATGCATCCGGAGAAGGGAGGTACCCGCCCATGTCGGTGAGCGGAACGGGTAACCTACCTCAAATGGCGAGGGTAGCCTTTTCCCTCCCCGGGGTCGCACGCGCGTGAAACCAAAAAAGTTTGGAGGTGGTTTTTGATGGCGGTATCGAAGAAAAAGATCGTCGAGCGGATGAAGGCAATCGGCGTGTATAAGCCGGAGTTTGACGATACGATTGTACGGTATGTCGGAATGCGAAAAGAATACGACGAACTGAACAAGCGATATGCGGACGAAGGCTATCAGTGTACGGTACACGGTGCGCAGGGCGAAAAAAAGAATCCACTTGTGACGACGCTGGAAGCATTGCGGCGCGATATGCTTGCCATCGAAAACGCGCTGGGTCTGACACCGGGCGGCTTGCTTCGGTTGAGAGAGGGCGCGTTTGAGAAGCCTCCGGAAGAATCCAAAAAGGACAGGCTTTTGAATGGCTTCGTCGGAAATCGCTGATATTGAAATCGGCGGCACATATTGGCAGGAAGTCCGGGAATATGTCGATGCGGTTGTTTCCGGCAGGAAAAAAGCATGTCGTGAGTTAAAGCAAGCCTGCAAACGGTTTGTGCGCGATCTTGCTTCGGGAAGATGGGAGATCGACACAGCAGAAGCTGACTATGTCATCGGAACCATTGAGACATCGTTTACACACCGGCAAGGCGAACGGCTGAACGGAACACCGCTGAAAGGAACGCCGCTTCTGTTGGAACCGTGGGAAAAATTCATTGTCTACGGGATTCTGATTTTTTACATACCGGGGACCAATGAACGGCGGATCAAAGAGGCGTTTATCTTCATACCGCGCAAAAACGGAAAAACGATGTTTGTCGCGGCGTTGGCTTGGGCGCTCGCTCTGTTGTCGGCGCGATCGGGTGCGGTGATCTACATTGCGGCGGCAGCGCTGAAACAGGCGATGCAGTCGTACAAC
>JAZKXO010000050.1:0-1448 GCA_045611685.1 Eubacteriales bacterium | reverse complement strand
CGGCGGTGATATCGCCCTTCTCCGCCTTCATGTAGATGACCTCGTCGTGCAAAACGGTCTTCGTGCCGGTCAGATGCGTGACGAATGAGCGGATACCGCCCTCATAGCAGAGATCGTCGCATCGGTGCGTGTGCGTGCCTGCCTCCTCGTCCACGATATCGTTTTCAGAGCGCAGATCGGTCAAGGTGATCCTGACACCCGCATTGAGGAACGCCTGCTCACGGAGGCGTTTGAGAAGCGTGTCGTACTCGAACTCGACCGTTTCACGGAAAATTTCCGGATCGGGCTTGAAGCGAACGTACAGACCGCGTCTGTCGCCGGCATCGCCCCGGCACTGAAACGGAACGGTGATCTCACCCTTTTCCATCTTCAAGGTGTACATCTTGCCCTCGTGGCAGTTTTCCACTTCCATATACTCGGAGAGCGCGTTTACGACGGACGCACCCACGCCGTGCAGACCGCCCGAGATCTTATACCCCCCGCCGCCGAATTTGCCGCCGGCGTGCAGGATCATAAATACGACCTCAAGCGTCGGGCGGTTTTCCTCCTGATTGAAGCCGGAGGGCACGCCGCGGCCGTTATCCTGTACGGAAACGGAGCCGTCCTCGTGCAGAACGACGTCGATCTTGTCGCATCTGCCTGCCATAGCCTCGTCGATAGAGTTATCCACGATCTCATACACCAGATGATGCAGACCGCGGGGACCGGTCGTACCGATGTACATACCGGGGCGCTTTCTGACAGCGTCCAGACCCTTGAGGACTTGTATTTGTTCGTCCTCGTATTGATCCATGATTTCGTTTTCGTTCGGCATAATAATTCCTTTCGATGAAGCGTAGTTTAAAGGGGTCAGATCCCCGTCAAAGAGTCGCCGCGGTTGGCTAAAACGCCCGCGGAGATCTGGGAAAACACGACTTTCTTCTTCCCGGACCTGTTTCTCGGGGGTGAGGTAAGCACGAAGCACTTCGGCAGATCGTCGCCTGCCATGGACGTGATACCGTCCCTCTCCGCACGGCGGAGAAAATCCGCCGTATCGGGCGTCGTTACTTTTCCGTCCAGATCAAAGATTCCGATGATGGACGTATCGCGGAGGATCACGCCTCCGCCGATATGCAGGTACATAGTTTTTCTCCGTAATTTTTTCGCTTTGTGCGGTTAGTATCGCCACGTAAGAGACAGTTTTCTCGGTCCCTTCTCACTTGTTCATGCGGATCGGCATGATGTAGTCGAGGAATACTTCCTTAAAATCATCATCCGATTCGTGATACAGACCGGGAATATATTCGCGGCTGCCCGAGCCGCCGGCTTCCTCGATCGTAACTCCCGTGAGAGGAGAATTGAGGCACAGACGGATCTGCTCGGCCGTATCGGGCATATTCCGAAGCGCTTCCACGAGCAGTCGGCAGTTGAAGCCGATCGTCAGATCCGCACCCGTTTTTGCCACGGGG
>JAZKXO010000049.1:0-1622 GCA_045611685.1 Eubacteriales bacterium | reverse complement strand
GGGACGGCGCAGGCACATATCGCCCCACATCTTGTTGATGTCCCAGAACTGATCCTGACCCTTGACGGCTTTGATCCACATATCGGGCAGACCCATGCCCAGACGGTAGTCGAAGCCAACGCCGCCGTCCTCGATGGGCAGACACATACCGGGCATGCCGGACATATCCTCGGCAACGGTGATGGCGTCGGGATTGACCTGACGGATCAGCTCGTTGGCCAGCTGCAGGTAGGTGATGGCCTCGGTGTGGGTGTTGTAGGAGAAGTACTTGTCGTTGGAATTGAAGTCGGTGCCCAGGCCGTGGTCGTGGTACAGCATGGAGGTGACGCCGTCGAAGCGGAAGCCGTCGAAATGGTACTCCTCCATCCAGAACTTCAGGTTGGACAGCAGGAAGTGCAGAACCTCGGTCTTGCCGTAGTCGAAGCACTTGGTGCCCCAGGCGGGGTGATCGCCCTTGCCGCCATCGTGGAAGAACTGGTACTCGGTGCCGTCGAACATATTGATGCCCTCGGCGTGATTTTTGACGGCGTGGGAATGCACGAGGTCGAGCAGAACGCGGATCCCCATGCTGTGTGCGGTATTGACGAGCTCCTTCAGATCGTTCGGCGTGCCGAATCGGGAGGAGGGGGCGAAGAAATTGGAAACCTGATAGCCGAAGCTTCCGTAATACGGATGCTCCATGACCGCCATCAGCTGAACGGTATTATAGCCCGCCCTTTTAATGCGGGGCAGGATCTTTTCGGTAAATTCGCGGTAGGTGGAGACCTTCTCGTCCTCCTGCGCCATACCCGTGTGCGCCTCGTAGATGAAAAGATTCTTTTCTCCCTTGAAATTTCCGTCCGTCCAGACGAAGTCCTCCTCGTCGCGGATGGTCGCGCACCATACCATCGTGTCGGGGTCCTGCACGGCGTAGCGCGTGAAGAGAGGCAATCTTTCCTTGCGGTCATAGAAGGTCTGAACGACGACCTTCACGTTACAGCCGTCCCAAAGCGCGTTTTCACCGGGAAGGAAGATCTCCCACGTGCCGTCGCCGAGACGTCTGAGCGGATGGGATCTTTTATTCCAACGGTTGAAATCGCCCGTCAGATAAAGCTGCTCTGCGGAAGGCGCCCACTCGCGGTAATACCAGCCGCCGTCCGCGCGGTGAAAGCCGTAATACTCGTGCATATCGGCAACGGACGAGAGCTTTTCTCCGTCGGGAGCCAGCCATTCGCGCGTTTTGCGGTAAAGCTCCATGCGGCGATCAATATAAGATTGATAGGGGTACAAATAGGGATTGAGTTCCAAAACCTGATACATATTTATCTTCCTTTCAGAAAAGCGGGATATCGTGCTTTCCCGCAAAACGGATTTTCTTCTTGATCTTACTTTTTATTATACAATATTTTTGGTGAAAAGTCTACCTGAAAAGTGTAAATTTTCAAAGATAAATACCGTTCCCCACGCATATTTCGGTATTTTTCTTCATACACATATACCGATTCCCATTTTCAACGGAGCTTCCATGAAAAAACAAAACATCCTCTCACGGACGGATGCTGTTGACCGTCTGCTTTTCCGCCCTCTCATCGGCATACCTTTCTTTTTCGCCTTGATGTCACTCGTTTTCTTTCTTTCGTTCC
>JAZKXO010000048.1:0-6577 GCA_045611685.1 Eubacteriales bacterium | reverse complement strand
TAAGCTTATCTGTGAGCGAATCACAGTTGTAGTCGAAAACGACCGTGGGGGTTACTTCTGCGGATGCCGTTTCCGTTGCAAACGATGCGGGCACGATGCCAACGAGCATCAAGAGTGCAAGAAAAAGGCTGATGACGCGTTTTTTCATAGGGAAAGATCCTTTCATGAAGTGAGTAATGGATACTACTATCCATTATAGCAAACGGAGCTCGTTTATTGATGAAGAAACTGTAAATTATGCCGAAAAAGACCGACTCCGCCAAAGCGGAGTCGGTTGTCATTTAAGATTTCTTTTTCTTTAGGATAAGCATAACTGCGATAGCGAGAACAACTACGGCAAAAGCGCCGATGCCCACGAATACGGGGGTCATATCGGTCGTGCCGATCGACGGAGGAACGTCGGTTCCGGGGGTAGTAGCTGCAGTAGTATTAGTGGTGGAGTTGTCGGGATCCACAGAGGGAGCAGTGCCGCCCAGACGGAAGTCCTCGGGGACATCCCGCTGGTTTATGAAGCGGATCGTTTCGGACACGTCATATGCGGGATACTCAAACGTGTACCACTTGACGATCTCGTCCTTGTTGTTCATATATGCGAACGTAGGGGTGGGCCCGCCGTACTCCTGGTACATAGCGCTGATCGTGTTAAAGAGGAAGATACCGTCGGCACCTGCCATGTAGAGCTCGTAGGCGCGCAGGAGATACTGTTCCACCGTGAGGTACGTACGGGGCGCTGTTTGCTGTCCCGCTATTTCCTCCTCCTTCGTTTTATCGTGGCCTGAGAGCGTGGCGTTGATGCCTGCGTAATACTCTACCTCGGGATAATCCTCGAAGAAAGCCGCGTATTCGTCTATCTCAAAGAAGCTCTCGTGGCCCTGCTCGGAGATGATGACGCGGTCGACCCAGCCCTCCTTTACCCACGTTTTGTAGTCAAGTCCCCAAGAGAGCGCTTTCGATGTCGTGGGATGAAGAACGCGGACGTTCAGAACCTTTCCCTCGGGCAGATTATCGTGTACTCGCTTTACAAACTCGTTCATGATGCGGGTGCGTTCCTTAATGTCGGTGCATTCCTTGCCGAAGATCATGGGATAGCGGCCAAAATCCATCGTGATGCCCGCTACGTTTTCGGAAGATGCCATTTCCATGAGCACGCCGAAGATGTAGTCGCGGTATCCCTCGTAGTAGTAGCTGAGTTGAACGTTGCCGCCGCGGATCCATTCGGGATACAGCTGGAAGATCGAGCCGTTCATATACTGGCCGCCCGTCGCGTTTTTCGTGTAATATGCGGACATACGGAGCGAGGCGTAGAGCTCGCCGTAGCCTTTTTCTGTTATGTAGTTGGCGAGGATTTCGTGGGGGATGCCTTCTTTGTTGATGTTTCTGATGTTGGCGAGATACCGTCTGTCGAGCTCGCGCTGCGGAGAATTCGTCCAGTCGATGACGTCGCCGTTTTTGTCCACTATGGTCCAGCTGTCCGCGGGCCATTTCTCCTCGGGGACGCCGAGCTCGCGGAGGCGGTTTTCGATGAGTGCCTTCTGCGTTTTGCTCGGGAAGTTGAGCATGCCGGTAACCCACATCGAGAAGTTATATTTACTGAGGCCAATTGGCTCGGCGTACGGAACGACCGATTTGTTGATGAGGTAATCGGCGTTGTCGTAGCCGTTTCCCGTCAGGATAGAGAAGCCGTCGTTGTCCATCATGAGGTTCTTTTCGTCGTTCTGCACGGTGTAGATCTCGTACATCTCGTCCGTGATGGCGACGAACTTGACGTAGGCGAGACAGGCGGCAGATCCTACCGTGTTGGTGATCGTGATCTCTTCATTCTTGAAATCGCCGGCGATGGCGAAGCGTTCGCCGATCGTGGTGCCGGCCGTCTGTTTGTTGGTAACGAATACGTTTCTGCCGTTCACGGTGAAGTTATACGTGCCGGGCAGATAGCCAACGTACACGGCGAATTTACCGTTCAGCTTTACGGGAACGGTGAACGATTCCGTCTGTTCGATGCCGTTCACGGTAAGAGCACTGCCGTACGAGCCGTCCTCGTTTTTAAAGAACTTTTCCTTCCACGAGGAATCCTCAGCCAGTTCGGCTGTATGAAGACTTGCGAATTTGTACACCGTCATAGATCCGTCCGAGGTGAGTGAACTGCCCGATGCGACGGTGTCGAGTTTTGAGTACAGATAGTAATCGAACGTTTTTTGGGGAGCGCCCGTAGCGAATACGGATACGGTGCACATGCCTGTGAAGGGGATATCGGTGAGTGTTTCGGCGTGGATGCGACCCGTCGGCTTATACGAATAGGTGTAAACTTTCGTCGGATCGTTTTTCGGGGAGATCTCCAGATACACCGTGGTGTCATCGGGCATCTCGTCAAACTCGGTGTTGACGGTGAAACGATCGGCCGTCGAGCCGGGGCGGACGGCGACTTCGATATGGGCAGTGGTGAGCGGCGCCGTCAGCTTCAGATTGTCGATGATGAATCGGTTCGTGCCCGAGATGCGGTTGGCCACCGTATTGGTGATGCGGATCGAGGGGGATTTGCTCATGGTGTTTACGGTAATGCCGGGAAAGCTTACCTGAAGCTTGCCGTCGATGAAAACGCGCAGCTCATTTTCGCCGTCAAAGCGAAATTCCCACTTATGGAACTTGTTGTCCGTGGGGATCCGGATGCGTTCCTTTACCGCGCCCTCGGCAGAACGGGCCGTCTTGAATGCGTAAATATCAGCGTTCGTGCCGTCTTTGCTCTTCTTTGTGAGATTGTTGAGCGCAATATACACGGTGCGGCTGCCGGGGATGTTGATCTCAATCGTAAGGCCGCTGCGAGATGCGGCTTCGTTGTCGGGCGTTATGAGCGATTCGATTTTCATCTCCACCTCAAAGGAGAAGGAGGCATGGTGAAGCTCGGGTGAGAAGTTCAGCGAGGCGAAGCCTTCCTTCGAACCGTCGGAATCGGCGAGGATCGTGCCGTCCTTTACTCCTTCCGTTGTGGAATCGGCGAAGTAGTAGGCGGGGTATTTGTTCGATTTTACGGCAACAACGGAGTCTGCGAGCGAATCACAGTTGTAGTCGAAAATGACTTTGGGTTCTGCCTTTGCGGGTACGGTTTCTGTTCCGTACACTGCGAAGGGGATGGTGCCGAGGAGCATCACTGCGGCGAGAAACATACTGAATGCACGTCTTTTCATGGAATAAATCCTTTCGAAGAACATAATGTCCGTCATTATTACTCATTGTAACAAAAAAGAAACGCGGAGTGATGAATCAACTGTGAACAATGGAAAAAGATACGGCTCCGCATTTGCAGAGCCGTATGGGATATATTACTGTTTCTTTTTCTTGATAATAAGCATAACGACGATTGCGAGAACAACGACGGCAAGTGCGCCGATGCCCACGAACACGGGGGTCATATCGGCGGACGAGCCGGGATCGTCGATGATTTCATCCGTCGATTCCGCGGGAGCGAGAGACGGATCTCTGAAATCGTCCGGAACCTCCCACTGGTTTATGAAGCGGACCGATTCTTCGTGTGCGTATGCAGGATACTCGAAGGTGTACCACTTGACGATCTCATCCTTATTATTCATATACGAATAAGCAGGGTTGGGGCCGTCCTCCTTGTACAGCTGACCGATGGAGTTGAACAGGAAGATACCGTCCGCACCGGCCATGTAAAGATCGTAGGCGCGGAGCATGTACTCTTCGAAGGTCATAAACTCATGTCCCTCGATCGTACCGCCTGCGGCAATAATTGCTTCTTCTTCCTTTGTCTTGTCGTGGCCGGAGAGCGTGGCGTTGATCGCCGCGTAGTATTCCACCTCGGGATAATCCTTAAAGAAGTTGGCGTATTCGGATATGTTAACAAACGTTTCGTGGCCCTGCTCACCGATGATCACGCGGTCCACCCAGCCGTTCTTGACCCACGTTTTGTAATCGAGGCCGTTCGGATCGGCTTTCACCGCCGTGGGATGGAGCACGCGGACGTTCAGAATCTTGCCCTCGGGCATGTTATCGTGCACGCGCTTCACAAACTCGTTCATGATGCGGGTGCGCTCATTTACGTCGGTGCATTCCGTACCGAAGATCATGGGATAGCGGCCAAAATCCATCGTGATGCCGGCAACGTTTGCGGACGAAGCCATTTCCATAAGGACGCCGAAGATGTAGTCGCGGTATCCCTCGTAGTAGTAGCTGAGTTGAACGTTGCCGCCGCGGATCCATTCGGGGTACAGCTGGAAGATCGAGCCGTTCATATACTGGCCGCCGGTGGCGGTTTCGGTATAGTACGCAGACATACGGAGAGATGCATACAGCTCACCGTAGTTGTTCTTTGTGATGTAGTCAGCAAGGATTTCGTGCGGGATGCCTTCCTTGTTGATGCTTCGGATGTTTTCAACGTACCGTCTGTCGAGATCGCGCATCGGGGAGTCGGTCCAGTCGATGACGTCTCCCTTTTTGTCCACGACGATCCAGTTATCTTCGGGCCACTTTTCCTCGGGGACGCCGAGTTCGCGGAGGCGGTTTTCGATGAGCGCCTTCTGCGTTTTGCTCGGGAAGTTGAGCATGCCGGTAACCCACATCGCGAAGTTGTACTGGGCGAGACCAATCGGCTCAGCGTACGGGATGACGGATTCCTTCAGAAGTACCTCGGCGGTGTTCTCGCCCTCACCCGTGAGGATAGAGAAGCCGTCGTTATCCATCATAAGCTTTTTGTCATCGTTCTGTACGGCGTATTTCTCATACATATCGTCGGTGATGGCGACGAACTTGACGTACGCGAGGCGGGCGGCAGAGCCTGCCGTATTGGTGATCGTGATCTCTTCATTCTTGAAATCGCCGGCGATGGCGAAGCGTTCGCCGAGGGAGGTGCCGGTCGTCTTTTTGTTGGTAACGTATACGTTTCTGCCGTTCACGGTGAACTGATACGTGCCGGGCATATAGCCTACGTACACGGCGAATTTACCGTTCAATTTTACGGGAACGGTGAAGGACTCCGTCTCTTCGATAGCGTTCACAGTAAGACCGCCGCCGAAGGAGCCGTCCTCGTTTTTAAAGAACTTTTCCTTCCACGAGGAATCCTCGGGGAGATCGGCTGTATGAAGGCTTGCAAATTTATGTACCGTCATGGATCCGTCCGAGGTGAGCGTTTGTCCGGGGGTGACATTCGCCACACTCTTGTAGAGATAGTAGTCGAATGTCTTTTTCACGGCACCGGTAGCGGCCACTGATACGGTGCACATGCCCGTGAAGGGGATGTCGGTAACCGTTTCGGAATGTACGAGATCCGACGGCTTATACGTGTGCGAGTATACCTTCGTGGGATCATCCTTCGAGATGATCGTGAAGGATGCCTCGCCGCTTTCGGGCAGCTCGTCAAAGGTGGTCTGCACCGTGAAATTGTTCGCTGTCGAATTCGGGGCGATCAAGGCCTCCATGTCGGTCATCGTGATGCCGGAGGTCAGCTTGATGTTGTCAAAGACGAACCTGTTCTTGCCGGAGGCAAGATTGTTCATTCCGTTGATGATACGGAGCGCGCCTGTGGTTGCCGTGGAGTTTACGGTAATGTCAGTAAAGGCTACCTGCATTTCTCCGTCGATGAACACGCGGATCTCGTCCTCACCGTTGAACTGAATCTCCCACTTATGGAACTTGCCGTCGGTGGGAATGGTGATGCGTCCTTTTGCGGCGCCGGAGGTCGAGCGGGCGGATTTGAACGTGTAAATATCGGCGTTTTTACCGTCGCTGTCCGGCTCGCCGAGCGAGTTCACGGCGATATACACGATACGGTTACCGGGGATGTTGAGCTCCAGAGTAAATCCGCGCCAGGGGGCGGAGGATGCGGGCGTCATGAGAGACTCGATCTTCATATCCATCTCGAGACAGAGCGAAGGATAGGGAAGATCAAAGTCGAAATTCAGGGTGCAGTACCCCTCTGTCGAGCCGTCGGAATCAGCGAGGATCGTGCCCGATTCTACGCCTGCCGTTTTGGAATCGGCAAAATAGTACGCGGGCGCTTTATTGCTCTTGGCGGTGGCAACACCGTCGTTGAGCGCATCGCAGTTGTAATCAAAAATTACTTTGGGTTCGATTTTTTCTGCGGCGGTCTCCGTAGCGAAGGATGCGGGGATCATACCGAGGAGCATTACTGCCGCAAGGAAGAGACTGATACCTCTTTTTTTCATAAAAAATATCCTTTCGAAAAATAAATTGCTACATTTATTATACAGTATCCTCTCCTTTCGTTTGTGTCTTTTTTGTGAACAATGGCAAAAAGACGGAAAGGACTGCCCGTTGGACAGTCCTTTTGATATGCTGTTATGCCGGAGTCGGAGGCAGACGCAGGCGCGGCGGTTTGCGATACGATGTGCGTTTGAAAGAGGTCGGAACTTCCCAAATTTTGACGGTGCGGCCTACCGTGTCGGAGACGGAATAGGCGGGATACTCGAAGGTGTACCACTTCACGGTTTCGTCTTTGTTGTTCATATATGCGTAGGTCGGATCAGCGCCGTTGTTCAGGAACAGAGAGTTCACAGCGGAGAAGAGGAAGATGCCGTCCGCACCACCCGTGTAGATGTCATAC
>JAZKXO010000047.1:0-6425 GCA_045611685.1 Eubacteriales bacterium | reverse complement strand
TGAACACGATGAACGGCACGTACTGGCGGAAGGCATGATAGGGGCAAACATGGTGAAGGATTCCGGAGAATTCGGAAAGTGCTTCGATGCCAACGAACCGAACAAGAGCGCAAAGGACGCGTTGACGGCTGCCGTTATGTGCGGGGTGGAATCGGAAAAACTTGATGCCGTATGTGACCGATATTTTCCGCGTGACAATGGCGTGACACTTCCGACACCTACGAACGCAAAAAATGTGAAGATTGTTCCGCAGAAATACCTATGGTATCCGTATTTCCCCGCCGGTGAAGTTTGCGTTGTAAGTGCTGCAGGGGGAACCGGAAAATCACAGTTCTTGTCTGCTGTTATTGCCCGATTAACGCAGGGGTGGGATCTTCCGCAGGAGAAACCGACACCCGAAAGCGGAAGGCTTATCCCTGACGGTGAAGCTGTGAAGTGCCTTTATATTTCTTCCGAAGAGACGGAATCACAGTTAAGGACGCGGAACGAAATAAGCCGCGCAAAGGCTGAAAATATCGGGTATCTGGCAAAAGACACACCCGGATTTTTCGGGATTGACTTAAGCACCGACGAAGGCGCGAAGGCATTACAAGAACGTATTGCCGAGGGCGGATATCGCTTGACTGTTATTGACCCTCTGTCTTCATACATCGGAGACAGCGACACGTCAAAGGGAACTGTGATGAGGGCGATCATAAACGACAAGCTGTCACGCGTTGCGATGAAAACGGAATCTTGTATCGTGGCAATAGTCCACACCAACAAAGCAAAGCAGGACGCGGATATAAATAACGGACTCTTGGGAAGTTCGGAAATCAGAAATGCTGTGCGCTCGATCCTGATGATTAACGATGACATTTCACAGCCGGAGGGCACCGAGTGGAGAATAGCGATGCACACGAAAACGAACATGAGCAGGGGGAAGACGCTGCGCTTCCGGATTGTTCCGTTTACGGGTGGGATTCTGGACGGTGCGACCGAAAAAATAGACGATGCCGCAGGGGGACGGTTTGAAGGCGCGGAAACGTGGTTCAGCGACATAACCCCGACGATCTTAACCGACGCAAACAGGGCAAGAAGAAACCCGCGTGAGTACTGGAACGAATTAAGACAAGCGGACAAGCTAAGACAAGAAAAGCAAACCCTCCCCGCCGACCTTGTGAACGCGCTGAAAGCAGAGGCGGAAGAAATGCGGGGAAAGAACATTCAGACCGTGCGTTATACCTACGACGAATTCACCGAAAAGCACGGAGACGTTTTCGGCATGAGGAAACCCGCCGACGCAATTCATGAAGCGGCTATAGCGGCTCACCGTTACGGCGTGACGGCAAAGGGCGGGATTCAGATGCGGAGAGACGGAGACCGGGAGCAGGGCTTGAAAATCAGTTTGACAATTGACCCGGTATAATAATCAATAAAGTGGAGCCCGTAGGAAGTAGACAGACAGACAGACGCTTTACATAAAGGCGCAAATAAATAAACAAACTATTAAAAAGCGCAAATAAAGCGTTAAAATAATAACTATACTATTAAACGTAATGATATTAAGGGTATTGTGATTATTTATTGTCTGTCTGTCTGTCTTGTGTCTGTGAGTCCCATATGATTTATTATTATGGGGGGACAAGCGTAGAAAAGGAGATTTTTACATGAAAGCAGAGCGTGAATACATCATGAGCGAGACCGCGCGGCTGTATATGCGGGAGTATCAAAAAGAGTGGAGAGCAAAACACCCGGAACGTGCGCGGGAGATTCAAAGGGAATACCTTAAGCGGAAGGGCGAGAGGAAGAAGGCGGAACAGGGGGACGGCAAAAATGAAAAGGCTTGATGCGGACACCGTGCGCGGCCTGATGAATGAGAAAGAACGGGAACTTTCCGAAGAGGAAGCCGCTCTCTTGCTTGCGGCGGAGATCACCGAAGCGGGAAACCTTGCCCCGTCGAATGACCTCTACCGGAGACCGCGCCTTTTGAGGAAAGCGGCGAGGGCTTTGTATCTCAAGGGGTACAGGGCGGGGATAATCCGGGCGGGATTTTCCGCCAATAAATAACCTGCCGACACCCGCCTACACGTCACACGGGGCGGCTGTACGGGCATACAGGGCGGGGAGAGGGAAAGCAAGGATTACCCTCCCCCGATGCCTATACAGCATTCAGGGCGTTTCCTGACGGCGTGGGAGCGGTTCGGAAATAAACCCTCAAAGGGGAAAGCAAAATTACCTTGAACGATAAACTGACCGCGATAATGGAACACGTGACCCGGAAAGACGTTTCCCTTGTTTTCGGGAAAGCTGTCAACGAATCCAAACGGGAGCGGCAAAGATACGGCGGGGACACCCGGACGAAACCGGAAATAATCGCTGACTGTCTGCTTGCCGTTTACCGGGCGGGAGTCTGGGACGGGCTGAACGCGGCACAGGACGAATACCTTGACGATGGAAAATGAGAAAGGACGCGAAAACATGAAGAACGAAATCACCATTGACCGGGATGCGCTGAAATTCTGCCTGACGGCGGGATGCTTCGGAGGGCTTACCGTTTCCGAACTGCTTACCGACCCGGAACACCACATGACCGCATTCAAGGGGCTTTTGTACTGCCTAAACGGTGTGAAGCCCGACGGCGGGGAAGCCTTGAAGACGAACACGGCAAGGGCGGACGTTGAAAAAACGCTGATGCCCCATGAGCTGCGGAAGGTAAAGGGCGAAGAAGCCATTGATACCATGATTGACCGCATGATGCGGAACTGAGCGGATTAAGCGCACGGATCAGGGACGGGCGTTTTAATCAATAACGGGCGGGGGGCTTTGCTGTTCATCCTCCGCCCTTTTTTCATGCCAGGCGTTCCCTCTCCCCGTCTGTAAAATAGAATTCAAAAATGATTTACAGAGAATCCGCAGGAGTGTAAAATTTAACGTATATAATGTTACCGTACACCGAAGGAAAGCGTAAAAACAAACGGTTTTTCGACGTTAGATTTTACAATAACGGACGCGCTGAACCGTAAAGCGCGAAGCATGAGTTAGCCTTTACTGGCGGGAAGGGGAAAGACAATGACAAGATACGGATACGCGAGAGTTTCCACCGTGGAGCAGAATGAAGCGCGGCAAGTAGAAGCCCTTGAAGCGGCGGGGATTGACCGGGCGAACATCTTCACGGACAAGGCAAGCGGGAAGAACACCGACCGGGACGGACTGCGGAAGCTGATGAACACCGTCAAGGCGGGGGACGAGGTTTTCATACACAGCCTTGACCGTCTGGCGAGATCCACCGAAGATCTTCTGCACATCGTCCGGGAACTGAACGAGCGCGGCGTGAACCTTCGGAGTAAAGACGGGAAGGTTGACACCACCACACCCGAAGGAAAGTTTTTCCTCACCATGCTTGGAGCCGTCGCAGAGTTTGAGCGTTCCATGATGCTTGAGAGACAGCGGGAAGGAATCGCAATCGCGAAGCGTGAGGGGAAATACTCAAAGAATCACGGACACGAAAAGCGCGTTGATGATTCCATGCTTCGGGGAATTTACGAACAGATCAAAGACGGGAGCATGACGAAGAGCGCGGCGGCTGAAAAGCTGGGGATCACCCGCCCCACCCTTGACCGGAAGCTGAAAGCCCTTGAAGAAAAGAAAGCGGGGAGAGCATGAACGAACGGAAAATTATAGATCACGTCGGGGCGGGGTTACTGCCTTGCCCCTTCTGCGGGGCGAAGGAAGCGGAGAAACTGCCTGCCGGATGGGATGACGTTTTACTGCGGGAGGATCACCGACCGGCCGCATGGGATGGAGCATGGCCGGAACACGTCGTTTTTTCCGTCAAGTGCGGATGCTGCGGCGCGGAAATAAACCGGGCAACTATGGAAGCCGTCATAGAAGCGTGGAACCGTCGCACGAAGCCGGGAGAGCCGACGTACTACGACCAACGCATGAAAGAGCAGAGGGAAGCCCTTGAACGGCTGCCGGGACTGCTTGCGGGATTATAACGCGCAGGACGCACGGAGACGCATGAGAAGGCGGTTTTTGACGCATTAACGGCGCGGGGAGTATAGTTATACCCCTCACGCACAAAACGCGCTTAAATCGCCTTCTCCTGCGCTTGTAGAGGGACGCGGAGATTATAAGCCCGTGAGGGCGTCGCTTGACCGAAGGGCAATCAAAGGGGCTTGGGGATGCTTCACCAACAAGCGCGGATTTGCAGTTTTTGACGGCAAAACGCATTGCTTGCGCGGAGTTTTTACCCGTGCATAGCCCCGCTTGCGGGTTTGCAAAGTGGTGCCCTCTTTGCCCTGCTTGCGAAGGACGTTTTGCCGGAGATCAGACCGGGAGCGTGGAAGGCGAGCAGAGCGTCTGTATAGCCGCCATGAGGGGGAACCCCTCTCCCCCACCGGGAAAAAGTGACCTCTGGGAGCGAACAGAGATTGACGGAACGGGGGAAACATCGATCCGGGAAAACTGAGCGGCTGTCACAGGGCGTTTTTTCATTGACAACACGCTGACGGATGCGGTATAATGGGAAAAACCGACCGGGAGCGCGAACAATGGGACACACGTTGAAGGAAGCCGCCGAGATTCTCAACATGACAAAGCCGGGGATCAGATACCGGATAATGATGCTTCAGATCCCACTTAGCAAGGACGCATTCGGAAGGATCACGCTTTCCGATGAGGACTTGCAATGTATCCGCGAGGGCAAAAAACCGGAAAGAGACCCGGAAAGTAGCGAAAAGCAAGAGAAAGAACCGGAAAGAAAAGCGGAAAATACCGAAAAGGAACCGGAAGAAACCGGAAAGAATCAGAAAGAACCGGAAAGCGGCGTGACTGCCGCGCTTGTGGAACTGCTGCGGGAGGAACTACGGGCGAAGAATGCACAGATTGAAAGCCTGACGGCACAGTTATCCGACACTACGGAAGCCTTGAAGAGCGCACAGAGATCCCTTGAACAAGCGCAGATCCTTCATGCAAAGAGCGTGAACCTTTTACCGGATGCACAGACCGAACCGGAACCGGAGGACGAGCAGGAACCGGAGACCAGGACGAGAGCCGGAGAGGATCCCAAACCCCGAAAAAGAACGCTGTGGGAGCGGATCACAGGGAAAGGGTGATGATTTGTCCGTTCTGTTGTTTTCCGTTCGTTCCTATGGGCTTATTTTCCGAAGCGTGGAAGCCCTACAAGCGCACAAAACAGAATCCGGAGGGAAATACCCGCAGAAAATAAAAAGCCCTCACAGGGGCTTGTAAAGCGTTCTGGAGGGTAGAAGAAGACTTCCCGCCGGACAATATTTCTTTTATTATATTAAATATACTATTACGAGTAACATAGTTACTCTTATGTAATAGTATATTTGCGAAAACCGGAAGCCGGAGACGAAACCGGAAAATAAGGGGGGAGGGGGAGGGGGAGTACCGCGAGGCTTGACGGGCGTAGTTAATAACTTGATTTGCCTTTGTTCGGGCGCGGCTGCCCCATAGCACATCCTCACGGCACGTTTTTCAAGAAAAAACACAAGTATTTATACACAGGGGGGCTGTTTGCATGAACCCCCTTGACAAATGGCGGGAGATGCTGTATAATATATATATGGTTTCACAGCGAGGAAAAAGGAAAAACCCCGACGTTTGCCGACGTCGAGGCGAAGTACTGAAGACTGGCTCTTTAGGCGGGGCGTTGTCTTCCTCCCTGTACGTGTACCATTATACACCCGCGCGCTTCCTTTGTCAAGAGGGTTTTTCTGTCTTGCCAAAATTTTCGATGCGCAACAGGGGCGGGGGTATATCTGGGCGCGTATTTTCGGGGAAGCACGTCACACAGGGGCGGCTTCCCTTTTTTGTGTGCCAAATTCACGAAGGGAGCAAATCGGAATGAATGATTTGCTGAATCTGTTTGAAGAGATACGGAGAAGGACGGACATTGAAAACGTTTTCCGTGCGTTCCTGCCTTCCGCCGATCTCAAACCCTGTGCGCGGGGATTCAAGTGCAAATGCCCGTTGCCGAATCATCAAGATGACACCCCGTCTTTCTATCTGTACACCGACACGCAGACGTTTTACTGCTTCGGGTGCGGGGAATGGGGGGACGCTGTTAGCCTTGTAGCTAAATGCTTCGGTCTGTCTTCCGTGGAAGCCGCAAAGCGGGTTAATGACGCGTTCGCGCTGAATCTGTTCACGACCAGGCGCGGAACGAAGTACTACGGAGACCGTGAACGCACGGCACAAAAAGACGTTACCCGATACCACAGATTTTACGCAGAAGTGTTTGACCTTGTGCGCGAAGTGTACGACGCGACCGATGAACACGATGAACGGCACGTACTGGCGGAAGGCATGATAGGGGCAAACATGGTGAAGGATTCCGGAGAATTCGGAAAGTGCTTCGATGCCAACGAACCGAACAAGAGCGCAAAGGACGCGTTGACGGCTGCCGTTATGTG
>JAZKXO010000046.1:0-1637 GCA_045611685.1 Eubacteriales bacterium | reverse complement strand
ATGAATTCGTCAAAATCGAGCGCACCGCGACGGTCCATATAGGTGCGCAGCGATATGCCGTCGATATATTCCATAACGAGATATTTTTTCTCGGTTTTGAAGGATACCGCGCGGATCGAAACGATGTTGGGGTGCGAAAGCATGGAAACGACTTTGGACTCATTCATAAAGATGCTGAGTGATTCCTTGTCGTCCGCAACGTCGTCGCGAAGCATTTTTATGGCAACTGCGGAGCCGTCGCGGAGATCGGTTGCCTTGAAGACAACGCTCATTCCACCCGTTCCCAGGCATTTTTCTATTTTGTATCTCGAGTCAAGCGTGGTGCCGACGAGATCCTTGAATGATAGGTTCTTTTCCATAATTTATAATTGTATTCCGTAATTTTTAAAGTTCGGCGATAACAACCGTGATGTTATCGGGGCCTCCCGCGGCATTTGCGGCGGCAACGAGTTTTTCTGTCTTTTCGCGCAATTCACCCTCCGCGCAAACGATCTCTGCAATCTCTTCGTCGCTGATGACACCGCAAAGTCCGTCCGTACAAAGAAGGAGGTAACGGGGCGCATCCGGAGTGCCGGGGGCGGGACTCAGCGAATGAATATCAGCCACAACGTCGCCGTCAATGCCGACAGCGCGGGTGATGATATTTCTCATCGGCGAAGTCTGTGCTTCCTCGTATGTAAGCTCGCCAATGTCAACAAGATGCTGAACGTATGAGTGATCCTTTGTCAGCTGCTCGATCTTGCCGCCCGAGATCTCATACATACGGCTGTCACCGATGTTGAGCGAATATGCAAGTGTGTTCTCAACCACCAAAAGGGCAACAAGCGTCGTGCCCATATCCTCAAGTCTGCCGTCCGAGTCCTTTGCTTCTCTGTAAACGGCGCGGTTGGCTTCGGATGCCGAAGCCGAAAGCGAAAATCGCAGACCGACACTGCCGAGATCGGGCTCGTCCTCGGGATTATCGGGCAGAATATGCTCGCGCATAGATTGCGCAAAGGTATCAAGGGCAAGGCGCGAGGCTATTGCGCCTCCTGCCACTCCGCCCATACCGTCACAAACTGCAAGCAGAGTGACCCCGGGGAGGATCTCATAGATACCAAAGCAATCCTGATTTTCTGTGCGACGAGTGCCAACGTCTGTCTTTCCGTAAAATTTCATGAGAACACCTTTCTGTGTGTTAAATGATGAATTTAGTTCTTTTCTTCTTCTTTATGCTGTCGTCTGAGTTGTCCGCAGGATGCGTTGATGTCGGGTCCGAGCTTTCGGCGCACGGTTGCGCGTATGCCCTTTTTCTCAAGTGATTCGCGGAATGCCTCGATACCCGCGTGGGAGGGAGGCATAAGTCCCGTTTCGCGGACGGGATTGACGGGAATGAGATTTACGTGGATCGGGAATTTCTCACCGCGCGAGGGTTTTCCGCGAAGGGCGGAATTGAGCACTCCCGCAAGGTGAGCAGCATCGGCGGGGGAAGAGTTCTGCCCGTCGATGAGGGTGTATTCGAAGGATATGCGGCGTCCGGTTGCGCGCCACCAATCAAGGCAGGCGGATAGGAGCTCTGCGACGTTCCATCGGTGGTTGATAGGCATGATCTTGTCCCTCACCTCGTCATCTGCGGCGTGGAGAGAGATCGAAAGGGT
>JAZKXO010000045.1:0-6574 GCA_045611685.1 Eubacteriales bacterium | reverse complement strand
GTACGCCCCGTCAAGGTAATCCTCCACGGAAAGGGGGCGATACCCCGCCCCAAGAAGGGCTTCTATATCCTCACGAAATTTCTCGCCCGTCGTCGTCCACGCCGTGCCCTTTTGGGGATCGTCGGTCAGATCGTGGTACATGAGCCCGAGAATATCCCCCTTCACCGCCGGTGCGGGCCCCCCGCCCGGTGCTTCGGCGGGCGAAGCGGCAAGAGATGCCATCGGGCGGGTGAGCGGGCGGACGGTCTCGGTCGCCGCACGCGTGAGCGGAATCTCGCCGAGTGTATGAAGCGTCGCGCCGCTCGTTTGAGGATAGCGGATCACAGAAAAGAAAATCGCCGCCGCGATGACAAAAAACGACACGCGCGAGATCCAACGCCAAAAGACGCCCACGGTCCGCACCCCCCTTTTTTTAATCGAAAGATATCTATAACGGGAATATTATACCCTGCTTTGGCGAAAAAAGCAACGAAGATGCGTAAATTTTTCAAAAAACCGAAAGATTCTACGAAATCCTCTTGACACGAAACCCTTTTCGTGCTACAATATTTAGGCGAAAATCGGGGTGTGGCTCAGTTCGGTAGGTGAGCGAGGCTGCGCCGAATAGGGGTTCCCCGAAGTGAGTTTGCGAGCTTTGGGGGTTCTCGTGACGGGGGCGGATACAGCAGCCGAGCGAAGGCGAGGCGGGATCGAAGATCTCGACGAGCGTAAGCGGAGCGCGGCGCTTTCTTCATTGGCAAAACCTACAACAGAATAAGCAAAATAAATCGGGGTGTGGCTCAGTTCGGTAGAGCGCTTGGTTCGGGACCAAGAGGCCGCTGGTTCGAATCCAGTCACTCCGACCAAAACAAAAAGCAGGCATTCGCCTGCTTTTTGTTTTGCACGAATGTTTGCGGTTGAACCGGCGGCTTCTTGATTGTCCCGAATCAACGTGAGGGACCAGGGTGAGTCCTGACCGCGCCGCCGGTGGCGGATGAAGCGGGCAGGACGAAGGCGCAGGACAAAGGAGTATCCCGACCACCCGAGATGCGTGCCGCATCTCGGGGAGGGAGACGACTATTGTCCAAGCGGTAGCCGCTCAGAGGGGAATTTTCGATTTTTTGCAACATTTGGGACGTTTTTTGACATTATATAAAATGTAGGGGAGAACGGTTGTGCATATTGACATCCGTGTTTCTTTCAGCGAATGACGTTGGCTTCGCCCGGCTTTTTCTTTTTGTTCGCCGACCCCCTGAATCCCGAACAAAAGTTCATAGGAAATGCCCGAAATCCCTTTACAAACAGGCTTTTTTGTGCTATAATTATTTATGTATAAGTATGCTCGGCGTGTTATCGCCGAAAATTCGGTTTTTATCGGAAAGGACGTGTTGATTTTATGAAATCTTCAAAGAAATCTGCGGCGGCAGAGCCGTTTGCACAGCCGGCTACGCCGGAAGAAAAACAGAAAGCCCTCTCCGTTGCCATCGCGCAGATCGAGCGCACCTACGGTAAGGGATCCATTATCAAAATGGGCGAGAATCCGCGCATGGCGGTGAGCGTCGTTCCGACCGGTTCTTTGAACCTTGATTTCGCGCTCGGCGTGGGCGGACTCCCCCGCGGCCGTATCATTGAGATCTACGGTCCCGAGTCCTCCGGTAAAACGACGCTGGCGCTCCACGCGATCGCCGAGGCGCAGAAGGCGGGCGGCGAGGCGGCGTTTATCGACGCCGAGCACGCGCTTGATCCGGAATACGCACACGCCCTTGGCGTAAACATTGATTCGATGCTCGTTTCCCAGCCGGACAGCGGTGAGCAGGCGCTCGCGATCTGTGAGGCACTCGTCAGCTCCGGCGCGATCGACATCGTCGTTATCGACTCCGTAGCGGCGCTCGTTCCCCAGCAGGAGATCGAGGGCGACATGGGTGCGGCGCACGTCGGTCTGCAGGCCCGTCTTATGTCGCACGCGCTCAGAAAGCTCTCCGGCGTCGTATCAAAGACGAAATGCATCGTTATCTTCCTCAATCAGATGCGCGAAAAGGTCGGCGTGATGTACGGCAATCCCGAGACGACGCCCGGCGGTAAGGCGCTCAAGTTCTACGCCTCCGTACGGCTTGACATCCGTAAGGCGGAGAATCTCAAAAACGGCAGTGAGATCGTCGGCTCTCACGTCCGCTGCAAGGTCGTAAAGAACAAGGTCGCTCCGCCCTTCAAGACGGCGGAATTCGATATCATGTACGGACAGGGCATCTCGAAGGCGTCCGAGATCCTCGATTTCGCCGTGAAATACGAGATCGTGGACAAGAGCGGCTCGTGGTTCTCCTACGGAGGTCAGAGAATCGGCCAGGGCAAGGACAACGCGAGAAAGTTCCTGGAGGACAATACGGAGCTGATGGCAGAGATCGAAGATCTCGTCCGCCAGAAGGTCGAAGCCGACCGCGAAGCCAATTTTGAAGAGGGCGACGACGAGCCCTTGGATCTTCGCCTGCTTGCCGATCTGAACGGCGAGGGCGACGGAGACGCGCTTCTCGATCTGGACGATCTGCCCGATTTTGACGAATAACAAACCTCCCCATCCCCCGAAAGGAGACTGACGATGACGCTCACCCGTGTGTGCCTCACCGATTTTCGGAACATCGAATCGGCTGAGATCGATTTCGACCCCGGCGTAAACGTCCTCTGGGGCGAAAACGCCCAAGGGAAATCGAACGTGCTCGAGGCGATCTACTTTTCGGCGAGGGGAAAATCGTTCCGCGGGGCGGCGGAGAAGCAGCTGATCCGCTACGGCCAGCCGTTCGCCTCCGTGGGGGTTGAATACAAAAAAGAAGGCGCGGAGCGAACAAACACGCTCGAATTCACGCTCCCCGAGACGGGACGAAAGCAGATGTACCGCGACGGCGTACAGGAGAAGCAGCTTGCCGATATGGTCAGCCGTCTGAAGGCGGTGCTCTTTACGCCCCAGCATCTGTCGCTCGTATCGGGCGGCCCACTTGAACGGCGCGCGTTCACCGATATCGCGATCGCGACGGCGTATCCCGCGTACATAGGTGCTATGACCGCGTTCAAAAAGACGCTGGAGCAGCGCAACGCCCTCCTTCGCGAGACGGCGATCTCGGGCAGACGCCCCGACTACGAGGTGTTCGAGGTATTCGCCGAGCATTTAGCCGGCGTTTCGTCGGTGGTGGCATCGTGCCGCGCCGATTATCTCACGAGGCTGGACGTGCTCGCCCGCGAGCAGGTGCTCTCTCTCTCGGGCGGCAGAGACGATCTCTCCCTCCGATACATGCCGAGCGGCTGTGCGCCGACGGCGATACAAAGGGATATATCCGATCCCGTACTCGGTACGGGCGGCGTGCCCGATACGGCGTATGCCGAGGCGATGAAGACGCTTCTTATGACGAATCTCGATGCGGAGATCTCCGCGAAGACGACGCTCCACGGCCCGCACAGGGACGACGTGGAGATCCTGCTCGGCTCTATGCCCGCGAGACATTTTGCCTCACAGGGGCAGACGCGCTCAATCGCGCTTTCGATGAAGATCGCCGAGGGACAGCTGACGCACTCGATGCTCAAAGAGAAGCCGATCTATCTGCTCGACGACGTTCTCTCGGAGCTTGACGAGAGCCGAAGACGCTATCTTTTAACGAAGCTTCGTGACGATCAGATGATCCTCACCTCGTGCGAGCCCGATTTCCGCGTACAGAATCTCACGGGGTACGAAAACGTACGCCGCCTCTGTGTGGAGAACGGGAGAATTCTATAAGCTTACACCCTGACTTACACGTTTTTTCTGCACCGTCCGGCGTGTGCCGGCTCATTTTAAGGAGTAAACCGTGACCACCTATTTCATCAAGACTGTGTTCCGTTCCACGGCGGGAATCGCCGTTTCCGTTTTGACCGACGAGCTGACTTCGGATTTCCTCATATCCGCCGATCTTTGGCCGCTCGGACGCGTAAAGCCCGGCGACAAAATCACCGAGGATCAGTTTGTAAAGTTGGAGCACAGCGCTCTTTTGTCCCGCGCTCTCGCGCGGACGAAGGAGGTCCTCTCGTACGCCGCCCACAGCCGCGCAGGGCTTCTCCAAAAGCTCCGTCATCACGGCATCCCCGACGAGATCGCCGAGGAAGCCGCCGACTGGGCAGTACAGAGAGATCTGATCCGCGAAGAGGAGCAGGCGCTCCTTGCCGCCGACACGTACCACCGTCGGAAATACTGGGGAAGGAAGCGCATCGCGGCGGAGCTCATCCACCGCGGGTACGAGCACAGTATCGTTCAGGCGGCGGTCGAATCCGTCTCGGACGAGGAGTATCTTTCCTCGCTGATCATGATCATAGAGAAAAAATTCAAAGAGGTTCCCACCGATCCTGCCGAGCGCCAGAAGATGGTGCTCTCACTTCTGCGGCTCGGATACACCGGCGGGGAGATCAAGGACGCGATCGCCCGCGTCGCACAGAAGGAAGAATCGCTCGTTTGATATCCCCGTAAAAAAGGGAGTGGGGCCCCTTGAACCCCTCAACAAATCCTTTTTTCGAAAGGAATCCGCTATGCCGAACATAGACCGTTCCAAATTCACCGTGGGCTTCGTCTCCCTCGGCTGTCCGAAGAATCTCACCGACACCGAGATCATGCTCGCGCACGTCGCCGAGGCGGGGTACGTGATCACCCCCGAGGAGAGCGAGGCGGACGCGGTGATCGTAAACACCTGCGCCTTCATCGAAAGCGCGAAGCGCGAGGCGATCGACAATATTCTCGACGTCGCGTGGCTGAAAAAGAACGCAAACCTCAAGGCGATCATCGTAACGGGATGCCTGCCCGAGCGGTATCGGGACGAGATTTTAACCGATCTGCCCGAGGTGGACGCCATTCTCGGCGTCGCTTCCATTCATCATATCGTGGATGCGATCGACCACGCGCTCACCCAAAAGAAGGGCGCGAAGAAATACGCGCGCTTTGATCCGCACGAGTCGCTCACGCTGGGCGGCGATCGCGTGATCACCACCGGCGACGGCTACGCGTATCTGAAGATCGCCGAGGGCTGCGACAACCGCTGCTCGTACTGCGCGATCCCCATGATCCGCGGCCCGCTCCGCTCACGGACGATCGAAGACGTCGTGGCGGAAGCGAAAACGCTCGACGAAATGGGCGTAAAAGAGGTGATCCTCGTAGCGCAGGACACGACCGTATACGGCCGCGATATTTACGGCGAGCTCGCTCTGCCGCGCCTTATCCGCGCGATCACCGAAGAGACGAAGATCCCGTGGATCCGGCTTCTCTACTGCTATCCCGACAAGATCACAGACGCGCTCGTCTCGGAAATGTCGATGAACGATCGCGTCGTCAAATACATTGATATGCCGATCCAGCACGGCGACGACGGCATGCTCAAAGCGATGAACCGCCACGGCGACACCGCCGTCATCCGCGACGCGGTAAAACGGCTTCGCGCGGCGATGCCGGACGTTATGATCCGCACGACGATGATCACCGGCTTCCCCGGCGAGACGGAGGCGGCGTTTGAGAACGCGTGCGAGTTGGCAAAAGAACTCCGCTTCGACTGCCTCGGCGTGTTCCCCTACTCGCTCGAGGAGGAAACGCCCGCGTTCCAGCTGCCCGATCGGATCGATCCGCAAATCGCCGAGGACCGCGCCGATATTCTCATGCGCCAGCAGGCGGATATCAGCGCCGCGCGCAAGCAGTCGTTCGTGGGGAAGGCTTTGACGGTGCTCGTCGAGGGCTTTGATGTGGTTGCCGAATCGTACTTCGGCAGAAGCGCGTACGACGCGCCCGAGATCGACGGCAAGGTATATTTCACCTCGCCCGCCGGTATGAAATTCGAAGAAGGCTCGTTCGTAACGGTGACGATCACCGAGGCTATGGACTACGATCTCGTAGGCGTGGCTGTAATGTAACGGAGGAATTTTTACGATGGCAAAAATGAATCTGCCCAACAAGCTGACGATTCTGAGGGTATGTATGATCCCCCTCTTTATGGTATTTCTGTGCGTGCCGCTCCCGATCGGTGACACGGCGATCCGTCTGATCGCCGCTTCCATCTTTGCGCTCACGGCGCTGACCGATATGCTCGACGGCAAGATCGCCAGAAAATATAATCTCATCACCGATTTCGGAAAACTGATGGATCCGCTCGCCGACAAGTGCATGGTATTCGGTGCGATGCTCGGTATTCTCGTGTACTGTACGGAGATCCGCTACGTTTTCGTATGGGCGGCGATCCTTGTGATGGCACGCGAGCTCGCGGTAACGTCGCTTCGGCTGATCGCGGCATCCGCCGGCGGCGAGGTGATCGCGGCGGCGTGGCTCGGCAAGGTGAAGACGGTAACGCAGATCATCTGTATCATCACGGTGCTCGTTGAGCCGATCATTCCGCTCGGAATCTGCCGCGAGTATCACGTTCTCGCGTATCTGACGACGATCCTCATGGCGGTGATGACCGTATGGAGCGGCGTGGATTATTTCAAGGTTTACGGGAAATACATTAAGATGGACTGAAAAATCTCATAGAAAAAGCCTGTGTGAAAGCACAGGCTTTTCGTTTTGCCGCGGGGGCGGGGGCAGAAAATCCCCTTCGGGGATTAT
>JAZKXO010000044.1:0-29486 GCA_045611685.1 Eubacteriales bacterium | reverse complement strand
AGCAGAACAGATGCAAAATATGCTTTTACCGTAGAAGAATTCAAACGAGAAATGGAAGGAATATATACGACAACTGCCACGGAAGGTTCGATTGATGAATGTCCTATGGCATATAAAGCTCCTTCGCGGATATTTGAATTCATAGGCGAAACAGTATCGGATTACGAAATTATAAAACCGATATATAACTTTAAATCCTGTTAATTTTCAAATTTCAGTTGGCATCTTTTTTGTCAACACGAGCCAAAACGAAGCACCCCAAACGGGGTGCTTTTTCGTTTTGGAGGCGTCACCCTACACTGGAACGGACGCATGCCGCCGGTTCGAAACCGGGTAGCGAAGTCCAAAACGATTGAGAATCGTTTTGGGCGAGTGAAACCACACGCCGCAAGGAGTGCCCGGAGCGAGAGTACCGAGCGACACAGCGCGACTATGCGACGGTGGAGGGGACGCCAGCGCAAACGCACCCAAGCGGGTGCGTTTTTTGTCTCTGTGCAAACCTCTTCCCTTTTTTCAGGGAAATTTGCAAAAATATTTCCATGAATCATTTACAATTCATTCTCGCTGTGCTACAATAGGGAAGCATACAGATTACGATACTTTTGGAGTATATCTAATGAAAAAACGTACCGGCTTTTTAATGATGACGCTCGGCTCCGTGTTTTTGGCACTGGGCGTGTATTTCTTCAAGATTCCGAACGGATTTGCTACGGGCGGCGTTACCGGTATTGGTACGCTTCTTTCGGCAGTAACGCCGATCTCCGCCGGTGTGTGGATCTGGGCACTGAATATTTTGCTCCTTCTTTTGGGGTTTGTCATTCTGGGCAAAGAAACCGGACTGAACACCGTGTACTGCAGTATGCTGTACTCCGCGATTACATACGTTCTTGAGTGGGTCGTGCCTCTGGAGGTGCCGCTTTCCAACCAGCCGCTGCTTGAACTCATCTACGCGATGCTTCTCACCTCGGTGGGCGCGGCGATGATCTTCAACAGCGACGCCTCGTCGGGCGGTACGGATATCGTGGCGCTCATTCTCCGCAAGTTCACGAAGATCGACGTGGGCAAGGCGCTTCTCGTTGTCGATTTCATCGTTGCCGCCAGCTCGTTCTTCGTGTTTGATGTGCAGACAGGTCTCTTTTCGCTGCTCGGTCTGTTCTCCAAGGCGTTTATTGTGGACAGCGTGATCGAGAGTTTCAACGTCTGCAAGTATTTCGTGGTCATCACCTCAAAGAGGGAAGAGATCTCCTCTTTTATTATCAAGTCGCTTCACCACGGCGTAACGGCCAGTACGGTGGTTGGTGAGTACACAAAGGAAGAAAAAACGATGATCCATACCGTGTGCAAGCGTATCGAGGCGATCCGCCTGCGCAACAAGATCAAAGAGATCGACCCGCACGCGTTTATCATCATTACCTCAAGCAGTGAGATCATCGGCCGCGGATTCAGAAGTGTATAAGAACTCCCCCAAACCTCTTCAAAAAGCCTTTAAACCAATATAAAAATCACGTCTGTGCGCGGATAGAGGCACAGGCGTGATTTGTGTTTTTGCTCAAAAGTTTTTGGGGGTCAAGGGGGCTTTTTTTAAAGCCCCCTTGTGCACCCTTATTTCCGTTGCTTCTCCCGTTCTATCTTGTAAAGCTCCTCCGTTGCAAGACGCGTTTTCGCCACGACGTCCCGTTCCCCCTTGGGGAAGCAGTAGTAGAGCACCTTCGGCGTGCCGATCGAGATCACGTCGCCGATTTCGTACCAATAGTAATCGGCGTACAGGCTGTACGATGCCTTGGGCGATTGCTTGTAATCCAGTTTTCCGCCGCAGCCGACAAGGTGGAATCCATCCGCCGTGTGGTCAAGCGTGCCCTCGCCGACAAACCAGATCCGCTTCGTATCGACGAGCATCGCGATCTCCACCTCGGTGTGGAGCGCGTACTCGCCCCGCAGGATCTCGTTGCGAACACATTCGCGCTCCCAGCGATACCAGTCGGGAACGTGATCGAATCTCGTCTCGCCGTCCGTGGCGCAAAGGTAGCCGTCCTCGGTCAGCTCGTACGTCTTGCCGCATCGGCGGCAGGTGATCGTGGTGCCCTCGCCGTGCATCTCGCCCTCGGTGAGGCAGTGCGCACATTTGTACAGAACGCGGTTGAGCCCGTCCGCGCGGAACGGCTCTTTGATCTTCACCCCATTCTCCTGTTGCCAGCGGAAGTGGTCAAAGGAGAATTCCTCACGGAGAAGTGCGTTCAGCTCGTCCACGGACATCTCGGCGATCTCGTCGGCGGAGAGGCGGTATTCCATCTCGGCTTCAACGGGCACCCGGCGGAGCTGAAGATTATTGTAAAGCGGATTCTGGGAGAATGCGCCCCGCGTTCGGATCATAACGAGCGGGATTCCGAGCTTTTTGAGGCAAAGCCCGAGGGAGTCGGGAAGGGGAGTCGCCGTTCCGTCGAACGAATAACTCGCCTCGGGGAACATGAGGATCGACGTGCGGTTCGTCTTTACCGTGTAGAGCATATCGCGCACGAGCGTGAGATCGGGGACGAATTTCTGCGTCGGGATACAGCCGATCTGCCGCATGAGCCAGTTTTTGCCTACGAATCCGTCCGACGTGCAGACGATATTGAACGGGCGCGGGTAGATCATGGAGGCGGCGATCTCGAGATCAATGAACGCCGAGTGATTCATAAGGTACATACACGGCTCGTCGCGTCTGAGCTTCTCCATGCCGATTTTCTTGAAGGTGTGCTTGACAGGCAGAAGTGCCGCGTCCGAAACGATCTTCAGAAGCGTGCGAAAGGCAATATTCGGGCGGAGCGGTTTTTTGTGCGGCGGCGTCGGTCTTGCCGCCACGTCCTCGTAATTTGCCCGTGCGGTTTTGATTTTCATAGGCGTCATCCTTTTAAACTTCGTTTGTTACAGTATCATTATAACATAGATTTTCCGTTTCACAAGGGGAAAATGAAAAAACGGTCGAAGCGAAGCGGGTTTTCTATTGACAACGGAAATACGGCGTGCTATAATATCTCTGTAAACCGATGAGCAGGATGAAGTACCTTTTTGTGAGCCGTCAAAGAGAGCCGCGTGATGCTGGGAGCGCGGTACGGGGGCAGATAGGGAATGGGCCTGCATAGGGCGCGCGGAAATGCAAGCCGGAGAGGACACTCCGTTAGAAAAGGTCGGCGTATGATTGTACGCTTTGAGAGGGATGATTTTCATCCAATCCGGGTGGCACCGCAGAAATTGTTTTCTGTCCCGGCAGATCACAGACGTGATTTGCCGGGTCTTGTTTTTTAAATTTTCCGTAAAGGAGAAGCGTTATGATTTTTAATGGCGTAGATTTTGATACCTATTTCAAGCATTACCCGAACGAGGAAGGGTATTTCGGCAAGTACGGTGGCGTGTTCATCTCCGATGAACTGAAAGCCGCTATGGCGGAGATCACCGAGGCGTATTTCTCGATCTGCCAGTCCCGCAAGTTTATCGCGGAGCTGCGCCGCGTCAGAAAGGAATTCCAGGGACGCCCCACGCCGATCTCTCACCTCGAACGGCTCAGTAATTCTCTCGGCAACGTACAGCTGTACGCAAAAAGAGAGGATCTGAACCACTCCGGCGCACATAAACTGAATCACTGCATGGGCGAGGCGCTCCTTGCTAAATACATGGGCAAAAAGAAGGTCATCGCCGAGACGGGCGCGGGTCAGCACGGCGTGGCACTTGCCACCGCCGCCGCGTATTTCGGCCTTGAGTGCGATATCTACATGGGCTCCGTCGATATCAAAAAGCAGGCACCGAACGTCGCACGTATGAAGATCCTCGGCGCGAACGTTGTGGAGGTTACCCACGGCCTTGCCACGCTCAAGGAGGCGGGTGACGCCGCTTTTGAAGCGTACGCGAAGGAATACAAGGACTGCATTTACTGCATCGGCTCCGTCCTCGGCCCGCACCCGTTCCCGATGATGGTGCGCGACTTCCAGCAGGTAGTCGGCATCGAGGCGAGAGAGCAGTTCCTTGAGATGACCGGACACTTGCCGGACGTGATCACCGCCTGCGTGGGCGGCGGCTCCAATGCGGCGGGCTTCTTCTCGGGCTTCCTTAACGATCCCGTCGAGATCTACGGCGTCGAGCCTCTCGGCCGCGGCAAAAAGCTCGGCGATCACGCCGCGAGCCTTCAGTACGGCACCGAAGGCATCATGCACGGCTTCAACAGCATCATGCTGAAGGATGAGAACGGCGAACCCGCACCGGTCTATTCCGTGGCGAGCGGACTCGATTATCCGTCCTCCGGTCCCGAGCACGCATTTTTGCGCGATCTCGGCCGCGTGAAGTATGACGTTGTCGATGACGAGGAAGCGGTTGACGCATTCTTCAAGCTGTCCCGTCTTGAGGGCATCATCCCCGCGATCGAGAGCAGCCACGCAGTGGCGCACGCGATCCGCCTCGCCAAGACGATGAAGAACGGTTCGATCATCATCAATCTCTCCGGCCGCGGCGATAAGGATATGGACTATATCCTCGAAAACTACGGAATGCGCTGAATAACAGGATAAAAAACCGCCCGAATGGGCGGGTTTTCTCGTTTTGCCTTGACTTTTACGGCGAATATGCTATACTTATATCGTGGAAAAATATGTACATATTAAGGAGAGAATTTATGTTTCAGATCAAGAAGGTCCGCGCGGATCACGTCATTGATTTCGCGGCGGAGGAACTCAAGAAATACCTCCGTATGATGATGACGGAGTGCGGTGAGATCGACATTATTTACGATCCCGATGCTACGGACGGATTCCGCCTCGGACTTCTTTCCGATTTCGGTCTTCCGATGGACGAAGCGGAGGATCCGGTTCTCGACGACGTCATTCACGTCAACACGACCGCCGACGGCGGTATTCTTGCGGGATCTAACCCCCGAAGCGTTCTGTACGCCGTGTACCGTCTTCTCAAAGAGAACGGATGCCGCTGGCTCTATCCCGGCATCGACGGCGAGTTTATCCCCACGGTGGACACCCTTCAGCCCGTAAACTATCACCACGCAATGGAGATGCGCTTCCGTGGCTTCTGCGACGAGGGAAGCGAGAGCCAGACGTGCATGCTCGAATGCGCCGACTTTTATCCGAAGCTGGATATGAACGTCTTTGCGCTCGAATGGTTCATCCCGAACGGGTATTACAACCGCTACTATACGCATCTCCATAACAAGAAAAACCGCATCCCCGAGGAAGTGGACGATCGTCAGATCCTCCAGTGGCGCCGTCAGGTCGAGGTGGAGTGCAACAAGCGCGGCCTTATCATCCCGTCGATCGGCCACGGTTGGAGCTGCCGTGCGTTCGGCTTCCCCGCAACCAACACGGTCGATAACGTGTTTGTTTTGCCCGAGTACACCGAGGAGCAGAAATCGATGCTGGCTCTGCGCGGCGGCAAGCGCGAGTTTTTCAGAGAAAAGCCGATCTACACGAACCTTTGTATGTCCACCGATTGGGTACGCAAGGGTTTCGTGGACTGCGTTGTGGACTATGCCGAGAAGCATCGGAACGTGGGCTATCTGCGTATTTCTCTCTCCGACGGAAACTGCAATCACTGCGAGTGCGAGGAGTGCCAGAAGATGCGCCCCTCCGACTGGTACGTGATGATCTTAAACGAGATCGACGAGGAGCTCACCCGCCGCGGTATTGATACGCGCCTTACGTTCGGTGCGTATCTGGATACGTTCTTCGCGCCCCGCGTAATGAAACTTAAGAACCCGAAGCGCTTCTTTATGACGTATTCGCCTATCTCCCGCGATTATCAGTCCAGTATCACGGAAGATACCGTAACGCCGCCGGCGAAGGAGTATATCCGCAACGCCTGGGAGCGCCCCACCACCACCGAGGAGTGCTATGCGTTCCTCAAGGAATGGCAACAGGTGTACGACGGCAATATCACTGCCTTTGAGTATCACTTCTGGCGGCATCAGTTCCTTGATCCCGGACACATGGCTATTTCCCGCCGTCTGTACGAGGACGTGCGCGCAACGAAAATCATGGGTCTTAGCGGATATATGGAGGACGGCTCGCAGAGAAGCTTCTTCCCGAGCGGCTTTGCAGTATATATGTACGGCGCGACGCTTGCCGACCGCGACGTGGATTACGAAGCGCTCAAAGAGGATTACTTCTCCCACATCTACGGTAAGGATTGGAAAAAGGCTGTCCGTCTCCTCGAGGGGATCAGCGCCGCCTTCGATTTCGGCTATATGGAGGGCGTAAAGTCCGCCAATAAGGATATCTCCGACTATTACAACCCCGCGCATGTCGAGAAGCTTCGCTATGTGAAGGAGCTCTGCGCCCAGGAGAGATCCCTTGCCCAAAAGCATCTCAATATGCCTACCCGTCCCCAGACGGTATCGTGGCGTCTTCTTCTGCGCCATGCCGAGTACTGCGAGCTTTGGGCAGACATCATGACGGAAAAGGCGCTCGGCCACAACTACAAGGCGCAGGAACTGGCAACAGCGTTCTGCGACACGTTCGGCCGCCACGAGATCGAGATCGAGCGCTACTACGATCACAGCCTTGCGTGCCGCGTGCTTGAGCACCTTACCCGTAAGCCCGAGGGCAACATCATTCTTGACTGATTGTACATAATGGAGAAAACGGTATGCTGACGATAAAGAAAGTGCGCGCGGATCACGTCATTGATTTCGCGGCGGAGGAACTCAAAAAATACCTCCGTATGATGATGACGGAGTGCGGTGAGATCGATATTATCTACGACCCCGATGCCACGGACGGATTTCGCCTCGGGCTTTTGTCCGATTTCGGCCTTCCTTCGGAAGCGGAGGATCCGGCACTTGACGACGTCATCCACGTCGACACGACCGCCGAGGGCGGTATTCTCGCGGGATCTAACCCCCGAAGCGTCCTGTTCGCTGTTTACCGCCTGCTTCGTGAAAACGGATGCCGCTGGCTCTATCCCGGTGTGGACGGCGACTACGTCCCTACGAAGGATATCGAGGGCGTCAAGTACCACAAGATGGCAGATCACCGTTTCCGCGGCTTCTGCAACGAAGGCAGCGAGAGCCAGACGTGCATGCTCGAGTGCGCGGACTATTACGCAAAGCTTGAGATGAACGTGTATATGCTCGAGTGGTTCATCCCGAACGGGTATTACAACCGCTACTACGCGCACCTGCATAACGAAAAGAACCGGATTCCCGAGCCCGTTTCCGACAGACAGATTCTGCAGTGGAAGCGCCAGTGCGAGGCCGAGATCAATAAGCGCGGCCTTATGTTCCACGACATCGGTCACGGCTGGACGGGACACCCGTTCGGCTTCGCCGCGAACAACAACGCGACGAATACGTACGATACCTCTATGTACACCGAGGAGCAGAAATCCGTTCTCGCCATGCTCGGCGGCAAGCGTGATTTCTTCCGCGGCAGCCCGATCTATACGAATCTCTGTATGTCGCAGGATCGCGTGCGCACCGCCGTTGCCAAAGACATAGCGGACTACGCCGAAACGCATCACAACATTGATTATCTGCACGTGTGGCTGTCCGACGGTAACTGCAACCACTGCGAGTGCGACGAGTGCCAAAAGATGCGTCCCTCCGACTTTTATCTTATGATCATGAACGAGCTCGACGAGGAACTCACCGCCCGCGGCCTTGATACGCGCATCGTCTTTATCGCGTACCTTGATACTATCTTCGCGCCCGAGAAGATCCGGATCAAAAATCCCGATCGCTTCGCGCTCCTCTATGCACCGATCAGCCGCTCGTATACGTCCAGCATTGGCGAGAATACCGAGCCGTGCGAATTGAAACCGTACGTCCGTAACGCCTGGGAGCGTCCCACCGAAAGCGGCGCTACGCTCGCGTATCTCAGAAGCTGGCAGGACGTGTTCCCCGGTATGTGCTTTTCGTACGAGTACCACTTCTGGCGGCATCAGTTCCTCGATCCCGGCGGATTTGCAATCGCCCGCCGTCTGTACGAGGACGTTCTGTCGCTCCGTTTCACGGGCCTTGACGGCTACGTCGAGGACGGCTCGCAGAGAAGCTGTTATCCGAACGCGTTCCCGACGTACATCTATGCCGAGACGCTTATGAATCGCGACTGCGATTATGAAGCGGTACAGAAGGATTACTTCTCCCATATCTACGGCAAGGACTGGGAAAAGGCGGCGGCGATTCTCAAACGGATCACCGACGTGTTCGATTTCGCGTATATGGAAGGCGAACGCTCCGTCGACGAGCGCGTCTCTACGTATTACGATCCTGCGAGAGCGGAGCGCCTTTGTGAGATTCCCGAGCTCTCGGCGCGTCTCCGTACGCTGGCATCGGCGCATCTCAATATGCCCACCCGACCCCAGACCGTATCGTGGCGCCTGCTTCTCCGTCATGCGGAATACTGCGAACTTTGGGCACAGATCGTAACGGCGAAAGCAATGGGGCACGATTTCCGTGCCGTGGAACTGGCAAAGCAGTTCTCGGATACGTTTGGTAAGTACGAGATCGAAATGGAGCGCTATTACGACCATAGCCTCGCGTGCCGCGTGCTCGAGCACGTAACGAGAAGCCCCCGTGGAATTATATTGGATTAAAAAGGAAAATCCGTCGCGAAAGCGACGGATTTTGTTTTGCAAGATGTTTTTTTCTGCGAGATTCCCGGTTTTTCCGCAAAGCGGAAATCCGGGAATCTTGTGGGCTAAGACCACGCCCTAAAAACAGTCCGCCGGACTGTTTTTGCCGGCTGCGCTATGGGCGCAGATGCCGCGCACTGTGAGGCGGCATCTGCATGCTTCACGAATCCACCTTCCGAGTCCCACCAAGCAAAACAAAAAGCATCCTTACGGATGCTTTTGCTTGGTGGGGGAAGGTGGATTCGGACCACCGAAGTCACTGACAACAGATTTACAGTCTGCCCCCTTTGGCCGCTCGGGAATTCCCCCATGTTATTCACTTTTCGCAAAAGAGTGGAGCTGGTGGACGGACTTGAACCCCCGACCTGCTGATTACAAATCAGCTGCTCTACCAGCTGAGCTACACCAGCGTATCTCCTACACCTTCGCGACAACAGATATTATAACAGAACAAGTCTCTATTGTCAACCCTCTTTTTGAAAAAATCAAAAAAATTTCGAAAGTTCTGCTCTGATATCTCGCCGCGGCGGTTTCTTTCGCCGCCTGTTTGAAACTAACCTTATCATTTACAAAAAATATTCAAAAAAACCGTTGATAAATCCGCCAAAATGTGGTATATTATTGAGTGGACGATATATATCCTGTTTTATTATTCCGATCATTATTTTTATAGGAGTGGAACTATGACGTATAACAAGAAAACTGTTGAAGACATTGACGTTGCCGGCAAAAAAGTTCTTGTCCGCTGCGACTTCAATGTACCCGTGAAGGATGGCGTGATCACCGACGATAAGCGTATCGTCGGCGCTATGAAGACCATTCAGTATCTCGTAGATAAGGGTGCGAAGGTAATCCTTTGCTCTCACATGGGCCGCCCGCACAACGTGCTCGATGAAAAACTGGCTCTCTCCAAGAAGGAAAAGAAGAAAATCGAAGCTATGCCCGAGGCTGAGCAGGAGGCTGCAAAGGCTGCCGCTCTGGAAAAGGCAAAGGACGATATCAAAAAGCTGTCTCTTAAAATCGTTGCTGACGATCTCGCAAAGAAGGGCCTCAAGGTAACCTTGGCGAGCGACGTTGTCGGCCCCGATGCACAGGCAAAGGCTGCCGCCTTGAAGGAGGGCGAGGTTCTCCTTCTCGAGAACGTTCGCTTCCACGCAGCGGAAGAGAAGAACGAGCCCGAGTTTGCCAAGGCTATGGCATCTCTCGCTGAGATTTACGTAAACGATGCGTTCGGTACGGCACACCGTGCACACGCTTCCACCGCAGGCGTTGCTGATTATCTGCCTGCTGTTTGCGGCTACCTCATTCAGAAAGAGATCTCCATCATGGGCGGTGCTCTCGAAGAGCCGAAGCGCCCGTTCGTTGCCATTCTCGGCGGCGCAAAGGTTTCCGATAAGATCGGCGTAATCACCAACCTTCTCGAGAAGGTGGACACGATCATCATCGGCGGCGGTATGGCGTACACGTTCTTCCGTGCCATGGGTCATTCCATCGGTACCTCTATCTGCGAGGACGATAAGCTGGAGCTCGCTCTCGGCCTTCTCAAAAAGGCAAAAGAGAAGGGCGTAAACTTCCTTCTCCCCGTTGATAATGTAATCGCTCGCGAGTATGCCGAGGATTCCGTATTCATGCGCATCTACTCCGACTCCATTCCGGACGGCTGGATGGGTCTCGACATCGGCAAGTGCACGCAGGAGCTGTACTCCAAGTCTATCGCCGGTGCCGGCACCGTTATCTGGAACGGCCCGATGGGTGTTTCCGAGTGGGCAAACTTCGCAGAGGGCACGATCGCCGTTGCGAAGGCTGTTGCTGAATCCGGCGCGATCTCCATCATCGGCGGCGGCGACTCCGCAGCAGCTGTTGAAAAGCTCGGCTTTGCCGATAAGATGACGCACATCTCCACCGGCGGCGGCGCATCTCTCGAATTCCTTGAGGGACTCGAGCTCCCCGGCATCGCCTGCCTCGAGAATAAATAAGAATTACTGCGGGGGAACCTTAAAAAGGGTTTCCCCGTACCTTTATAAAAAGCTTTATAAAAAATATTGGAGAAATAGTATGAACAAGGCTGTAAGAAAAACGATCATCGCCGGTAACTGGAAGATGAATATGACCCCCTCTGCGGCAAAGGCTGCCGTAGCAGAAACTGCAAAGCTCGTAGCCGGCAAGGACGGCTGCGAAGTGATCCTCTGCGTTCCCTTCGTGGACATCGCCGCCGCACAACAGGCTGCCAAGGGCACGAACGTGAAGATCGGTGCGCAGAACGTACATTTTGAAGCAAAAGGTGCTTTCACCGGCGAGATCTCTGCCGAGATGCTTCTCGAATGCGGCGTGGAGTATGTAATCATCGGCCACAGCGAGCGCCGTCAGTATTTCGGCGAGACGGACGAGACGGTCAACAAGCGCACGAAGGCGGCACTTGCCGCCGGCCTGAAGGTTATTTTGTGCCTCGGCGAGGTTCTCGCCGAGCGTCAGGCAGGCATCACCGAGGAGATCGTCTCCATGCAGACGAAGCTTGATCTCGCGGGTATTTCCGCCGAGGATATGAAGAACGTCATCATCGCGTACGAGCCCGTATGGGCGATCGGCACGGGACTTACCGCAACGCCCGAGCAGGCGGAGGAGGTCTGCGCGATCATCCGCGGCGTAATCGCGAAGCTGTACGACGAGAAGGTAGCCGAGGCTACGACGATCCAGTACGGCGGATCTATGAACGACGCGAATGCGGCTGAACTGCTTCAGAAGACGAACGTGGACGGCGGCCTGATCGGCGGCGCATCCCTCGTTCCCGAAAAGTTCGCGAAGATCGTAGACGCCGCGCAGGCGTAAGAGAATAGGGAAGAAACGACGGGGGAACCCCTTTTGCAAAAGGGGTTCCCCCGCTCCCCCTCCCGAATAACTTTTATAAAAAACAGGGAATAGAGATTCATGGAGATTTATATTGACAGTGCCAATGCGGCGGTGATCCGCGATCTTTGCCGGTATTATCCCGTGGCGGGCGTGACTACCAATCCCACCATCATTGCCCGGGAGAAGGGGGATTTCAGAAAAATCCTCACGGACGTGCGTCTGGCGGCAGAAAATCGGCTTGTACACGCCCAGGTAACGGCGGAGACGGCGGAGGGCATGCTTGCCGATGCCCGGGATCTATATGAACTGCTTGGCGATCCGTTTGCTGTAAAGGTGCCCGTAACGAAAGAGGGGTTGCGTGCCATTCCCCTCTTGAAAGCGGAGGGATTTACCGTCACCGCAACGGCAATCTTTTCTCCGGTGCAGGCGGTACTGGCGGCGGAGGCAGGTGCTGATTACGCCGCACCCTATATCAATCGGTTTGATACGGTCTGCGGTGGCGGCATCCGGCTTGTGAGCGATATTGCCTGCCTGTATGCGGAAAACGGATACGGCACCAAGATTCTGGCGGCCAGCTTTAAAAACGCACAGCAGATTGCTGAGGTTATGACGGCGGGCGCCGCGAGCGTGACGTTGGCACCGGATCTGTTCGACGCCATGCTTTCCCATCCCATGACCGATCTTGCAATGGACGCGTTCCGGCGGGATTGGACAGGCGTGTATAAGGATGCATCCGTACAGACGCTTTTGGAAAAATAAGCTTTGCCCGAAAATGAAATACCACCCGCTATGCGGGTGGATTTTTATTTGGTTTCTTCTTTCGGCGGATATTCGATCGTGCCTTCTCTTTTTTCAAAATCGCGAATGGCGGCGCGAATCAGGTACAGAACCTGCCCGTTCGCAGAGCGCCCTTCGTATTTTGAAAGATAGTGCAATTTGTAGTGCAGTTCCGGCTCGATTTCGAGTCCCAAGTGTTTATTTTCCTTGTTTCTCATAATTCCTCAACAAATACTTGATTTTAAGTATATTTTAAGATGATTTTTTGGTATAATGTTGAAAGTATACTTGAAATAAGTAGACGATTTTTGGAGGGAATTATGAAAGTTGCGATAATCGGTTCGAGGAATGCGTGTGTTGACGATTTTTCAGCCTATTTGCCAATCGGATGTACGGAGATCGTTTCCGGCGGTGCAAGGGGGATAGACGCGTGTGCGGCAGCTTTCGCACGTAAACATGGGATGAAACTTACTGAATTTCTGCCAGAATACAGCATGTATGGACGCGGCGCCCCTATCGTCCGAAATCGGAAAATCGTTGAGTATGGTGATGCCGTTTTGGCTTTTTGGGACGGTCATTCGAGGGGTACAAAATCTGTGATTGATTACTGTCGAAAGATAGGAAAGCCGTGCAGTACAATTATGATGCCGTTCGTGGAATAATCCGGTGAGATTTTTGTTGCTTTTCTGTTGACAACCACGGAAGTGCTATGTATAATAAATGAAGATATAAAGCCACATTTGAAAAGAGGTTTTTTCAATGAAATCGACCACGCTTCGTAAAATGATTACTGCCGCTGTGCTCACGGCGCTCATCACCGCGGGGACGGCGGTTATCACAATTCCCCTGCCGACGGGGTACGTCCATCTCGGCGACGGACTCGTTCTCCTTGCCGGCTTTCTCCTCGGCCCGATCTGGGGTGCGGCGGCGGCCGGACTCGGCTCCGCTTTGGCAGATCTGTTTTTGGGATACGCCATTTACGCGCCCGGCACGTTCGTTGTCAAGGCACTTACTGCGGCGGTCTGTGCGCTTCTCTGCGGTGCTTTGTCGCGGATCGTCAAAAATCCGATCATTCCACTCGTCGGCAGTGCTGTCGCAGGTGCGCTCGTCATGGTGGGCGGGTACTTCGTTTATGAATCGGTGGTTTTGGGCGTTGGCGCGGCGGCGGTCGCATCCGTTCCGGGCAATCTTACCCAAGGGGCGGTCGGTGCAGTCGTTTTCTGCCTGCTTGCCGCTTTATTCAGAAAGCGCCGTATAACCGTAAATCTCAAATAAATACATAAAGAGAATCTCCGCGCTGCCTTTAGAAAAGTGCGCGGATTTTCGTTTTCATACCCCCGAAAGACGGGCTTTTCGGTTGACAATTTTCACCGCCGATGCTATAATAAAGAAAAAATGCGGGAGGCTTTTATGTACCTTTTTGAAAACGAATACAAATCCATTTTATATACCGCCGACGAAGGCAAGGGTTCGATCGTGGAGAGTTATGCCGGTGTCGAGAAAGAGGTTATGGCGGAACTTCTGAAGCGCCTGAAAAAGGACGGCTACAAGAACGTTGACACCTACGATATCTGGAAAAACTCGTTCGCCACGTACGCGAAGGACGGTGATGCGGTCTACGTTGCCTACTATCCCGAGATCAAGGAGATGCGTATCGTTTCCGAGCCCGAGTCTCAGTATCTCACGTTCAAGGATACCCCCGGCAAATGCAGTGTAAAGCCGCTCATCACCCAGATTGATCTGACGGATTTCGGCCTTTCCTACGTCATCCGTATGGCTGACGGCCGATTCATTATCTTTGACGGCGGACGGAGCCGCGAGGAGGAAGCGGACAGCCTCATCGCGTGCCTGCGCGCGCAGACGCCGACGGAGAAGCCGATCATCGCCGCGTGGATCATGACGCATCCGCACCTCGATCACTACTACGCCTATTTCCCGTTTGAGGAAAAGTATGCGGATGAGTGCGTGATTGAGCGCTTCATCTACAATTTCCCGGACGTTACCGAAAAGAATATCGAGATTTTTTCCGAGCTTGCGCGTCCGGAGCGAGAAATGAAGCACCTGCCGCTTTTCGAAGAGGCGGTAAAGAGAAGCGGCGCACCCGTGTACCGTGCGCACACCGGTCAAAAATACAAAATCGGCGATCTTGAGTTTGAAATTCTTGCCTCCCCCGATGACGCGTTCATGAATCCGAGCAAGTTCAACGCGATCTCCCTCGCCATGAAGGTAGTGATTGCGGGACAGACGGTTCTCTGGACGGGCGACTCGCAGTTCCCGACCGTGAAAATGGCAGATCGCTGGGGCGAGTATCTGAAATCGGATATTTACCAGGTTACACACCACGGATTCCCGGGCGGTGATATCCGCGCTTATTCCTTCATTGATCCTACCGTGTGCCTCTGGCCGAGCTTCGATTTCGATAGCTTCGGCAACCATTTCTACTATAACGAGTTCAATCTGCACCTCATTTACAATTTGCACGTGAAGGATATCCTCATCGGCGGGGGCGGCACGATCACGATCGAGATGCCGTATACGCCCCGCGAGAACGGCAAAAAACTGTTCTTTGATCGGATCGAGCATTACCAGAAGCGGCTCGGCGCCTGCACGTGGGTGTTTGACGGCCTCACGAAGGCGGACGCGGACTTTACGTTTTTCGCTTTCGGCGGTGCCAAGGAGGTGTACGCGGATCTGTACTTTGAGGATTCGGACAAAATCGTAAAGGACGTCAAGTTCACGCTCGACGGAAAGGTGCGCAAAAAGAATCTGTTCGCCGACGCGGAGGAATCTTACCGAGACGCACGCGGCTACAATACGAAAGCGCTCAGCGTGACGGAGATCGCCGACGACGAGGTGTTTACCGTGATGTTCAAGGCGGAGCGTCCGCTCATTATCCGTGGCGTGAAGGCCCCCCTCTATTTCGCATAATATAAAAGAAAAAGGACTGCCGGATGGCAGTCCTTTTTTATGGTTTAATCGTTGGTGGAGATCAGCGTGATGCGGTCAAAGTAAACGGCAGGCTCGCCGGATTCTATCGACATCATCGAGTTTCTGATCTGAATGAGGCCGCTCGTCTGGCTGGTCAACAGGGTGATGCCGGGGAACGTGCCCTGAAGAACACCGTCGATCAGAACCGTAGCCGTGCCTTCTCCGTCGAAGTGGAACTCCCACGTGTGGAATCCGCCGTCCGTCGGGAGATTGACGGTTTGTCTCACAACATTCGTTGCCGAGCGCTCCGTAGTCATCATGGCAACAACTGCTTGCGAGCTGGTGGTGCCGGGATGGATGGCAAAATACAGATTGTTCTTGCCGGGGACGTGAATTTCAATGATAAATCCGCGCCATACGCTGTTGTTCTTCGGCTTCATGAGTGAGTCGATCCTCATGGAGATCTCAAGGGAGTATGCATCGAGATCCTCGGTGAAGGGGAGCCGCATCGTGCAGTACTGCTGTGTGGAGCCGTCGCCGCCCATGAAGATGGTGCCGGGCTGGACGGTTACGTCTGCCTGATCGTTGCTGTCTACAAAATAGTAGGCAGGGTAATTGTTGGATTGGATAGTGACGGAAGAAGCATCGGTGGACGAGCAGTCGAAATCAAGAACGACCGTACCCTTGTCGGTTGTAAAGGTAACTTCCTCCTCGAACATGGATGTGGGATATTCGAACTCGTACCACTTCTGCATGGAGATTTTGTTGTTCATGTTCGCGTACGCGGGGCTCGTGCCGGTGATTCCGTTAAAGAGGAAGATGCCGTCTGCGCCTGCCGTGTAGGCGTTGTATGCGCGGAGCATATACTGTTCGAAGGAGAGAAGCGTCTTGCCTTCGATCGTGCCACCGCCGGCAATGATGTCTTCCTCCTCTTTCGTTATGTCATGGCCGGAGAGGGAGGAGGTAATGCCGATGTACAACTCGACCTCGGGATAATCCTCGAAGAATTCGGTGTAGGGGGTAACGTCGAAGAACAGCTCGTGACCGACACCCGACACGATCACACAATCAACGAGGCCTTCTCTTACCCAGTGCTTGTAATCAAGACCGTTTTGGAGAGCCAGCGACTCGTCGGGTGTGGGAATGCGGACGTTCAGAGCCTTGCCCTCGGGCATATCTTCACGCACACTTGCTACAAATTCGTTCATGATGCGGGTGCGCTCTGTGACGTCCTCAAGCTCCGTGCCGAAGATGTACGGATAGCGGGCAAAATCCATCGTAACACCGGCAACATCATCGAACGACGCCATCTCGATGAGGAGATCGTGGATGTAGTTGCGATAGCCCTCATAGTAGTAGCTGAGCTGGTAGGAGCCGCCGCGGATCCATTCGGGGTGGAGGTTATAGAACGTGCCGTTCATGTACGATCCCGTTGCGCCGCCGTCGTAATACGCGGACATACGAAGGGAGGCGTACACCTCTCCGAGGTTATTCTCGGCGGCATGGGCAGCTATAATTTCCTGCGGGATGCCGTATTCGTTGATCGCACGAATGTTGCTCAAAGCGTTTGCATCACGGTCACGGAACGTATCGGGATAAGCTGTGGCGGGATCAATGTGATTTCCGTTAATGTCGATAAGGTCAAGGAAGTCGGTCGGCCACTGGGAGGTAGGAATATTCAATTCCTCAAGACGATCTTCAATGTAGCTTCTCTGTACCGTGCTCGGGTAGTTGAGCATACCGGTGACCCAGGCTGCGTAGTTGTACTTTCCGAGATTTAGGTACTCGTACTCGGTAAATACTTTGTTAATGAGGGACTCGGGGGTATTGTTCGTCGTGCCCGTGAACATGGAGAAGCCGTCGTGGTCCATCATGAGGTTCTGCGAATTGTCTTGGGCGTTCGAGATCTCGTACTGCTCGTCGGAGATGGAAACGAACTTTACGTAAGCGATTTGCGCGGAGGCGTTGCCGTTGTTTGCGACGGTAATCCTTTCGTTTTCGAAATCATCCGTCAGCGCGAATACTTCGCGGATGGCGCTGGTGGAGGCATCGCCGGTAATGGAAACAGTCTCACCGTTTACCAAAACGGAGGACGTGCCCTGCGCGTAGCCGATATATACGGCAAATTTACCACTCAGCGTTACGGGAACGGTAAACGAATGCGTGCCGCTGACGGTTTGGTAGCTGAGGCAAGCGGCGTCGGTGCCGTCAAATGCTTCATATTCTGCCACTTCCCACGGAGAACCCTCGGGGAGCTCGATCGCTGCCATGTTGTTGTAAACGTACGCTTTGTTCGGGAACGGAGCTTCTTCGGTGGTTTCCTCGGTTTGTTCACCGTCATTCGGTTCGGTTACTTCCTCGGGGACGTTCTGAATGGTCGTCTCTCCGGTGAGGAATTCAAAATCCGAATAAAGGTAGGTTTTAAAGGTATACTTGGGGCTTTCCGGGAGGCTTACTTCAACCGTACAGGGACCGGTGAAGGGAATATTCTCAAGCGTAGTAACGGAGAGGATGCCTTCGGGGGTATACGTCTTCGTTACGGTGTTCGTTGAATTCAGATTGGAGGTTACGCGCACCGTAATGTCGTCACCGGCGTACAGCTCGCTGATTTCCGTGTGTACGGTCAGCGCCTGTGCAGATGCGCCGCGTTCGGCAAACGCGTTTACGACTTTTGTGTCCTTTACGGTAACGTCGGTCGTCAGCTTAATGTGGTCAAAGTAGACGTCGTTCACACCGGATGCCAGACGGTTCGTGCTGTTCGTGATCATAAGGGATGCATCCGTTGCCGTAGAGGCTGCGGTAATGTTTGTGAACGTCGCCTGAATTTCGCTGTCGATGCTGATACGCACTTCATTTTCACCGTTATAAAGGAGCTGCCACTTGTGGAACTGTCCGTCCGTGGGGATGGCAATTCTCTGCGAGGAGATAGTGCTGGACGAACGGGATGACGTCATCATGATAGCTTTGGCGTTCTTTCCGTTTTCATCCGGCTGTCCCATTTCCTGAAGGGAGAGGTATACCATACCGCCGCCCGGGATGTTGACTTCAAAACACATACCGCTCCATACGTAGGAGCCTACGTTAGCGAGGTTGTTCACCTTCATATCCATCTCAAGAGAGAAGGAAGACGCGGTCGCGTTGAACGGGAAGATGAGGCGGGAGTATCCCTCCACTTCGCCGTCTGAACCCGCATGCACTGTTCCGTCCGTGGCGGATGCCTCAAAGTAGTAGTGCGGGGGTGTATTTGATCTTCTCTTTACGACAGAGGAGGGGAACGAGGAGCAATTGTAATCGATTACGACCGTTTCGGTCGTCTGTTCATCGGTGGCTCTCGCAGTGGTGAACACGGGAAGAGAGCCGAGCGCCATCACGGCGGCGAGGAGCAAGGATAAGCTGCGTTTTTTCATATTGTAATACCTTTCTGTTGCAGATAGACAAATTATCTGAAAACACGGACCCTTTGTGTGACACTTTTGTACAAATACATTATAACAGATTGTATGTCAAATGTAAAGACACTTTTAGGAGATATCTCCCATTTTGGGACAAGATTTCTTCCCCATAAATATACAAAAAGAAACAGCCTGACCGATTTTTCGATCAGGCTGCACAATATTCGACAATCAGTCGGCGATTTCGACTGTTTGGCCCGACAGGTATGCGGGATACTCAAACGTGAACCACTTGACGGCGTCCGTCTTGTTGTTCATCTTTCTGTAAGACGGATGCAGTCCGCCGTAGTCCGCTACGTTCACGCCGTTGAAGAGGAAGATGCCCTTCGCACCTGCCATGTAGGCCTCGTACGAGCGGAGCATAAACTGCAGATAGGAAACGCGCTTGCCGCGGTTGATCTTGATGCCCTGCTTTTCGAGCGCTTCTTCCGCCTTGGTCGGATCGTGTCCGGTGAGGGAGGCGTTGATACCGATGTAGACCTCCACACCGTTTTGGTTGTTGATGAGATCTTCATACTCACCGAGATCGAAGAACGTCTCATGTCCCTGGTCGGAGAGGATGAGGCGGTCGATGAGGCCTTCCTTCACCCACGTTTTGTAGTCAAGTCCCCATGCTTCCGCTTTATCGGCGGTGGGATTGAGAACGCGTGCGTTCAGAATCTTGCCATCCGGCAGATCGCGGCGTACGCTTCTCACAAATTCGGTCATAATGCGGGTGCGCTCCTTCACGTCGGTCAGTTCATTACCGAAGAGGAGGTAGTACCGGCCGAAATCCATCGTGATACCGGTAACGTTTTCCGGTGCGGCGATCTCCATGAGCACGTCATGGACGTAATTTCTGTATTCCTCGTGGATGTAGCTCAGCTCGTTGCCGCCGTCGCGTTTCCATTCGGGGTGAAGGAAGTACAACGTGCCGTTCAGGTACTCACCCATCGAGCCGCGGGAGTAATACGCCGACATACGCTGGGAAACGTAGAACTCACCGAGCCCTTTTTCCTTTACGTAGTTGGCGAGCATCTCGTGCGGAATGCCGGTCTCGTTGATTTTGCGGAAGTTTTTCACGAAGCGGACGTCGCGGTCGCGCATCGCCTCGCTGAAGTCGGGGCGGTCACCGTTTATATCGACGATATCCATAAAGTCCGTCGGCCATTTCTCCTCGGGGATGCCGAGTTCACGGAGCCGCTTTTCGATATAGAATCTTCTTACCTTGCTCGGGAAGTTGAGCGTGCCGGTAACGCACGTGGCAAAGTTAAACTGTCCGAGTCCGATGCCGTCGGCGTACTGGTTCACAATTCTGTCTGCCATAAATTCGAGGCTGTCGTGTCCTTCGCCGGTGAACGAGGAAAATCCGTCGTTGTCCATAAGGAGGTGCCTTGAGTCATCCTCGGCGGTGTATTTCGCGTACGTCTTGTCGGAGACGGAGACGAATTTCACGTAGGCTACGTGCGCCGCACTACCGGTGATGTTGGAGAGGGTGATCTCGCCGCCCGAGAAATCGTCAGCCAGCGCAAAGCGCTCCTCGAGCGTGCTCGTGGGCTGGGGCTTGTGTGTTACGAACATTTCCTCGCCGTTTACGGAGATCTTTTTCACGCCGGGCAGATAGCCGACGTATACGGCAAATTTGCCGTTCAGTTTTACGGGTACGGTAAAGGGGGATGCTTCGGCTGATGCGGGGCAACAGAGTGCGGTGCCGAGCGTGCCGTCTGCTTTTTTGAACTGTTTTATCGACCAGTCGGCAGAAGGCAGGGGCAGAAGATCCATGCCGTCAAAGACGTACGCCGTGTTCTCGGCACCTGCGGTGATGCTCTCGCCGGCGGACACCTTTACGATGTCTCTGTGGATATAGATCTCTGTCGAACGCGTCAAGGCATCCGTGTATGCGACGTGCACGGTGCAAAGGCCGCCGAACGGCAATTCTTCAAACGTGAGGGTATTGACAGTGTCCGTCGGTTTTACAGATTTTGTCACCGCCGCCGCAGGATTGTCCTTCGGCTCCACGGTTACGACCAGCTCGGAATTTTCGTAGATGCCGTTCACGGTTGTTCTGACGGCAATCTTTTTCGAGGAGGCGTTCGGCAGAACGGTAAGCCCCGTTACGGCGGGCTTTTTCATGGTGATGCCTGACATAAGGCGGATGCTCTTGATCGTTACGTCCGTCGTGCCCGAGCCTACGTTGATCATCGCGTTACCGATTTTGAGAAGACCCTCTTGCCCGACCTTCGTTTCAAGGCAGAGTCCCTCGAAGATCGCTTCGAGTTTGCCGTCGATGTAGAAGCGGGCTTCGCTTTCGCCGTCAAAGCGGAGGTCCCACAGGTGGAACTCGCCGTCCGTGGGGATTGCCACACGCGCATAGGTGGAGCCCGTGTCGGAGCGCTCCTCGCGCATCATAACGGCGGAGGCGTTCTTGCCGTTTTCATCCGGTTCGGTCATCGAGTGAAAGACGACGGAGATAAAGGGCCTTTCCGGATTATGTATTTCAATACCGAATCCGCGTACTGCTTTGTGAAGACAGGGGGTCATGAGGGAATCTACCTTGACCATCATCTGAAGGGAGAAGGAGGCATCGCCGTCAAACGTGAGAGGGAATTCGAGCTTTGTGAAGCCCTGCACCTCGCCGTCGGAGCCCGTACGAATCGTACCGGGCGCAGCAGCACCCTCGGCGGACGATGCGTCCGTGAAATAATAGTGCGGATAGGTGTTCCAGAAAACGTTTACGCGCGGATCATTGAGGGACTCGCAGGAAAAATCGAGCAAAACCTTTTCGCTATTGTTCATAATAAAATCCTTTCTGTACCCGAACGGTTGCTATCTGTAATTATATAGGAAGCGAACGGCATTTTTGTGAACAAACCGTTAACAATGGCAAAGAGCGCAAAAAAACAGGCTTTCGCTTTCGCGAAAACCTGTTTATGTAGATTATGCTTCTTTCTTTTTGCCGAAGATGATTACAGCGGCGGCGATGATTGCGATCACGGCAACAGCTGCGATAGCAATGTACATCACCGTGTTGTTCGATCCGGTATCGTCTGCGGGAGCCTCATCGGTAGCATCTGTGGTCTCCGGTGCGATCTCGGTAGTAGCTTCGGTAGTAGCTTCGGTAGTAGCTTCCGTCGTAGCCTCGGTAGTGGCTTCCGTCGTAGCCTCGGTGGTAGCCTCGGTAGTGGCTTCGGTGGTGGTTTCCGTCGTAGCCTCGGTGGTAGCTTCGGTAGTTACCTCGGTGGTAACTGCGGGAACCGTGCCGCCTGCCTTAACGGTGTATACGTCAGTAGCAAGATCAGTGCATGCGAGATTGCCTTCGGTAACTTCTGCACCGGCTGCATCAAACAGACCGTAGCCTGCAGGGAGAATGATGGTAGAGCGAGCAGCGGTGTTCTTGTAGGTCTGGAAAGAAACGATGGTAGGATCTGCGTGGCCGGTGAGGTCAACGGAGCCCTGCTCGGCGGTGTAATACAGCTGGAAGTCACGGGGAGCCGCTACGGTGTAGGTGAAGTTCTCATCGAGAACAACCTTGCCGCTCTTGATGTAAGCGAGACCTGCGGTGGAGTTGGTACCGGTGGATACGAAGTTACCGCCCGCGAGGGTGATGGTGCCGGCGTAGTCGACAGCGTTAACCTTTACCATGGTGGAAACGTCTTCGTAGTTACCTGCGTTAACGACAACGTTAAGGTTGATGCCTGCGGTAGCGTAGATGAAGATGATACCGTGACCGCCTACAGTACCCTTCACACCGCCCTGTTCAGCTCTGTTTTGGTGGTTGTCGGTGATGGTTACGGTGAAGCCGTCAGTGGTTTTGAAGACAAGGCCCTGTGCCTTCTCGGTGGAAATAAAGAAGCCGTTGAGGTCAATCGTCAGATTCTGACCCAGATCGCCGAAGGTGATCGAGGTTGCAGAATGAACATCCTTCTGCAGCTGGATGTATGCGGGCTTTGCGGCGATCGCTGCCTTCAGCGTGCCTGACTCGGTGAGCGCATCTGCGGATGCACCCCATTTTGCTTCTGCATCGTCTGCGAATACGGTTACGGTCGCGAGGGACAGAACCATGCAGAGAGCGAGAAGAAGCGAGAAAATTCTCTTGTTCATAATGTCCTCCAGAATATAAATAATTTTGCAAAGTTGTCTGCGCCGAGCGATCGGCGCACAAAAATATGCTGAATCCATTATACCATATGAGGGGTGATATGGCAAGGGCTTTGATACTATTTCACTTAAAAAAGGATTGAAGCCGGGAGATTTTCGGCAATATAAACAATCTGCCGCGTCCTCTTTTGTCTATTTTGATAACAACAAATCCCCCGCAATACGGAGACCGTACTGCGGGGGACTCATTATGCGGGATCACTTTTTCTTTTTCTTAATTAAGAGCATAACGACAATGGCGACAGCTACCACGGCGACAGCACCGATACCCACGAAGATCGGGGTCATATCGGAGGAGCCGGGCTGCGGCGTTACGGGATCGTCAGTGCCGGGAGTGGCAGGGTCGGTGCTGTCGGGATTGCCTTCACCGGCATTTCCGCCGATCACACCTGTATTTTTGTACTCATCCGGAGCCTCCCACGGGTTAATGAAGCGGACGGACTCGGATACGTCGTAGGCGGGATACTCAAAGGTGTACCACTTCACGGTCTCATCTTTGTTGTTCATGTACGCGTAGGTGGGCGTAGGTCCGCCATACTCAATGAACAGATTGTTGACGGAGTTGAAGAGGAAGATGCCGTCGGCACCTGACATGTAGGCATCATAGGCGCGAAGCAGATACTGCTCGAGCGTCAGGCGTTCGCCCGCGTCGGTCTTCACACCTGCCTCTTCCTCGGCCTTCGTCGTGTCGTGGCCCGACAGGGTTGCGACAATGCCTACGTAGAATTCGACGTCGTGGGGATTGTTTGTAGGATCGTTGAAGAAGTTGGCGTACTGGGTTACGTCAAAGAAGGTCTCGTGGCCCTGTTCGGAAATGATGACGCGGTCAACCCATCCTTCCTTCACCCACGTTTTGTAATCGAGACCGTACGGGTCTGCTTTTATGTTCGTGGGAGTCAAAACGCGTACGATCAGCTTCTTGCCTGCGGGCATATCCTCGCGAACGCTCTTCACAAACTCGTTCATGATGCGCGTGCGCTCTGCTACGTCGGAGCATTCCTTACCGAACGTGTACGGATAGCGGCCGAAGTCCATCGTAATACCGGCGACATTTTCAAAGTTTGCCATCTCGATAAGAACGTCGTGCAGGTAATCACGGTACCCCTCGTAGTAGTAACTGAGCTCGTTGCGGCCGTCGATCTTCCATTCGGGATGGATATAGTAGAGCGTGCCGTTTCCGTAGCCGCCGGCAACCTCGGAGGAGGGATCATAATACGCGGACATACGGAGAGAGGCATATACCTCACCGTATCCCTTTTCCGTAACGTATTTTCCGAGAGTCTCCTGCGGAATGCCGCTTTCGTTCAGCTTCGCAATGTTCTCGAGGAATCGCTTGTCGGAATTACGCATCGTATCGCTGAAGTCCATGGGATTGCCGTTTATATCCACGATGTCCAAGAAATTCTTGGGCCACTTGTCCTCGGGAATGCCGAGCTCACGAAGACGTTTTTCAATATGTTCCTGCCGCGCCTTGCTCGGGAAGTTGAGAAAGCCGGTTACCCAGGCGGCAAAGCTGTACTGGCCGAGGTTGATCGTTTCCGCATAGCGATCGACGTACGAGTCGAGCAGAAATTCTACGGTATCGTGTCCCTCGCCGGTGTACATGGAGAAGCCGTCGTTGTCGAGCATCATGTTGCGGGAATCGTCCTCGGCAGCGTATTTCTCGTACATTTCATCGGTGATGGGGACGTATTTCACGTACGCCAGACGGGCAGCAGAGCCGACCGTATTGGTGATCGTAATCTCTTCGTTTTTGAAATCGCCGGCGACGGCAAAGCGCTCGTGGATCACGTTGCCGGTCGTTCTGAGGTTTGTAACAAACACGTTACGGCCGTTTACGGTGAAGGAGTACGTGCCGGGCAGATAGCCTACGTACACGGCGAACTTACCGTTCAGCTTTACGGGAACTTGAAAGGAATCCGTCTGCTCGACACCCGAGCAGGTAATCGAGCCGCCGAGCGTATCGTCGGCATACTTGAAGTATTTGGGCTTCCAGATTTCGCTGTCAGCGCCTGCGGCGTAGTGGAGTGCAGAGTATTTGTAGCCCACCATTTTCGCTTCGTCTGTCAGCGATGCGCCGGGATCGATGGGGATGATCTTCTCGTAGAGGTAATAGGTGAACGTGTTTTTCACAGCATCGGTTGCGTTTACCGTTACCTCGCAAAGCCCCGTGAAGGGAATATCGGTAACCGTCGCGGAGGACACGAGATCGGTCGGTTTGTATGTATGCGTGTATACCTTCGTAGGATCGTCCTTCGAGGTAACGGTGAAGGAGATCTCGGTGTCGTCGGTCAGTTTTTCAAGTTCTGCGTTGATCGTAAAATTCTCCGATACGGAATTCGCGCCGATCGAAGCGGTTAGCGTGTTCATGGAGATACCGGAAATCAGCTTGATGTTGTCAATTACGATGTGGTTCGTTCCCGAGAAGCGGGAGGACATCGTGTTTGTCATACGCATCGTGCCGGTGGTAGCCTCGGAATTTACGGTGATGCCCTTAAACGAAACCTGCAGTTCGCCGTCGATGAAAATGCGCAGCTCGCTCTCGCCGTCGAACTTGAATTCCCATTTGTGGAACTTGCCGTCCGTGGGGATCGCGATACGCTCCTTCATCGTGCTGGAGGAGGCGCGAAGCGCCTTGAAGGTATAGATATCCGCATTTTTTCCGTCGCTGTCGGCTTCGCCGAGGGAGTTGATGGCGATATATACGATACGGTTACCCGGAATGTTGATCTCGAACGTGAAGCCGCGCCAAGCGGGAGAACCGGTCGGGGTCATGAGAGAGTCGATCTTCATATCCATCTCAAGAGAGAGGGAGGGATAGGGAAGATTAAATCCGAAATTCAGGGTAGAATATCCCTCCGCCGAGCCATCGGAGCCGGCGACAATCGTACCGGGCTCAACGCCTGCGGTTTTGGAATCTGCGAAATAGTACGCCGGATATTTGTTGCTTTTGGCGGTAGCAACATTGCCTGTGAGCGAATCACAGTTGTAGTCGAAAATGACTTTGGGTTCTACTTTTTCGGGAGCGGTCTCCGTGGCGAAAGATGCGGGAATCATACCAAGGAGCATGACGGCCGCAAGGAGGAGACAGATACCTCTTTTTTTCATTGGAAACAATCCTTTCAAGAAAAGCGATTTTCACAAATTATTATACAGTATCGGGGAGGACAAGTGATGTACATTTTGTGAATAATGCACGGATATGACAAAAAAGAACTGCCGCTTTTGGCGGCAGTTCCTTGGATGGTCCGGGAGATATCAGCCGAAGTAGGTGCTCGGTGCTTTGATTGCACGCGGAATGATTGTTTGAATCAACACTCCCGAAAGTGCGGGGGCAGCCGGGGCTTTCGTTGCATACGGAACGGGTGAGTAGATCGTAGCGATCGAAGAGCCGGGGGCACACGACGCATCAATTACAACCGGAATGATCGGTGCATCGGGAGAGATCGGGAATGCGAACAGTTCGTCGTTTTCGTCTTCAACGCCGATGAACTTGATCACGTAGGTGCCATTCGCCAGAGAAGCCGTTTGATTGTTAAGATCGATCAAATTGTCGTTTGCATCAAACAGGGCGTAGTCGGTCGGAAGAGCAATATTCGTAACAGGCATAGCGGCGGTAACCTGGAAAGTAATGCCTCCGGGGTTCTTGTGACCGCTGAGGTCAAACCTGTCGGAGCATGCCGCAGACTGAATGCTCAACTGATAAGCGGCTGAGGTGACAAATTTACCGCCTTCAATAATGGTTTCGCCGTCGTTCATTGCCACGGTCGCTTTGGCGCTTGTGCTTTCAAACGTACCGCCCTTGATCGTAAGCGTGCCCGTACGGCCGCTTGACAGATAGCCGTATACAGCATAGGTGGGACCGCTGAATTTGCCGGCTTCAATTACAACGTGTGCAGCGGTACTGCGAATCATAATTACGCCGTAGCCGCTTGCCCCGGCTGACACGACGCTCTCGCGATCGGAGCCTTTATAGGTGTCCGTGATAGTAAACGTCTTTTCGGAGTTCTCACGGAAGTAGAAAACCTTGTTGAGGGTGGGCGCGGAAATATCATAACCGTTCAGGTCAATGGTGAGATCGCCATTGGGGCATCTGACCGTCAGCTCAGCGGTAAGCACAACGTCTTTCTGCAGCTGGATGTAGGTGTTTCCGGAAGCGGAGTTCACGGCGGCGATTGCGTCTGTAAATTTACCGCTTTGCGTCAGACTGCTCGCAGAGGCGCCCCATTTTGCTTCGGGGGCTTCTGCCGCAAGCAGGGTTACCGGCGCGATCGAGAGAATCATACATAAAGCAAGCAACAGAGCCGTAAATTTTTTGTTCATAATTTCCTCCAAAGATAAAAAAGATTTTGCAATGTGAACAAAAATTCGCAGTTAAAAACCACTATGTATATTATATCACCGAATCCGCAGTGTGACAAGAGTTTTTTGAAAAAATATTAATAATAGGTAAAATAAGCTAAAAATTATTTCTTTCATGCGATATCTGCGTGCTGTGAAAAAAAGAACTGCCGCTTTTGGCGGCAGCCCTTTTTTATTATAATGTACGGTTTCGATTAGTGTCTCTTCTTCGTGCAAACGAATGCAGCACCTGCGGCAGCCATTGCAACTGCGGCGAAGATCGCTACGTCGAAGGTCTCGGGAGCGGTGGTCACCTCACCGGAAGCGGTGGTGCCTGCAGTAGTGCCTGCAGTAGTGCCTGCAGTGGTAGCTTCGGTAACAACAGTGGTTACCTCGGCAGTAGCACCGGTAGCCTTGATGGTGTAAGCGGTGTTTGCTACGAGAGCAGTTGCAGTCGCACCCTCTGCGTCAATGAAGGAGTAGCCTGCGGGCAGAGCAAACGGAGCGATGTCTGCGGTAGCGAGAACCGTAAGGCCGTTCAGAGCGGCACAGTTCTCAAACACGAGCTCACCGGCGTTGGCAGTATTATAGGAAACAGCTGCGGTGCCGGCAGTGTATGTACCACCTGCGATAACAACCTTTGCCGGGACGCCGTTCTTGTTGCTGTTCAGGAATACGCCGCTGAAAGTGCCTTCAAAGGTACCGCCGTAAACGGTGAGAGTACCTACAGCGATGCTGATAGCATGGGACTTCTCGGGGTTGTTCTTGAAAGTGCCGCCGTAGATGATGTACTCGGGAGCCTGCGTGTCATAGGATGCATTGAAATAGCCGCATACAGCGTAAGCGTTGCCGTAGAATTCACCGCCGTAGAAGGTAACCTTCGGGTTGTTATAGCGGTTGAATACGGCGTAGTCGCCGTTCGAGGTTACTTTGCCGCCGCCCTTGGTGTCAACGAACGTAAGATTGGTGTCGCCGCTTACGTCAAAGATAGCCTTCTTCGTATCGCAAGTGAGAGCCTTGCCGTTAAGGTCGATCGTAACGATCACACCGGTGCCGTTCTTCGCGCCGATCTTCTGGGAAGCGGTGAAGGCGATGTCGTTCTGCACCTGAATGTAGACGGGCGTGCCTGCATTGTCAGAAGCGTACTTGATAGCATTTGCAAGGGTGTCAGCTGCGGTGAGCTCGTAGCTGTCCTTCGTGCCGGTGCCGTACCATACCTGGGCGGTAGCGTCCAGATCAGCGGCGGAAACTGCCAGCGGTGCGACGGACAGAACCATCACGAGCGCAACGACGAGAGTAAGAATTCTCTTCATAGGGATTTCCTCCAAAAAATAAAATACAGATTTTTCAGCATTATTACAAGAGTGAGTAATAATACAGTATATACATTATAACATCCTGCGGAAAGTATGGCAATAGTTTTTTAAATTTTTTCGCACATGGTTCGAAAAAATAAGGTTGGCTTCAGCAATATACACAGAAAACGCGTGTTTGTTTGGTGATTGTGTCGGTGAAGAGATCCCCCGTAATACGTTTTTGTATTACGGGGGCGGTTTTGTTTATTTCTTCTTTTTCTTCAGAACGATCATAACGGCGATGGCGAGGACAATCACAACAGCTGCGCCGATGCCCACGAATACGGGGGTCATATCAGCAGAGCCGGGCTGCGGTGTAACGGAGGGATCGGTAACGGGTGCGGTGCCATCGGAGTCGGTAGTGGTGTTGTCAGCAGTGCTGCTGTCGGTGGTAACGGAGGGATCGGTAACGGGTGCGGTGCCATCGGAGTCGGTAGTGGTGTTGTCAGCAGTGCTGCTGTCGGTGGTAACGGAGAGATCGGTAACGGGTGCGGTGCCATCGGAGTCGGTAGTGGTGTTGTCAGTAGTGCTGCTGTCGGTGGTAACGGAGGGATCGGTAACGGGTGCGGTGCCATCGGAGTCGGTAGTGGTGTTGTCAGTAGTGCTGCTGTCGGTGGTAACGTTGTCGGTGTTAGTTTCGTTACCCGGAACGTTCGTGTCTTGCACGCCCGTGGTCTTGAACGTATCGGATGCTTCCCACGGATTGATGAAACGGATTGTTTCGGACACGGAGTAGGCGGGGTACTCGAACGTGTACCACTTCACGGTTTCGTCTTTGTTGTTCATATATGCGTAGGTCGGATCGGCGCCGTTGTTCAGGAACAGAGAGTTCACAGCGGAGAAGAGGAAGATGCCGTCCGCACCACCCGTGTAGATGTCATACGCGCGCAAAAGGAACTCTTCAGCTGTGAGGTATACGTGCGGCTCGGACATTTGACCGGCAGCTTCTTCTTCCTTGGTTTTGTCGTGGCCGCCGATTTGTGCGTTCACGCCGATGTAAATTTCCACCTCGGGATAATCCTTGAAGAACTCGGTGTACTGC
>JAZKXO010000043.1:0-10180 GCA_045611685.1 Eubacteriales bacterium | reverse complement strand
AGGTTGCCCTTCACGTTGCTCCGATAGCTTCTCTGCAGGATCGGCGACACATCGTAAACTTTGCGGATGATCCATCTGCCGATGGTGGTCGGGATAACGTCGGAGCTATCCTCTTTGGTGAGGTTGGAAGGGTCTACTCTGCGGATGAGGTTCGCAAACTCGGCCACTTCGTCCATTCTTACTTCCAGTCCGCTCATAACTTCGCGGGTTTCCAGTTCTTTTTCCACTTTCTTTTCCTCCTTCACGGGCTTCATGCCCATTTCGCGTACTTCCTTCTCCATCTGTACGCTTGCGTCAATTTTCGCGATCTCGGCCTTGATTTCGTCGTATCTTTTGAGTTCATCATCGCTGATCTCGCGGGTTTCCAGTTTCGCTGTTTCCAGCATCTTCTCGGCCTCGGTGATGAGGTCGTTCCGTTTTTCGGTCAGTTCTTTGATCATGACTGTTCCCCTTTCATTTCTTTGATTATTTGCTCCACCGCTGAATAATCTATTGCCACCGTTTCCGGTTCAGCACTTTCCTCTGCCGGTGCCTCCGGCTGTTCCTCGCGCACGATCAGTTCGTCTTCGGCGGTGTCGCCGTAAAGACAGACCGCATCGTCGCGTACCTCGATGAGCGTTCCCTCGTAGGCCGGGTTTCTCGTGTCGTCCAACACGCTCACTTCGCGCAGGTCGAGGTCTTTCACGTTCCGCAGTTTCACTCCGTCTTCCGTGCCTTCGGTCACGCCATCCGGCAGGTCGTAAAATCCGAAGCTCCAGCCGACCAGCTTTCGCTCCCTCGCCTTCTTGATAGTTTCCGCGTCCCGGGTAATCAGTCTGGCGTGAAGGCCTACACTATCCTCCCGGAGTTCCAGCGAGCCGTCGTTCGTGCCGCCGAGGTCATGCCCCGTGTCGTGGTTCAGCAATGCCCGGATGTTGTTGTTGCGCTCGATTGCTCGTTTGAATGCGCCCTTTTTGATGCGCTCGATGAAGTTCCCGCTTCTGCTCCGCAGGATCTTGCTCGCTCGCTCGATCACGTTGACGTACCCGGACAATTCCACGCTGTCCGCTCTTATCAATACTTCCATTCGCTCACCTCCTTACCCTTCCGCGCTGTTGCCGCTCTGCTCAAACGCGGTATCTATTTCCTTGTCTTCGATAAGCTGTTGTATGCTGGCTTCCGCGTCGCCCACGTTGCCGATCGTGTCCGTGTTCGGCGTGTAATACACATGTTTCTCGGTGTCGTACAACACAGCACCCAGTCCCACGTTGACCACATCGAGGCCGTCCACCTCGGTCATGTTCTCTGCCCTGCGGATCTCGTTCAGCGTCATGAAGCCGGTTTCTTTCGCCATCTTGTACGCGCTGTATCGCTCCGTGAGGTTTGCTCTCACGATCTCCTTGACATCCAGTTCAAAGAAGTATTTACCTTTCTTCTTTTCATCCTCGGTCAAGAGGTCGCGGTTCATGGCCGTTTCAAACGCCTTGACGATCGGGTATATTGCCTCTTTGAAGGTTCTGTTTTCGTCGCCCGGGTAGACGTGGAATATGCCGTTGATTTCGTCCGCAAACGTCCGCTTACTCTCGTTGATCTGCATCTCCACCGCGCTCTGCGAGGCTTCTTTGAAGTCGAGGCCGCTATTCAAGACCACCACGTTCTCGGTGTTGTTCTGGTAGAGCTTGCGCCATGCGGCTTTCAGCTTGTCGATGGCTTCCTGCGTCAGTGCTTTTTCGCTCTTTATAAAGCCCTTCTTGTTGCCGCCCGTCTTGAGGCTCTCCACTTGGTATAAAATGGTTTGGTAGGCCGCCTCGAGTGCTTTTGCCACCTCAATGGTCAGCGGCATCGAATCCGAGCCGTTCGTGGTGTTCCGCAGGAGCTTCAAAAAGTCCCACGGGTAGTACTTTTCGCCTTCCACCAACACGTTGAAGTCTTTGTAGATGGGTTTGTAATTCCGCTCAAACGCCAGCCACATGTTCTCGACGTAGTAAAGACCGACCACTTCGTTCCGCTCGCGCTCGATGTAGGCGTACCCGCCTTCGTTCGCCATGAGGTAGTCCGCGACGAGTGCCTTCTTCAGCTCGTACCCGTTCAGCGTGTCCCCGGTGTCGCCGTTCAATAGCCGCACCCTTGTATCATCGGTCTGCTCGTATATTTTCCCCTTCGTTATGCGGTATAACTTCACCGGCATGCTCGCGATTGCACCCGCGATGAAGTCAACACATTGGCTCACCGCCGGGATGGTCATGGCCATTTCCCTCGTGACCGGCTCATCGGAAAGCATCGCTTTCAGCAATACGTCATTGACCATTTCCTCCGGCCTCACCGGGTCTTCGCGTTTCTGTTTTCGGTTAAATAGTCCCATACCGCACCCCCTTTCAAAAATGCGTTTATTTGCCCGTTTACGGCGTTTCTTCGGTTGTATGCGTGATTACCTTGCCGCACCGTGAATCGCGGCAAATCGGCGGCGTTTTGTCAAAGCACCTGCACTACAAAATCATCCTGCCCGAATAGACAATCCTGCTCCAGCAAGTACACGGCGTTGATCATTGACACCACCATGTCCACTTTGCCTCTGCTTCGCTTTTTCGTGACATAGAGGTTTTTGTTGGTGTCTTCAGTCACCCGTGCGTTCTGGAAATTGATCTCCAGCATCTGGTTCTTTTCGTACTTAAACTCGCCCTTCAGTATCTTCTCTTTCAGCAGTTTCGTCGGCGGGTGCAGTACGCTTGAGTGCTGGCGTATCTCCACCATATTGAAGCCTTCGGCTTCGAGCTTCTGTGCGGATGACATAGCATTCCACCGGTCATATCCGACAGCTTGCACGGCTACACCCAGCTTCTCCGGGAGGTCTTTGACGAATTGCTCCACCACGGAGTAGTCGATCACCCGGTCGCCGCATGGGATAACCTTGCCCGTCTGGATCATTCGCCGGTAGTCCACTTTCTCGTTCGCGGTCTTTTCGTCAATTCTCCCCTCCGGGATGAACGCCCACGAATCCGCGAGGATGTTGTTGTCGTCGTCCACCGCCGCTATGGACACCGCCGTGTTGTCGTCTGTTTGGGACAAGTCGAGGCCGACGTAGATCGTTCTGCCGCGCCAGTCCACTTCTGCCCTCCGGCATTCCATGAGGTCGTTGATGTCGATGTAGGTTTCCGTCCCCTGCCCTTGATAGATAATGTTGCAGTGCTTGGTGACGAAGTTCTCCCTTGCGCTTTCGACCGCGATCGCTTTCGCCCGCTTCTTCAGCAGGTCTTCCCATATCTCCGGCACTTCCAGCGCGGCCGGGTTCGCCTGCTTCAGTATGAGGTCGTTCGTTTCCCACCCTTTTGTTTCGTCCGGCTCGTAAAGTAATGCGAACACGGTTTCATCCGGCTCGATTCCGTCCAACACTCGCTTTGCGTACATCACTTCGTCTTCCATCGGGTTGTCGATGGTCGGGTATTTGGTGCTGATGATAAAGCCGAGCTTGTTCAGTATGTTGAGCTGGCCGGAACGCATCGCTTCCACCGGGTACGCAATCGGCAGACCGCCCACTTCGTCCGCGCAGAAGGCGTTGGGCAGGCGGCTGTCCATTGTGCTGGTGCTGTAAGACAGCGGGATGTACTCGCTGTGCAGAGGCTTGAACGTGATCGAATCCCGGAGGATTTTGAACCGTTTTTCTGCCTTGTACTCGTAAATCAGCGGCGACATTCGGATCATTTCACTGATGGCCGCTTGTATCTCCCGTGACTGTGCGCCGACGGGTGCTACACTGTAAAACTTGGAGAATTGCGGCTCGGTCAAGAACAGGAAGATAAAGATCGTTGCAATCGTGAAAGTGTTGTGCGTCGGTGTGAAGTTCCGACCGGCGAGGTACAAATGGTTCTCGTCTGCGACCATGATGCACTTCGACGGTTCTGCCGGAATCGGCCGAATGTCCACGATTGCCTTCTGCTTCGTTCTGTTCTTTGTTTCCTCTTTCTGTCTTTCGTATTTTCTTGCCAGCCGGAAAACCGGGAAGCTCTTGTCTGCAAAAAACGACAGCATCACTATTGGTTTGATGCGTTCGCCGTTCAGCACGGATTCATAGTGCCTCTCGCTCAATTTGAGGCCGAGGCTCTTTATCAGTTCCGCGACATCTTCCGACAGCTTGCCTGCGTTCTGCGTGAATGTGCATTGCCCAGCTTTACTGCACGTTCCATCCGTATCCATCAGTCCCTGCAATAACGCCTGCCGTTGAGCAATGGACGCTTGCAGGTAAATGTCCGGGATGTGCTTGTTGTTCAAAACGCCGAGCCGCCGCAATTCGTATTTGAAATCGCCCGGTTTCAATTGGTTGTTCTGCCTCCGGTCAATTATAAATTCGTCGGCACGATCTTTGCTTTTCCGCGTTTCGCACGTGTACCCGCTGGCCGTGACGATATTGCGTTTCATCTCGTCTGCGTCTTTTGCGTCGATTGTGATCCGCGTTCCGTGCTTCGCTCCATCTCCGAGCCACACTCCCAGCAAATACGGGTCTATCGGGAGCGTTTTTGCCGGATACTCGACAGCTCCTGCGACCGGTACGTGGTAGTTGTACTCGTTGCCTTTCCCATCTGCCCTTGCGCGTACGAAATTGTGCGCCATTTCCTCGGTGGTGGTGTCATACCAGCCGTCTTCCCGGTAGCGTTTCCCGTTGCCGATTCTTTTTGACGCACTCGCTTTGGCGGTTCTCCGGCTCGCTTTTGATGTAACCGTCCAGATATGATCACAGCTCGCCTTGATCACTTCTCCGTCTTCAAATTCCACTTCGTACATCGGCTTGTTGAATATTTCGGATTCACCTATTACCTGCACCGGATTCCCGTTCACTCCGAAGACGAAATCTCCCGGTTTGATCTCGCCCATTGTTTTCCAGCCGTCCGGTGTAGGTATCGGGGTATCGAGCGCGAGAGCTTTGAAGTTCTTTCGTCCGATTTCCAGTATTCCCGTTTCGTACCTGCGTTTCTTCTTGTTGCTTCGGTAAACAGTGCAGAGCGTTCCGATTAAAAAAAGCCATTGATAACCACATAGGCAGTTGTACAATGGCTCGCCCGCTTTCAGTCCCTTCGGCATCACCAGTATCTTGGTGATGTTCTCCAGTTGCTTCACCTTTTCCGCGCTCACTTCGTACTTCGGGTCTTTGCCCTCACATACGGCCATGAACACAGCCATCTGTTTCCGAACGTAGGCCGGTGTTTCTGGTGCGTTTATTTTTTCCTCACAGAATTGATACCCCTTGTTCATCCGTTCCACCTCCGTGGTTCGGATCATTCTTCCTCGCCTCCGTTGATGATCGCCAGCAACGGGTCGCTTTCCTCGCTGTTTTCCGCAAAGTTGAAGTTGCGAATGATCCGCATCAGCGTCGCGACCGTCTTGTTCGCGCTGTCGGTGGTTTTGTTATAGTCCGACACAGCGGGGTTGCTGTAGAGGTTCTTCCTGCCCTTGACGTACTCCTTGTCGACGAGGATGCCCTCCTGCTTGATGGCTTCTTCGAGCTTCGTCAGTATGTTGAGCTGTACCTCGTACCGCTTAAATGTTGTAATAAAGAAAAAGTTGCTTTGTACGCCGCTTTCCTCTGCGATTCGCAGGATCTCTTGTGCCTGCTCGTTGAGTGTTCTCTTTGCCATTAAAACAGCCCCCATTCTGCGAATTTCTCAAAGCCGCCGATGTTGTGGATGTACGACCGGGCGATCTGGACGATCATCCAGTACGGGAGGCCGTTCACCTTGTCGTCCCCTATCGCCACCGTGAATGCGTACGGCTTTTTGTAGCTCTGCGCCATTAAGTGCGCGTAAATGTTCACGCTCACGTCCGCTTTGGAGAGGTCTTTGCCGTGGAGTCCCCCTCCGGTCACCGCGTCGGCCATGTCGCTTCCCAGCTTCCGGTTGGTCGCGCCGGTGTCCACGTCCGTGCCGCCCGTCCAGTACCCGAGCGGGTTGATCGTGATGTCGTATTTTTCATCCTGCAAAACGCCGCGCAGGAAGTCTTCGCTTGCGTTGCTCTGGCAAACGATCAGTCTGTCCCCGTCGAGGATGTACTTCCCGTCGTATGGTCTTGCCTTGTAAATCTTCCGCGCTATCCGTGACAGCGTCTTTTGTTCCTCGGTCAGTACCGCTCCCCGAAAGATACCGTTGTCGCCGCACCGTACTGCCCCTTTTTGGTTCTCTGCCAGATGCGGGTCTTGCGGGATCTCCACATAGTCGATATTTGATATACCGGCGATACGGGCTACACATTGCCGCACAGTATCCGGGGAGATGTTCACGGAGGTTTCCGCGATGATGTGGCATTTGCCGTGGCCGATCAGCACTTCCACCGCTATTTTCGGGTTGTCTTCGTGGCGGTAGGCTTCATCCACCAACGCTCCGGCTATTCTGTCGGCTATTTTGTCCGGGTGGCTCGGGTTTACTTTCTCTATCATTGCATTATCCCCTTATCCGTACTGCCTTTTTTCCGGTGTATTCCTCCCACCGGTGGATTATCGCGTCTGCGTAGACCGGGTCGAGTTCCATCATCCGGCATTTTCTGCCCAGTTCCTCGCAGGCTATCAATGTTGAGCCGCCGCCTCCGAACAAGTCCAGCACCGTGTCGCCCGGCTGGGTGCTGTTCCGCACCAGTTTGCCGATGAGCTTCAGCGGCTTCATCGTAGGATGGATGTCGTTGACCGGCGGTTTGTTCTCGTGTATCACCGTGCTGGGCGTTTCTTTCAAAAGCCGGAGCAGTTCCTCGCGGCTCAATTTGTCGAGGTCTTCCGGGTATTCGATCGCTGTGGGTTGAGTGCGGTCGTACACGAAATAATGCCCCTCGCCTGCTTTCCAGCCGTACATGCACGGCTCGTGCATCCACTGGTAATCCTGCCTGCCCAGCACGAACGAGTTTTTGACCCATATGAGCTGTTCGCGCACCTCGAGGCCGTTCTCGTTGAGTGCTTCTTCAAATGCGATATGGTTTCGGCTCGCGTACCAAACGTAAAACGCGCCGCCCGGCTTCAGCCAGTTCGCCATGTTCGCAAAGGCCGCGCCGAGAAATTCGGCAAATTCGCCCGCTTCGAGGTTGTCATTCTCGATGGTCATCGCGTCTTCCGTGCCGCCTTCGTATGCCACGTTGTACGGCGGATCCGTGATCACGCAATCAGCGAGCTGGCCATCCATGAGAGCCGCGACATCGGCTACACTCGTCGAGTCCCCGCACATCAGTATATGATCGCCCAGACGATAGATTTCGCCCTTGCCGGTTTCCGGCTCTGGCTTTTCGTCTTCCTTGATGTCAAAGTCATCTTCCGGGATCTCTATCTCCGGCTCGGTGATGTCACCGAATCCGAAGGCCTCCATGTCGATGGCGATGTCTGCCAGCTCCTGCATCAGTTTGTCTGTATCCCACGTCGCGATCTCGCCCACCTTGTTGTCTGCAAGCCGGAACGCTTTTATTTGTTCCTCGGTGAGGTCGTCTGCGCGTATGCACGGCAGTTTCTCGATTCCGAGCCGCTTCGCCGCCTTGAGCCGTGTATGCCCCGACACGATCACGTTGTTCGCGTCAATGACGATCGGCACTTTGAAGCCGAAATCCTTTATTGAATTGGCGACGTACTCCACCGCTTCGTCGTTGTGGCGCGGGTTGTTCTCATATGGGATGAGTTCCTCTGTGGGGAGGTATTCGATCTGTAATTCTTTCATTTCATTCCTCGTTTCCCCATAAAAAAAGCACACCGTGGTGGTGTGCTTTCTGCTTCCGCTTTGTTATTTGGTTAGATCATTGCTTGTATGGCCGCTTTCGCGTAGTATTTCGCATCGTTTAGCCGAGGGTAGTACTGCGTTTGGGATCGGTTTCCTTCTTTGTCCCAGTAAACCATTGAGTACAGCTTTTGGGCCGGCTTCATGCCCATCTGCAATGCGACAGCACTTCCGGTTCTGTCTGTAATTGTCGCGGCTCCCATACTGCTCGGGATGGCCAGATCCCATATGCCGCGCCCGCTCTTTTTAAAGCTCGCGGCTTCGAGAATCCTCGCGTTCTGCTCTCTTACCGTTTTGGCTCTGGGTCTGCGTGTGCGTGTACTGCTGTTCAGTACCCCGCCTCTTGTGCTTTTTGGCATCTTCTCGCCTCCCTATATCATTTTCCCTTCTTCTTCGGCTCTACAACCTTAAGTAAGCCATTCGGGAGTTTTTTTATTATTGCACCCTTCGGTACAATCTCCCCATAAACCGGCGCATTAAAGCCAGTTTTATTCACATCTCTCTTATCTGCCTTATTTGCCTTATCTGCCATGATGGTCACCTCCCTCTTGTCCCGTAGTCGTGTTCTTGCCGACCGATATATTCAAGGTTCACCTTATACAAATCCCGCCCTTTGTCGTATGTGGTTTTTCCGACGCGAAACATAGTATCACGGTTCACCATAAATTCACGCTGGTCATCTCCCCAGCCATTTATCCGATTATCGCCGACCCACATTCCTGCTCCCTTTGTTCCGCCGGGGATAGTAATGTGATATTCTACGTTTTTGGCTCTGCGCGACGATCCTATTTCAAGGCCTTCCGGTGCCGCCGCAGTTGACATTGATCCTCTCGAGATTACAGTTTTGCCTTCCATAAGGCGTAGTTCTTCTAAACTCCCCCGAGTTCGCCCTTTACCGAGTACAAGTTCCGCCGTCGCTATTCGAGATACCTCGATGCCTTGTGCCAAAGTCGCTTGATCCAGATATTTATCGTAGATTCGTGTTCTCTCTTGATCGGTTTCACTCATGTTGTCAAATCCGCCATATTGCTGGCCGCCCATAAAATGTCCCTCTGTCCATCTTCTAAAAGCACTACGTTCGTCATAGTCCATTTCGGAAATCAACCGATCGTAGTTTGAATTGCTTTGAAAAAACCGATCCGTTGCTCCGTCATCGTCTTCATACGCAAACCCATACGCTTTCTTCGATGTAAATTTATGAATCCCACCGCTTGTTTTTCCGCTCCCTCTGCGGCTTCCGCGACCCTTTTTCGGCATTTCGGCTCCTTCCTGATCGCGGCCAGCTTTACGCTGGTACGATCATTATGTCATTATCTTTTCCGAATAGCAACCCTATTTTCCCCATCTTTTTTCTGCGTAGCTATTTATGTATTCCACATTGTCTTCTGGCGCAATTCCCATGTCTGCGTTGTGGCCGTAAATAAATACCTTCTTTGGCTGGAGTACCGCTTTCATCCTCTGGTATTCTTCCTTCGCTTCCTTCGATAGGCTTGTACTCCACATCGCACTCATCAGCACGATACCTCCGTGTGGTTCTCCGTCCAGATACCATTCAAGGCTTCGAGGGTCGGTCGAGCATCTTATCGTGGGGACAACCGTCACACCGTGGTCTTGTAGCCATTTCGCCACCCAGTGCTTCCGGTAATGGTTATAAATCTGGAGCGCGAGCGGCATGTCCCCGTATGGTGAGAAGTCCGGCGAAGCAACGCAAACGTACCGCTTCAGCCGTTCGAGATACATCTCCGGTCTGTTCCATATCCGCTCGAACAAATAATCATGCTCGAAAAAATGCACCGCCTTGCCCTCCGGGTCTTCGTCCGTGGGGACATAGTGAAATCCGATCCACTCTCGTATCGGCGGCAGTTCGTAGACCGGCTGGATTTCGGGGATGTCGTACTTGCCTCTGCCTTCGTATTGCGCTTTTTCAAGGTTAAGTATGTTAGTTTCCCGATGTATTACTTCGCTGTGCCAGTCGTTCGGCTCGGTTTCAATCTCCGGCAGGTCAATCTTAAGGCCGAAGTCGCCCATATCGAGGCTGATTTCCTCCAGCTCGATGTTCAGCTTGTCCCAGTCCCACTGTGATGCCTCTCCTGCGCTGTTATCCGCGATTCTAAAGGCTTTTACCTGCTCGGGGGTCAAATCATCCGCACGGATGCACGGGATCGATTTTAGGCCTAATTTTAGCGCGGCTTTGAGGCGTGTGTGTCCGGCGATGATCACGTTGTCTTTGTCCACCACCACCGGCACTCGGAAACCGAACGCTTTTATTGAGTTCGCCACCGCGTCCACGCTCGCGTCGTTGATTCTCGGGTTGTTTTCGTAAGGTTTGAGGCTTTTTACGTCTATTTCTTCGATTTTCATTGTTTGTGGCCTCGTTTTCCAAAAACACGCGGGTTTTTGATATTTCTGTACACGGAGGAAGTCGGAGGCCAAGCGGGCTTAGGAAGACAACACTTGAAACCAACTCCCTG
>JAZKXO010000042.1:0-1783 GCA_045611685.1 Eubacteriales bacterium | reverse complement strand
AATCCGTTCAGCGATGAGCATTCATCCCGAAAAATATTTGATAACAAATTGATAACTCTCCGCAATACCACTGGATATTCAAATCTCTTTGTGGTATTGTTGGTGTTGAAAAAAGCAAAAATCTAACGAAAGGACTTTAATATATGGGAAAAAGACGTCCGTCGGGTGACGGACTTGTACGGAAAAGAGCCGACGGCAGATGGGAAGGCCGCATCGTCGTCGGACACAAAGAAGACGGCAAACCAATATACCGCTCGGTATTTGCCGAGAAACAAAGCGACCTTATGCCCAAGCTCCACGAGCTGAAGGATCAGTACGCAGGGGTGGAGCTGACCGAGGATAGCTCCATCACCCTCGGAGAATGGCTCGAAAGATGGCTGAATGAATACAAGAAACCAATACTGCGACCAAGCACCTATGCAGGCTACAGCAAAGATATAGCCAATCATATCCTGCCGTATCTCGGCTCGAAAAGAATCACACAACTCAAAACGGCAGATATTCAAAAGCATTACAACCGCCTGCTGGAGTCGGGACGTATGAAGGATAACGGGCATGGGAAGGGACTATCTAACGCCACCGTCCGAGGCATCCACATGGTCTTGCGCGAGGCACTCGACAGCGCGGTGCGGGAAGGGCTTATCCCGAAGAACCCTGCGGATGGAACTTCGCCTCCGAAAATCTATCGCAACGAGAAGCAGGTGCTGACCAAGGATCAGCTCGAAACCTTCATGAAGTTGATCGAGGGCGACGAGGAATGGTACGATTTCTTCTACACCGAGATCATCACGGGCATGCGCCAGGGCGAGATCTGCGGACTCCGCTGGGAGGACTTCAACAGGGAAAAGCGAACACTGCGCGTGGCGCGGTCGGTGGATTTCGTAAATAAGGAACTCGTTGTTGGTGAGACCAAAACCGATGACGGCAAGCGCACCATCTACCTCCCCGACAGCCTGTGGCATATCCTCGCAGAGCGGCAGAGTCAAAAGGGAGTATTCAGCGATTGGATATTCCCAAATCTTCTCAAACCGGAATGGCCGCTGAACCCGAGCAAAGCCTATCGACAACTCAAAAAGCTGTTGGAAATCGGAGGACTTCCGAGCATCCGCTTTCATGATCTCCGCCATACGTTCACATCACACGCCGCAAATTCGGGTATCGCACCCAAGACCTTGTCTGAGATCGTTGGACACAGCAAGGCGAGCTTCACGCTGGACCACTACGCGCACGTGACGAGCGATATGCAGAAGAATGCGGCGAATATCGTTACAAATTATATTACAGACATCCTCGGAAAGGAGTTGAAGCCATGGCAAAACGCAGAAAAGCAGGCGAAGGAACGCTAACCAAGCGCAAAGACGGTCGTTGGGAAGCTCGCGTCGTCATCGGTTATGATGAAAAAGGCAGACCGAAGACCAAGAACGTGACCGCTGTATCCAAGGCAAAATGCATTGAAAAGCTCGAAAAGCTCAAAGCCGAGTTGGGGGCAGTTACAAAGAAAACCACGCCGACCATGTCCTTTGGCGAGTGGATGGACTTCTGGTATCAGACCTACTGCAAGAACACGTTGAAGGAATCCACCCAAGCCACCTACGAGCAACGTATCTACAAACAGATCATTCCAAAAATCGGACACCATCCGCTGAATCAGATCACCACGGGACTCCTGGAAAAATTCTACGCCCAACTCAAAGCCAACGGCAGACTTGTCCGCAGAGAAATATATGGCCCCGGGTTGGCGAATTCGGTGATTCGAAGCATCCACGCCCATTGCCGAGCGGCG
>JAZKXO010000041.1:0-1993 GCA_045611685.1 Eubacteriales bacterium | reverse complement strand
TTCCTCCGAAATCAAAATGCACATGAGAGTTTACAAGGAAAGACCCGACGTTAACTCCGTTGTACACGCACATCCCATGTACGCTACCAGCTTCGCTATCGCAGGCATTCCGCTCACCGAGCCGATCATGCCCGAAGCAGTAATCGCTCTCGGTTGCGTTCCGATCGCTGAATACGGTACTCCCTCCACCGAAGAAATTCCGGATGCAGTATCCAAGTACGTTCAGCACTACGATGCAGTGCTCCTCGAAAACCACGGCGCACTCTCCTACTCCGATTCTCTTATCAACGCATACTACAAGATGGAATCTCTCGAATTCTACGCTCAGCTTCTCTACCAGTCCAGACTTCTCGGCGGTCCCAAGAGACTTTCTGACGCTCAGGTTCAGAGACTCTACGAACTCCGCAGACAGTTCGGTCTCAAGGGTAAACACCCCGCTGACCTCTGCCCCAACGCTAAAGAAGGCAAGCCCAGCTGCCACGGTTGCGGCGGTTCTTGCGGCGGATCCAAGGATACTGACGCGCTCGTTGCTGAAATCGCAAAACGCGTTATGGAGCAGATGGGCAAATAAGGAAAGGTCATTACGCCATGAATGAAAAGGAATTGACAGGTGTTGTTGACGCCGTGATCCGGAAAATGGCGGACGTTTCTGATATGACGCTGGATATGGCGCTCACGCTTTCGGAGGCTGTTCGAAAAAAGGCTTCCGAAATCGGCGTGAAGGCTGTTGTCGCCGTTTCCAATCGGGGCGCCAACCCCATCCTCGTTCAGTGTATGGACGATTCTTACATCGCAAGCTACGATATCGCCGTTAATAAGGCGTACACCTCCGTCGCGCTGAAAATGCCGACGTGGAAGCTCTCGGAGCTTGCAAAACCGGGTTCTTCGCTTTACGGGATCCAATTTACCAATCAGGGTAAGATCGTGATCTTCGGCGGAGGCGAGCCGCTTTGTAACCGAAAGGGCGAGATCATCGGCGCGATCGGTGTCAGCGGCGGCAGCGAAAGCGAGGACACCGCCCTTGCCGCTTACGGTAAGGAAATTTTTGAGAAAGGGTGAATGAACCATGGATATGAATAATGTCAATATCGAGTTGATCATTCAGCAGGTTCTTGCCAACATGAAGGCAACTGCGAATGTAACTGCTGACGCTCCCGCTTCCTCCGGTACTTCCATTCCGAAGACCGCGAAGGTAGCAATGCTCACCGGACTCGAAAAAATTGAAATCAAAGAGTACCCCATGCCTGAGGTCGGCGACGACGACGTCCTCGTTAAGGTTGAAGGCTGCGGTGTTTGCGGTACTGACGCTCACGAATACAAGCGCGATCCCTTCGGTCTGATCCCCGTTGCTCTCGGTCATGAAGGTACGGGCGAGATCGTCAAGATGGGTAAAAACGTAAAGAAAGACAGCGCGGGCAAGCCCCTCGCAGTCGGTGACAAGGTTGTTACCTGCATGATCTTCAAGGATAACCCCGACATCACCATGTACGACCTCAACAAGCAGAACGTAGGCGGCGCTGACGTTTACGGTCTTCTTCCCGACGATGACGTACATCTCAACGGTTGGTTTGCAGATTACATCCTCGTAAGAGGCGGATCCACGATCTTCAACGTAAGCGATCTCGACCTCGATTCCAGAATTCTTATCGAGCCCTGCGCAGTTCTTATCCACGCAGTTGAAAGAGCAAAGACCACCGGCATTCTCCGCTTCAACAGCAGAGTCGTCGTTCAGGGCTGCGGTCCTATCGGTCTGATCTGTATCGCTGTTCTCAGAACCATGGGTATCGAAAATATCGTTGCAGTTGACGGCGAAGAAAAACGTCTCGCTTTCGCTAAGGAAATGGGCGCTACTCAGTCCGTAAACTTCAAGGATCACAAGGGCATTGAAGCTCTCTCCGAAGCTGTAAAAGACGCTTTCGGCGGCTACTATGCTGACTTCGCGTTCCAGTGCACCGGTTCTCCCGTTGCTCACGCGAACATCTACAAATTCATC
>JAZKXO010000040.1:0-1056 GCA_045611685.1 Eubacteriales bacterium | reverse complement strand
GCCTACACCGAAGGCCGCTTCCAAGTGTTCGGCATGCATGAGCAAGCCCACGAAATCATACTTGTACGTGTTCAAGCCGAACAATACACCCAAGCCCACATCGTCGATGCCGCCTTCCATGGCGCGGTCCATCGCTTCGGTGTGATAAGCGTAGTTGCTCTTCGGCCCTGTCGGGTGGAGGGCTTCGTAATTCTCCTTGTGATAGGTCTCCTGGAAAAGGATATACGTGCCGATGCCGGCATCCTTCAGCTTGCGATAATTCTCCACCGTGGTGGCTGCAATGTTCACATTCACGCGGCGGATGGCTCCGTTCTTGTGATGGATGCCGTAGATGGTTTGTATGGATTCCAGAATGTATTCTATCGGGTTATTGCGCGGGTCTTCGCCGGCTTCCAAAGCCAGACGTTTGTGACCCATGTCCTGCAAGGCCACCACTTCGCGGGCAATTTCCTCTTGGGTGAGTTTCTTGCGGTGGATGGTCTTGTTCTTGAAGTGATACGGGCAATACACGCAGCCGTTCACGCAATAGTTCGACAGATAGAGCGGAGCGAACATCACGATGCGGTTTCCGTAGAATTTCTGTTTGATGTCGCGTGCCAACTGATGGATACGCTCTATCAAATCGGCTTCTTCACACTCCAGCAGCACGGCGGCTTCGCGGTGTGACAATCCCTGGCAAAGAGCGGCTTTCTCAATGAGCGACTCGATGAGGGGGCGGTTATTCTTGTTCTCGCGGGCATATTCCAGCGTTTCCAATATCTCGGAGTGGCTGATGAATTCTTCCGCGATTCTTGATTCGGGTTTGTACATATTTATCATATTTTTAAGGCACGGATTACACGGATTTCACGGTTTTTTGTGGATGAAAACGAAAAAATAAATCCGTGTAATCCGCGCCTAATTATAATCTCCTCGCAAATACGAGATTTGATATCCTATCCTGTTCAGTTGTTCTTCCAGCAGTTGGAGCCCTTCGGCGGCTTCGCTTCCGAAGGCGGCCTTCTCGTTATACAGCGCATACTTCTCTCTCACCGATGTGGGCGAAAGATTCGGCAT
>JAZKXO010000039.1:0-1028 GCA_045611685.1 Eubacteriales bacterium | reverse complement strand
TCAGGCAACCAAGCTCGCCGTCCGCGATGCGCTTCTGCCTTTCACAGCGGAGCTTTTTGCGGACTGCAAAGGGCTTTCCGATGCCGTAAAGATCGCAAAAACTGAAAGCCACGCTATCCTCTCGCATATCAATTCCACTCTCGCCGCCCTCGGCGCCGATTACGGCGCGCGGATCTCGATCGGCAAAGAGGAATTTCCCGAACGAAATTACGGCGGGGAAGTCTATCCCGCGGGCGAATACACCGCGCTGATCGTCTCCCTCGGTGAAGGCGAGGGACAAAATTGGTGGTGCGTGCTCTTTCCCTCGCTCTGTCTTTCCGCCGTCAAGGGTGCAGAGGAGTCGATCGAAGTGAGTCTGACACCCGAGCAATACCGCACCATAACAGAATCGGGCGAAAAAGAATCCGCCCCCGCACCCAAATACCGCCTCAAATTCCGCTTTTTGGAGCTCATCGAGGAGCTTTTGTCGCAATAAGTATTGAAAAACTCTGTTTTCTGTGATATAATTATTATATATTTTTTAGAAAACAGAGGAAACCCAAATGGCACACAAGAAACAGATTTCCCCCTCGCTGATGTGCGCGGATCTGCTCAATCTCGGCGCGGAGCTCAAGCTCCTTGAGAAGGCGGGCATCGAATATCTCCACATCGATATTATGGACGGCGTTTACGTCCCCAACTACACACTCGGCACCGATTTTGTCAAGCGCGTCAAGGCGGCAACAAGCATTCCGCTTGACATCCACATGATGGTCGAAAACCCCGGCTCGAAGCTCGATTGGTTCGAGTTTGGTGAGGGCGACTACGTCTGCTTACATATCGAAGCCGAGCCCCACATCCAGCGCGCGCTGGCGGCTATCAAGGCTCGCGGTGCAAAGCCAATGGTTGCGCTCAATCCCGGCACACCCATTTCCGCAATCGAAGAGCTCCTTGACGTCATCGACGGCGTGCTTGTTATGACCGTTAACCCCGGTTTTGCAGGTCAGAAGCTCGTTCCTTCCACCCTCTCGAAGATCACCCGTATGCGC
>JAZKXO010000038.1:0-22891 GCA_045611685.1 Eubacteriales bacterium | reverse complement strand
CTGCGATTCCCGGTGTGTTTATCGGTTGCCTTTTGTCCAATCTCTTGACGGGCTGCCTGCCGTGGGATGTGGTGTTCGGCTCGCTCGCATCGCTGATCGGTGCGCTCGGTACGTATTTCCTTCGAAAAAAAGGGAAGTGGACGGCGCCTATCCCGCCGATTCTTTCAAACGCCATCATTGTGCCGCTGGTGCTCCAAAAAGTATATGGCGTGCCGGATTCGTATCCGTTTCTTGTACTTACGGTGGGAATCGGTGAGATCGTAGCCGCGGGTATTCTAGGCATTTTGGTGTACCGCATCGTTGCCCGCACAAATCTCTTCAAATAATATAATAAAAGCGCGTATCCGAATGCGGATACGCGCTTTGTTTTGTTACTCCAACTCGAAGGATTTATGCCGGACTTCGGAAAAAGTCGGGCGGCGAAGCCGATTCAAAGCGGTTGGGCCCCGCTTTGAAAGACTTTTTCGCCGAGTTGGACGGCTGAGTTTCAATTATAGATAAGTTTATTCCAACTCGAAGGCGCCGGTATAGAGCTGATAGTACGTGCCGTGCTCTTTGAGAAGCGTCTCGTGATTGCCGCGCTCGATGATGCGGCCGTGATCCAGTACCATGATCACGTCGGCGTTCATAATGGTGGAAAGGCGGTGCGCGATGACGAACACCGTGCGTCCCTCCATCAGTTTATCCATACCGCGCTGTACGATTGCTTCCGTACGCGTGTCGATGGAGGAGGTCGCCTCATCCATGATCATAACGGGCGGATCGGCAACGGCGGCACGCGCGATCGCGATGAGCTGTCTTTGTCCTTGAGACAGATTGGATGCGTTGTTTTTCAGCATCGTGTTGTATCCGTCCGGCAGACGGGAGATGAAATCATCCGCACCCGAAAGCTTCGCGGCGGCGATACAGTCTTCATCGGTGGCATCGAGCCGTCCGTAGCGGATGTTTTCCATAACCGTGCCGGAGAACAGATTCGTCTCCTGCAGTACGATACCGAGCGAGCGGCGCAGATCGGCCTTTTTGATCTTGTTGATGTTGATGCCGTCGTAGCGGATCTTTCCGTCGGCGATATCGTAATAGCGGTTGATGAGGTTGGTGATCGTGGTCTTGCCGGCACCCGTGGCACCGACGAAGGCGACCTTCTGACCGGGTTCGGCGTATACAGATACATCGTGAAGGATCTGTTTTCCTTCCTCGTAGGCGAAATCGACCCCGTGCAGCCGGACGTCTCCCTTGAGGAGCGTGTAGGTGAGGGTGCCGTCGCCGTGCGGGTGTTTCCATGCCCACATGCCGGTGCGCGCATCACTTTCGGTGATCGTGCCGTCTTCGGCAACGGTGGCGTTGACGAGGGTAACGTAGCCTTCATCTGTTTCCGGTTTTTCATCCATGAGGGCGAAGATACGGCTTGCGCCCGCCATTGCCATGGCGACGGAGTTGATCTGCTGGGAAAGCTGGTTGATGTTGCCGGTGAACTGCTTTGTCATATTGAGGAAGGGGATAACGATACTGATGCTCAAAGCCTTTCCTGATAAGCTCAAATTCGGCACGTTGCCGATGAGAAGAAGACCGCCGACGAGCGCTACCAGAACGTAGAGGATATTGCCGATGTTCATAATGATCGGGCCGAGCATGTTCGCAAAGGAGTTGGCACGGCGGCTGTCCTCGTACAGTGCGTCGTTGATCTCGTCGAATGCGGCTTCGGATTCCTCTTCGTGGCAGAAAACCTTGACGACCTTCTGGCCGTTCATCATTTCCTGAATGAAGCCTTCCGTTTTACCCATGGATTTCTGCTGGCGGATGAAGTATTTTGCCGATCCTCCTCCAACCTTCTTTGAGACGAGGATCATGCTGGCAACGCCGGCCAAGACGAGGATCGTCAGCCATCCGCAGTAGTAGATCATGATCGCCAGAACCACGGAGATGATCATACCGGACTGCAACAGCTGCGGCAGAGTCTGCGATACGAGCATGCGGAGAGTGTCGATATCGTTCGTGTAGTGGCTCATGATATCGCCGTGTGCGTGGGTGTCAAAATAACGGATCGGCAAGTTCTGCATGCTGCTGAACATACGGATACGCATTTTACTGAGGAAGCCCTGGGTGATATACGCACTGAGCTGTGTGTACGTGATAAGGGAAGCGAGGGAAAGCGCGTACAGAACGACGAGTACGGCGAGATACGGCAGAACTTCAGCTTTGGCAGAGTCCCAGTCGCCGGATTCGAACCAGCGTTCAATAGCGGCGATGACGTTCTGCATGAAAATGGGGGGGAGGGAACTGACAACGGCGGAGAACAGAATGCATACGCCGGTGAGAGGAACGAGGACGGGATAATAGCCGAAGAGCAGTTTTACCAGACGGCCGAGCATGGAGAAGTTTATTTTCGGCTTGCCCATAGGTTTGCCGCTTGGCGGAGGGGTTTGAGTCTTACGCATTTTCACGTCCTCCTTTCGTCTGCTGTGTATATACTTCAAAGTAAATCGGCGAAGATTTGAGAAGCTCCTCGTGCGTGCCCGTAGCTACGATCCGACCGCCGTCCATAACGAGGATCTTGTCGGCGTCTTCCACGGAGGCAACGCGCTGGGCAATGATGATTTTCGTCGTTTCGGGGATGAACTCCTTGAGTCCGCGGCGGATGAGCGCATCGGTCTTCGTGTCAACGGCGCTCGTGGAGTCGTCAAGGATCAGGATCTTCGGGCGTTTGAGAAGTGCACGTGCGATACAGAGACGCTGTTTCTGACCGCCCGATACGTTGGTGCCGCCTTGTTCGATATGCGTATCGTATCCGTCGGGGAGAGCCTTGATAAAGACGTCTGCCTGCGCGAGGCGGCACGCCTCTTCGAGTTCCTCGTCGGTAGCGTTTTTGTTGCCCCAGCGGAGGTTTTCCTTCACCGTGCCCGCAAAGAGAACGTTTTTCTGGAGAACTACGGATACGCTGTCGCGGAGAACGTTCATATCGTACTCGCGTACGTCTACGCCGCCGACGCGAACCACGCCTTCCGTTGCGTCGTAGAGGCGGGAGATAAGCTGTACGAGTGTCGATTTACTTGATCCAGTGCCGCCGATGATACCGACGGTCTCACCGGATCTTATATGGAGATCAATATCCGAGAGTGCGTATTTCTCCGCCCGCCGGGAGTATTTGAAGGATACGTTTTCGAAATGGATCGAGCCGTCTTTTACTTCCGTTATGGGATTTTCGGGATTTTTGAGCGTGGGCTCTTCGTTCAAAACTTCCACGATACGGCGGGCAGACTCGGCGGACATGGTGATCATTACGTAGATCATGGAGAGCATCATGAGCGACATGAGGATCTGCATACCGTAGGTGAGCATAGCGGAAAGCTGACCGACGTCGATGTACGAGCCGGACGAGGTTACGATCAGCTTCGAGCCAAAGTAGAGAACGAAGATCATGATAAGCTGCAGGCAGACCTGCATGAGGGGATTATTGAACGCGACGATTCTTTCTGCACGGGTAAAGTCCCGGCGGATCTCGTCGGAGGCTTCGGTAAATTTTTCTTTTTCGTATTCCTCGCGGACGAATCCCTTGACGGCGCGCATTGCCATAACGTTTTCCTCAATGGATTCATTCAGACGGTCGTATTTGCGGAACACGCGCGTGAATGCGGGCATCGCTTTGCGTGCGATGAAGAACAGGCCGAATGCCAGAATCGGCACGGCAACGACGAAGATGGTGGAAAGTGCGCCGCCCATCGTGTACGCCATAATGATCGCGAAAATGAACATAAACGGGGAGCGGATCGCCGTGCGGATGATCATCATATACGACATCTGCACGTAGGAGACGTCGGTAGTCATACGCGTTACGAGCGATGAGGAGGAAAACTTGTCGATGTTGTCAAAAGAGTACGTCTGGATCTTGTAAAAGAGATCGTGCCGGAGATTGCGCGCAAAGCCGGCGGAGGCCTTGGACGCGGTGATTGCGGCGGCGGCACCGAAGGAGAGCGACAGAACGGCCAGAAGCGCCATAATGCCGCCATTCGTAAGAATGGTGGAAAAATCACAGCCGGCTTTGATGTCGTTGATCAAATTGGCAATAATGTAAGGAATGAGACATTCGATTACGACCTCACCGATGATGAGAATCGGTGTGATGATCGACGGTGTCTTGAATTCCCTTATGGATTTCGCTAAGGTCTTGAACATGAGTGTGTATTTCCTCCTTGTTGACAGGTGTGCGGGTTTTGTTCAGCCCCTCTTTACGGGGCAAACTGGCTGTTATAGAGACGGGCATAAAATCCGCCCTTCAAAAGAAGCTCCTCGTGGCGTCCCTGTTCGACGATGTTGCCGTTTTCCATCACGAGGATCACGTCCGCTTCACGGACGGTGGAGAGACGGTGCGCCACGATAAAGCTCGTGCGCCCCTTCATCATACGGGCGAAGGCTTTTTGAATCTTCTCCTCGGTACGCGTGTCGATCGAGGAGGTCGCTTCGTCGAGGATAAGCATCGGCGGCAGGCAAAGCATCACGCGGGTGATGGAGAGAAGCTGCTTTTGACCTTGGGACAGGCTGCCGCCATCCTCACCGATGACGGTGTCGTAGCCCTTGGGAAGCCTTCGGATGAAGCTGTGTGCGTGGGCTGCTTTGGCGGCTTCGATCATTTCTTCGTCCGTCGCGTCTGGGCGTCCCATTTTGATATTTTCACGGATCGTGGCGGATTTCAGCCACGTATCCTGCAGCACCATGCCGTAGTTTTCTCTGAGGCTTTGTCGGGTGATCTTCCGAATATCCTTGCCGTCTACCGATATGATGCCCCGATCAACGTCGTAAAATCGCATGAGCAGATTGATTACGGTGGTTTTCCCGCATCCGGTAGGGCCGACGATCGCGATTCTCTGCCCCGGCTTCACGGTGAGATTGAAATTCTCGATGAGAGGACGGTCAGGTGTGTAGGAGAAAGAAACGGAGTCCGCTTTGAGGTGCCCCTCGGCGTTGGAAAGGACGGTTGCATCGGTTGCATCGGGCTTTTCCGTCGGCGCATCAATCAGTTCAAAGAGGCGTGAGGCGCAGGCGAGCGCGTTCTGCAGTTCGGTGATGATGCCGGAGATCTCGTTGAACGGTTTTGCGTACTGCGTCGCGTAACTGAGAAAGCAAGTGAGTCCGCCGACCGATATGGCGCCCGCTACGGCAGCGAAAGCGCCCGTCATTGCTACGGCGGCGTAAATGAGATTGTTGAGCACGCGGGTGGTCGGATTCACGAGCGAAGAGAAAAACGTCGCTTTGAGGGAGCATTTCTCCAGCCGCCCGTTGATCTCGTCAAAGCGGGCAAGCGTCGCTTCTTCTCTCGAGAATGCCTGCACGGTTTTCTGTCCCGTCAGCATTTCGTCGATGAGAGCGGTCTGCTCACCGCGCACCTCGGACTGCGCGTGGAAGAAGTGGTACGTTCTCGTTGCAATGAAGCGTGCCAAGAGGAGAGACATCGGCGTCAGAAGCACGACGACTGCCGTGATGCCGACGTGGATCGTCAGCATAAAGACGAGCGTGCCGAGGATCGTCATGACGCCTGTGAACAGCTGCGTGAAGCCTATGAGGAGTCCCTCGGCAAACTGATCCGCATCCGTGATAACGCGGCTGACGATCGAGCCTGTGGGGTGTGCATCAAGGTACGAGAGCGGCAGCTTCTGAATACGGGCGAACGCATCGTTTCTGAGATCGCGGACGACACCGTAGGTGATGCGGTTGTTTACTGTGTTCATGATCCACTGCGCGAGACCCGTCAGGGAAACGATAACAATAATTCTCGTAAGCGTCGGGAGAATCACGGAGAAATCCACCCGTCCCGCCTCTACCATCGCGTCAACCGCGCGGCCGATGAGAATGGGAACGTACAGGGTCAAACCCACCGTTACGGTCGCTAAGAGAATGGAGAGACAAAGGAGAAGACGGTATTTCTTTATATGAGACAGCACTTTTTCGACCGTGCCGGGCGCGGCATTTTTCTTTTCCGATTTCATCCGACGGCTGCCTCCTTTTTGAACTGGGAATCGTAGATCTCGCGGTAGATATCCGACATTTCGAGAAGCTCGGCGTGCGTGCCTATATGGGAGATACATCCGTCCTCCATAACGAGGATCTTATCCGCGTGTGCGATCGAGGAGGTGCGCTGGGACACGATAAACACGGTCATATCGGAGGGAAGGGCTTTGAGAGCCTTCCGGAGTGCCGCGTCCGTCGCGAAGTCGAGTGCGGAGGCGCTGTCATCGAGAATCAGGATTTCCGGATTTCGCACGAGCGCACGGGCAATCGTCAGGCGCTGGCGCTGACCGCCCGAGAGATTTCGCCCGCCGGCTTCGATCTGAAAGTCGAGCCCACCCGGCTTTTCTTCAACGACAGAGCGCGCTTGCGCAATCTCTAGAGCCGCCCAGAGCGCATTATCGTCTGCATCGGGATTGCCGTAAAGGAGGTTCTCACGGACGGTGCCGCGGAACAAAAGCGCCTTCTGCGGCACGATGCCGATCTTCTGCCGGAGAATCTCTGTATCAAAGGCACGTACGTCGATGCCGTTTACGGTGACAGAACCCTCGGTTGCATCGTAGAAACGGGGAATCATATTGACAAGTGACGTTTTACCGCTGCCCGTACCGCCGATGATGCCGACGGTTTCTCCGCGCGCGGCGGAGAACGTAATGGTTTCGAGAGAGGGCGCGCCCGCACCGCGGTATGTGAGCGTTACGTTGTCAAAACGCACCGCATCGCCGTTTTGAACGGCATCGGTAACGTCGGCGGGGGTGTCCATGCCTGCGGGGATCTCAAGGATCGCCTGTACGCGGTTGCCTGAGGCAATGGCTTTCGTGATCGTGATGAACAGATTCGCCATCTTGATGAGCTCAATGAGGATCTGTGACATGTAGTTGTAGAGCGCGATCACGGCACCGCTTGTGAGGATGCCCATCTCCACGCGGATAGCGCCTATGTGGATGAGCCAGACGGTCGCGAGGTTTATGATGATATACGTGATCGGGTTCATAAGGGCGGAGATGCGCCCCACGAATTTCTGCTCACGGGTGAGTGCTTCGTTTTTATTATGGAAATCCTCTGTTTCTTCCTTTTCGTGACAGAACGCGCGGATGACGCGCACGCCGGAGAGATTTTCTCTCGTGGCTTTGAGGACGGCATCAAGTTTTGCTTGTACCTTCTTGTACAGCGGGATGCTGACGAGCATAATACCGAACACCACGATGCAAAGAACTGGGATCGCAACAGCGAATGTGAGCGCTGCTTTCACGTCCACGGTGAACGCCATCACCATCGCGCCGAACACTACGAACGGTGAGCGCAGAAGGAGACGGAGTGCAAGATTGATGCCGCTTTGCATTTGGTTCATGTCGCTTGTCATGCGGGTGATCATGGTGGCACTGCCGAGCGTATCCATCTCCGTGTAGGAGAGTCTGCCGAGATGGGCAAAAAGCACGTGCTTTACCCGCGCGACGAAGCCCACCGCGACCTTGGCGGCGAAATACTGCGCGATAATGGAGAAAATATAGCCAATAACGCCGAGTGCTCCGAGAAGGAGACACATACCGGTAATGTATCCGCGATCGCCTCCCGCGACGCCGCGGTCGATCACTTGGGCGATAACGAGAGGGACAAGCAGTTCGAGTGTCGCTTCGATCAGTTTCAGAAGCGGACTGAGAACGATGGCGCCCCCGTATCCTTTCATGTAAACAAGCAGTTTTTTCACAGAGAAGTTCCTTTTCTTTTGCGATTGTGCATTGTATTTTTTAAAGACATCTATATCTTATATATTATAGCATAAATAAATGTTTTTGAAAAGCATATAATTCACACTTTTTGAAAATTATAGTGCCAAATGCCGAAGCCTTGACAAAAACGGTGTGATGCGGTACAATCAATACAAATAAACAGTAAAAACAGAGGGAGAAAAACGATGTCGAAAAACACGGCAGAGAGCTTGATCTCGTTCATTAAAGAAAGCCCCGTCTCTTTTCACGCAGTAGAGAATATCACAAATCGCCTTTCGGGGGAGGGCTATACCGCTCTCTTTGAGTCGGATGCGTGGGACGTTGTCCCCGGCGGGAAATATTACGTAACGCGCGGCGGATCATCCGTGATCGCTTTCCGCGTGCCCGAGACGACGCCCGTCGGCTTTATGATGTGCGCATCACACAGCGACAGCCCTACGTTCAAAATCAAGGAATACCCCGAAACGGAATCTGCGGGTATGTATGTAAGACTTCACACGGAGCGGTACGGCGGCATGCTGTGCGCGACGTGGCTCGACCGTCCTCTGTCCGTAGCAGGACGCGTGGTCGTCCGCGAAAACGGGCGCATTGTACCCAAACTCGTTTCGATCGATCGCGATCTCGTTATGATTCCAAACGTTGCGATCCACATGATGCGCAACGCCAACGAGGGTATGAGCTATAACACCAACGTGGATCTCTTCCCCTTGTTTGGCGATACGGCTGACCGCGCACGATTCCGTGCGATCATCGCCGAAGCCGCGGGTGTGAAAGAGGAGGATATCCTCGGTTCGGATCTGTTTTTGTACAACCGGATGGAGGGTACCGTCTGGGGTGCGTCCGAGCAGTATCTCTCCGCACCGAGACTGGACGATCTCCAGTGTGCGTTTGCATCTCTTGAGGCATTTGTGAAAGCGAAGGATGGTGCCTCTATCCCCGTGCTCGCCGTGCTCGATAACGAAGAGGTGGGCAGTCAGACGAAGCAGGGCGCGGCATCCACGTTCCTTTTTGACGTGCTCTCGCGTATTACGGAGGCGCTTTCGCTCGATTACCGCCGTATGATCGCGTTGAGTTTCCTCGTTTCTGCGGATAACGCGCATGCTGTGCATCCGAATCATCCGGAATTTGCCGATCCGACGCACCGCCCCCGCATGAACGGCGGTATCGTCGTAAAGCATAACGCTAACCAGCGCTATACGACCGATGCAGTCTCCGAAGCAATCTTCACCGAGATATGCGAGTCCGTCGGCGTGCCGGTGCAGTTCTTCGCCAACCGTTCCGATATGGTCGGCGGATCGACGCTCGGCAATATTTCGAATACGCAGGTGTCGCTCAACACGGTGGACGTGGGGCTTGCCCAGCTTGCCATGCACTCTTCGTACGAGACCGCAGGCGTCCATGATACGGATTACATGATCACGGCGCTTACAAAGCTGTATGAATCCTCGCTCAAAGCGGACGGAGACGGCGCGTATACTCTGGTGTGATAAAAGGGAGCCTTGAGGCTCCCTTTTTTGCGCATATTTTTCCCCGTTTCTCATACATATGCTATAGAGTATAATGCGGGAGGCAGTCAGTATGACGTGGGGGAGAAAACGGGCGAAGGAAACGGAAAAGGCAGACACGTCGTCGAGGCGAGAGATGCCCCTTTTCTCCGCGGCGAATGCGGTCATGGTCGTCGGCGCTCTCGCATGCGTGCTGTTTTTTTGTACCTTCGTGGGCGCCACGCCGCGGGAGATTTCATATCCCACCGTCTCATCCGAGGCGGCGGTTGCCGCGTTCTTATCGGAACACACGGCCTTTGCCGATGTGATCGGTATTGACGAATATTTTGTGAAGCCTTCGATTAGCGTTGGCGGTTTTTCCGAGCGCGGGGAAGCGGCGTACCGAGCGTTTGTTGAGGAAGCAAAGAAAAACTGGACGTTCGGCGAGTATCTCCGCGATGCATTCCGCGCCCTTTTTGAGACGCCGTGACGAGTCTTATATTTTGGACGGCGGGCTGGACGCTCTTCAACGGAATCAGGGACACTTTGCCGGTGCTTCTCGCGGCGGTCATACACGAATGCGGGCACGCGCTCTCTTGTCGCATTCTTCGCGTGCCGATCCGTTTTTTTCATCCCGTGGCAGTCGGGGCAGTGATCGGATACGACGCCGCTTCGCTTTCCTACAAAAAAGAGATCGCCATAGCCGTCGCAGGGCCGCTTTTGAATCTTTTGTGTGCAGTGTCGGTGTTCGGTGTGAAAAGCCGATTTGGCGCTCTTTTCGGCATTTCATCTTTGGCGCTTGCCTTTTTTAATCTTTTGCCGCTCCGACGTCTCGACGGCGGGGTGATCCTTTACGCCGCCGCGGCTTCGGTTTGGGAAGCCGATTGTGCGGAAAAAATTGCCCGTGCCGTGTCCGGTATCGGCACGGTTTTTCTTTGGATGTGTGCCGTCGCGGTGCAACTAAGGTGCGGGGGGAATCTCTCGCTTCTGTTCATCTCGGTGTATCTGCTCATATGTATGTAGATGAAGCGAGGCTTGTAACCTTTCGTGATACAAAAAGAGACCGGCGAAAAACGTTCGGTCTCTTTTACGCGTTTTATCCGTGTGGAAAAGGTTTCTTTTACAGAATTGCCGGTTCGGAGGAAGCGGTTTCTTCGGTCTCCGTGGTTTCTTCGGGTTCCTCAGACTCTTCAGCTTCAGTAGTTTCTTCCGCCTCGGTGGTCTCTTCGGTCTCCTCGGGCTTTTCCGATTCAGTGGTTGTTTCCGTTTCGGTAGGTACTTCTTCTGTAGTTTCTTCAGGATCGGCAGTTTCCTCAGATTCTTCCTGTTCATCCGTATCGTCAGATTCCTCGGTTTCCTCGGGTTCCTCGGTTTCCTCGGTTTCCTCGGTTTCCTCGGGTTCCTCGGGTTCCTCGGTTTCCTCGGGTTCCTCGGTTTCCGTCGTTTCTGCGGGGCCGGTCGTTTCCTCTGCCTCGGAGGTTTCAGCCGTTTCGGAGGTTTCAGCCGTTTCGGAGGTTTCGCCCGTTTCGGATGTTTCTTCTGCCTCGGTAGATTCAACCGGTGCTTCTGTTTCCGTTACGTACACGGTTTCCCCGGGGATGATCTGTACGGGATTGTCTGTGTTCGTGCGGTCAATCGGCTGGATATGTGAATAATCGTTCGAAGTTTCGGGAGAAGCAGTAGTCTCGGGAGTGGTTGTTTCCGTCGTTTCTTCCGGCAAAATCTCGTTTGTGGTGATATTCGTCTCTGCCGGGCCAGGATCTGTTACGGTGTTGTCGTGCATTCTGTCGCCGGCAAAATAGCTGACGGCATACAGCAGAAGAATGACGGCAGCACAGATAAGAGTTGATAATAGGCGGTTGTCAAAAACAGAGGCTTTCTTCTTGGGCTGTTCACTTGAAATGGCGGATTCGGCAGGTGATTCCTCCGTTACTTTTTTGGATATCTCTGCAATTTTCTTTGTTTTTTTGCGGGCTCTTCCACCGAATCTCACGGGCATAGTGAGTCGGTCGATCGCGTAAACGAGAAGATTCATAGTGAGAATCGCTATAGTGACACCTTCAGGACCTCTTCCGAAGAAGCGTATGCACACGGTCATAAGACCGCATCCGATACCGAAAATGAAACGTCCCATCGAGGTAACAGGCGTGGTCGTGTAATCGGTTGCCATAAAGATCGCCGCTAAAATGAGGCCGCCGGAGAACAGCTCGGCGAGCATAAAGTTTATACTGCCCGATGCCGTCTGCGGGAAGAAAAGTGAGATCGCGGCAACCGTAGCGAGGAAGGCTACGGGCGTGTGCCACGTAATCACGCGGCGGATGAGAAGGTACACACCGCCCGCGATAAGGAGGACGGAGGAAACCTCACCGATACAGCCGCCGACGTTGCCGAAAACGAGATCCCAAAGGGTAATATCGGGGAGAACGCCTTCTTTCAGGGAAGAAAGCGGTGTTGCCGCCGCGACGACGTCCGCGGAAGCTATCGTGGAGAGGCGTGAGCCGGCGCTTACAAACGTGCCCATTCCCGAAGGCCACGAAAGAAGGAGAAGGCGTGCCGCGAGGGCGGGATTGACGATATTTTTGCCGATGCCGCCAAACAGTCCCTTTACAACGACGATGGCAAAGAACGTACCGACGATCGGCATCCAGATCGGCACGGTTGGGGGGAGGCTCATCGCCAAAAGAAGGCCGGTAACGACTGCGGAAAAATCGCCGATCGTTACGGGACGGCGAAGAATCAGCTCCGTGAGTGCTTCAAAGAGAACGGCGGAGGCGACAGATACAATGCCGATGATCAAAGCGCGCAGGCCGAAGGAATATACGCCGAAGATAAAAGCGGGCAAAAGCGCAATGATAACGTCGGTCATGAGCGTGCGCGTCGTAGTACTCGTGCGGATATGCGGCGCCGGTGAAACGGTGAGTCGCTCCGGGAAAGAGAACGTTTTCTCCCTTGAAGCGTTCGGCGTTTCGGTATCGGTTTCGGCGGGGATGGATTCCTCTTGCGGTTCAGATACCGTTTCAGATTCAATAGAGGAGTCCGTATCACCGAGCGTTTCGTCTTCGGCGGGAAGTTCGTTTTTTAAAGAATCATTCATGTTCACATAAACCGTCCTTTCTTTGGGATCGGGCAGGGCGTTATTCTTCCGTTTCGGTAAGTTTTTTGATCTCAGCCTTTACTGATTTGATGCAGCCGGTGATCTCAATGCGTCCGGGGCACACGTATGAGCATACGCCGCACTCGATGCAGGCCATAGCGCCGAAGCGCTCGGCTTTGGCGACTTCTCCTTTGCGGACGAAGCCGGCAATATAATTCGGCATCAGATGCATGGGACAGCTTTTTACGCAGCGCCCGCAGCGGATACAGGCGGCGGGCGTACCGACGGAGGCTTCAAAGTGCTTCGAAAGCGCAAGGATTGCTGTCGTTCCCTTCGTTACGGGTGTGTCGGGATCAAAGACGGCTTGTCCCGTCATCGTGCCGCCCTCGATAATTTTGGTGGGTTCTTTTTTGAGACCGCCCGCAAAATCAATCACGTCGCTGAAAGAGGTGCCGATGGGCACGAGAACGTTTTTGGGCTTCTTTACCGCGTCACCGCTCACGGTAACGATTCTCTTCACAAGAGGCATTCCGTGGGCAAACGCATTGTAGATAGCGACGCACGTCTGTACGTTGAAAACGACGCATCCGACGTCCAGGGGGGATTTTTCGGATGGCAGCTCGCGTCCGGTCAGGGAATAGATGAGCGTTCGCTCATCCCCCATGGGGTATTTGCTTTTGAGCATACAAACGGAGATCATCCGGCTGCCGCGGATCAGCTTTTTGATTTTTCTTGCCTCGTTTGTTTGGTTGTCGCCGACAGCGATGTACGCTGTATGTACTCCGAGTGCTTTGAGGAGGATCTTGATCCCGTTGATGATCGATGCGGGCTTTTCGCACATCAGTCTCCGGTTGGCCGTGAGAAACGGCTCGCGCTCGGTGCAGTTTATGATGATCTTGTCCGCTTTGCCGATTGCCGTGCGGATCTTCTCGTGGGTGGGGATTGAGTCACCGTCCATGCTGACGATTCCCGCGCTCCTGAGAATACTTATGATCTCCTCGGGTTCTGTGTCGACGAGTGATTTCGGGAACGGCTGCACGTCAGGATGAAGCGCATCTTCCATATCGTTTTCGATAACGACGTGAGGAACTGTTTCGCCTGTGGGCGTGTTTTTTTCTTCAATGGCGATCACTTTTCCGGACACGCTTGCGTGTACAGGACAGGAGAGTGTGTCGTTTGTATCGGCAATGCACTGACCGATTTTCACCGCATCGCCGACTTTGACCGTGGGCTCGGCGGGTGCGCCCGCATGCCGGCAAAGCGGAATGGAAACGGTTTTCGGTGCGGGCATAGTTTCCACCCATTTGTCGCGGGTGTTTTTATGTTCTTCGAGGCGAATGCCGCCCCCAAAGGTGTACGTCAAAATAATCACCTCTTACGAATGATGGGGTATGTCGATATACAGATATTATACAGTAAATCCGACTCTATTACAAGAGAAAACGGAGAGAAAACCAAAGCCGCATACAAAAAGGGCGGGAAACTCCGTTTCTCACCCTTATGAAATGTTACCGTGAAAAATTTTACAAATCCGCATCTTCCTCGAGCGTTTCGAGAAGGAAACTCACCGGGCGGAATCCGTCGTTGCACGAAAGCATGGCGGATTTTTTGTTTTTCATCCAGCCCTCGAAGAAATCGGATGCACCGTGGGAGAGCGCCATCACGTACGGGGAGAGGGTCTCCCACGCGTTTTTGCACATGCCCTCGGGCATCTGCCAGCCGTTAGCCACGAAAACCCGTCCGAGTGTCATTTCACATTCATTCTCGAGGGGATTTTCGTATTCATCTATCAAATCGCTGTAACGCGCCATTTTCATAACGGTGATTCTGACTTTCTTCATAAAGATCCCCCCACTTGACATTTGCGTGTCGATACGATATACTGTTTTTAGATTATAGCATCTCGGATAAACGCTGTCAAGCGGCGCCGGAAAGTACACAGATAAAGGAGAAATATATGTCATCCTTTGATAAGATTCGGGGTAAACTCGGCTTTGGCGCGATGCGCCTTCCGCTCATAGATCAGGAGATGGATGCAAAAACGATCTCGGCTATGGTAGACACGTATATGGCTGCCGGCTTTAACTATTTTGATACGGCACGCGGGTATATGGGAGAGAAAAGCGAAGCCGCTTTGAAAGCGTGCCTTACGTCGCGCTATCCGAGGGAATCCTACGTTCTGGCAGATAAGCTCTCTCCGATGTATTTTTCAAAGGAAGAGGATATCCGTCCGTTTTTTGAAAGTCAGCTGGAGGCTTGCGGCGTCGAGTATTTCGACTTTTATCTGATGCACGCGCAGGACAGAAAGAAGTTCCGAAAATACAAAGAATGCCGTGCGTATGAAACGGCGATTGCACTCAAAGAAGAAGGGAAGATCCGTCATTTTGGCATTTCGTTCCACGATACCGCAGAGGTGCTCGAAGAGATACTGACGGAATATCCCGAGATCGAGGTCGTCCAGATCCAGTTCAATTATATGGATTACGAAGATATTTCCGTCGATTCGAAGAGAGTATACGAGACCTGCCGCCGCTTTGGCAAACCCGTGATCGTTATGGAGCCGGTGAAGGGCGGATGCCTTGTGCGTCTTCCCGAGGAGGCAAAAGCGATCTATGATGCTGTCGGTACAGGCTCTTACGCCAGCTATGCGATCCGCTTTGCGGCAGGATTTGAGGGGATCGTTACCGTTCTTTCGGGAATGAGCGATGTGGAAATGGTAACGGATAACGTTGGGTATATGAAGGATTTTCAGCCGCTTACAGCCGCCGAGACGGAAGCAATCAAAAAGGTTACGGCGATTCTTCGCGGAACGGATTTTATCCCTTGTACCGGTTGCCGGTACTGCGTGGACGGATGTCCTGCGGATATTCCGATTCCGGAAGTTCTGGCAAGTCTTAATACGAAACGGATTTTCCAAAACTGGAATGCCGGATATTATTACAGCCTCCATACGCACGGGCACGGAAAAGCGAGCGCATGTATCGGCTGCGGTGCTTGTGAAGGGGCGTGTCCCCAGCATTTGCCGATCCGATCTTACCTCGAAAGCGCGGTCAATGAATTCGAAAAAGAGAAGGATTGAACGTTCAATAAAAGAATCCGCAAATCCGGTGCGTGCCGGACTTGCGGATTTTGTTTTTCAAAGGGATCAATCGTTTTTGACGTGTACGTCCAACTGATTGTACGGAATGGAGATACCTTCTTTGTCAAATGCGGTTTTTACACTTTCGAGAAGATCGTGGTATACCGTCCAGTAGTCGGCACTGTTTACCCATGCGCGGGTAACGATATCTACGCTGCTCTGACCGTGTGCGGATACACGAATGGTGGGGGCCGGATCGTCGAGAATCAGCACGTGTGCCGCCGTAATGTCAGTGAGGATGGATTTCGCTTTTTCAAAATCGTTGTCGTACGAAACGGAGAACGTGAGATCCACACGGCGCGTATCCTTTTCGGAATAGTTTACGATATTGCCGCTCGAAAGCGTGCCGTTCGGGATATAGACCACTTTGTTGTCGGCGGTGCGCAGCTTCGTTGCGGTGATGCGGATATCCTCTACCGTGCCGGAATAGCCCTGCGCTTCGATAAAATCGTCCACACGGAACGGACGGGTTAGGATAATGAGAACGCCGCCGGCGAGGTTGGAAAGCGCACCGTTCACGGCAAGACCGGCGCAAACGCCGAGCGAGGTAACGAGCGCGGCGAGGCCGCTTGTATCGATGCCGACGAATCCGACAAGGCAGATCGCGACGACGCATTTGAGACCCACCTTGAGCGTGTAGGCGAACACTTTGGCAATAGTCTTATCAATCTTGCCCGAATTACCTGCTTTTTCGATTCTTTTGCTGACTGCGTTTATAATCTTGAACGAGATCATAAGAAGAATCAGGGCGATTATGAGCCGCAGTCCGGCGGTGGTTATCCAGTGGATCACGGTGTCAAGTATGCCGTGAAGTGTCGTTTGCCAATCCATATATTGTTCTCCTTGGTGAATTATGTTGTATTGGCGATAATTATAGCATTTTTTCATTTTTTTGTCAAGGCGAGTGGGCAGAGAGAACAAGCGAGACGGTGGGAAATTTTCCGCTTGAAGGAACTCTTTGTTTGTGATATAATTTCAAAAGATAGAAGGGAGAGAAGAGTATGGAGCGGTTGAACAGAGCGGATTTCGAGAAAGTATTTTGTATTATGGAAAAAAGCTTTCCACTTGAAGAATACAGAACGTACGGAGAACAAAAAGCACTTCTCCTTGAGAATGCCTATCAGATATACATTTTGCATGACGAAGACGGAGAATCCGTGATTGCCTTTATCGCGGTGTGGGAATGGGAAAAACTTCTCTTTATCGAGCATTTTGCCGTCGATCCATCAAGGAGAAATCAGGGGGTCGGTAAAGAGATGCTTTGTGAAATCGTTTCTGCGAGCGATAAAACGGTGTGCCTCGAGGTCGAGCCGCCCGATACCGAGATCGCGGCGCGCAGAATCGGTTTTTATAAGCGGTGCGGTTTTTTCTTGAACGAATATGCCTATATGCAGCCGTCGATCTCGAATGGGCGTTCACCGATCCCCCTTCAGATTATGACGTACGGCCGCGCTATCAGCAAGGATGAGTTTGCAGAGATAAAAGACACGCTTTACACGCGCGTGTATAAACAGTTGTAAACTTGCATCTCTGTGGAAGTTAAATGAATATTTATTATAAAAACACCAAAGAACCACGCAGACTATCCGATCTGCGTGGTTTTTTATTCGGCAAAATACACCAAAATAATCCGCCTGTTCTTACAAGTTTCGGGCGGATTTTGTTTATTATGACAAGAATTTACCGTTTGGCAATATTCTCTTGAATAATATGTAAAAATGTGTTATTATTAACTGAACATTCCGCGTCGATGCTTTGTACGCGGAAAAATTTATTTGGGAGGATCTTATGTCAAAATCCAAGAAAATCACACTGCTGGTTGCGATCGTGGTGATTGTGGCACTGCTCGTCTACGCCGGCGTTACCGGTGCGGCAAACGGCACGGTCGTCTGCCCCGATTGCGGCGATGCGGTACTGGACTGCGAAACCTGCGGCGGCGAAGGTCTCGTACGCGGCACGCTCTGGGCGATCTTGCCCCCGTTTATTGCGATCGGCCTGGCTCTTATTACCAAAGAGGTATACAGTTCTCTGTTTATCGGAATTCTCTCCGGTGCGCTCTTGGCGTCCGAGTTTTCCTTCACGGGAACGTTTGACGGCATCATCAACACCGGTCTTATTGATGCCGTAGCGGGCAACGCAGGTATCTTCATTTTCCTTGTGGAACTTGGCATCATCGTTGCGCTTATCAACAAGGCCGGTGGTTCTGCCGCTTTCGGCAACTGGGCGAAGACGCACATTAAGTCCCGCGTGGGTGCGATGCTGGCGACGTTTTTGCTTGGCGTTCTCATTTTCGTTGACGACTATTTCAACTGTCTGACGGTCGGTTCCGTTATGCGTCCCGTTACGGACAGCAAGCGGATCTCCCGAGCAAAGCTTTCCTACCTTATTGATGCTACTGCGGCTCCCATCTGCATGATCGCGCCGATCTCGAGCTGGGCGGCGGCTGTTGCAAGCTATGCGGAGGAGGGCGAGGGGCTGAAACTCTTTATCAGCGCTATTCCGTATAACTTCTACTCGATTCTCACTCTCGTGTTCATCGTTACGATTGCCCTTATGAAATTTGACTACGGCCCGATGAAACTGCACGAGAAGAACGCTATCGAAAACGGCGATCTTTACACGAGCGGAGACAAGGCAGAGTCCGTAGAGGTAACGCCCTCTTCCAAGGGCCGCGTCATCGATCTGGTTATGCCGATCATTCTGCTCATCACCTTCTGCGTGCTCGGACTCGTATACGTAGGCGGTATTCTGGACGGTGCCAATTTCGTGGATGCGTTCGCCAACACGGATGCGACCGTCGGTTTGCCTTGGGGCTGCCTCATCGCACTCGTGCTCATTATCATCTACATGCTTGCACGCGGCGTTGTGACCCTCAAAGAGTCCATGGAATGCATCCCGCAGGGATTCATCGCCATGGTGCCCGCAATTCTCATTCTCACCTTTGCTACCGGTCTTAAAAATATTACCGGTGTCCTCGGTGCGAAGTATTACGTTGGCGATCTCATGGCCGGTCAGGCTGAGGCACTCGGATCTTTCCTGCCCGCGATCATCTTCATTGTGGCTTGCATTCTTGCGTTTGCCACGGGTACCTCCTGGGGTACGTTCGGTATTCTCATTCCGATCGTTACGGCTATCTTCCCCCAAGGCTCAGAACTGCTCATCATCGGTATGTCCGCGTGCCTTGCAGGTGCCGTTTGCGGCGACCACTGCTCGCCTATCTCCGATACGACGATCATGTCTTCGGCAGGCGGTCAGTGCAACCATCTGAACCACGTATCCACGCAGATGCCGTACGCGATCACGGTGGCGGCAATTTCCGCCGTTATGTTCGTCATCTCGGGCTTTGTGCAGAACATATGGATCTGCCTGCCGCTCGGTATCGCTCTCACCGTTGCTACTTTGTTTATCATCAAACTTATTGCAAAGCAGACGGACGCACACGCAAAATAATCTTCGTGCATATAAAAAAACCGCGGACCTGAAAGCGTAATGTCGTTAACGAAGTTTTACGCAAACCGAGTGGGATAACAGAAAATACAGTATAGTCAAATGGCTATACTGTATTTTTTATGTTTAAATCAACAAATTCCGCAACTTTTTTAAAACTACTTTATTTTTATTTCTGTTTGTTTTATAATATAATTTACCAAACAAATCTAATAATAACATAGGATGACTTTAACTAAGGGGGTATTATACCCTTTTGCCTTTGTCATTCAAAATGAATTCGGTAAAAACGCAATTCCACTTGAATGACAATAAGGTGTGTCCTTTTGTGTTTAAGATTTGTTTGGCGACAATCGGGGTTGCGTTTTTCGGTGCGTGGCTTCGGTCACGCACTTTTTTATTGAGGGGGTATTGAGCAGAATGAAATTTACATACAAAAATCAACTTATAATATCCTGCGTGATAATTCTTCTTTTCAATGTACTTAATACGGTTTTCAAGCATTGGATTTTCTCAAGTATCGGATGGTGGCTTTGCGGCTTACTGTGGATCATCCATCCTGTTGGCACAAAGAATATGGAACCTACAAAGAAGAATTTGCTGATCATTCGACTTGCCGGCGTGTTCCTTGTTATCGTCGGTCTTGTAGTACACTCCAACTTCTGATTGTAATGGAGATCTATTATGGAACAGAAAATAATCGGCACGGTAGTGTCCGTGAAAAAGCAATGGTGGCTGAAAGTCAACGCGAAACCTGTAAGAATGCACGCGCTTGACGGTGCTGCGTTCCCCCACATTATCAAGGTTAGATATGTGGTTAATGGAACCGAGTATTTCAAGAGAAGAGGGATTCGTGCCTGTGATCAGTCACCGGTAGTAGGTGCGGAAGTAACCGTACTTTATGATGAAAACAAACCGAGCAAAAGCAAAGTGCTTGGATAGCAACGAGAGGATGGTGTGGCAATATGAAAACAAAATGGAAAGATACCCCGACGTTACATAAGGTGATTACCGTGTTTTCGGTTATTGTCAGCCTTGCAGTCGTCACTTTGGCGGTATTACAGATATTTGATATATGGACACAGGCAATCAATCTGTGCGTACCGTTGATGGGCGTAAACTTACTTTGCCAAACATACACTCAGTGGAACACAAGCCGCAAGACTGCATATTTCAGTCTCGGCTGTGCGGCGTTCGTTTTTGCCTGTGCAATAGCGGTTTTCTTTATCAAGTAAACGGAGGCGTAATATGGCTAAATTAGAACATACACTGAATGGCAATTTTAATCAGTGGCTAAGTAGAATTGAAGATGGAATACTGAGCGGAAGTATGTCTGCATCATTGGAGGACTCCAGCGATTTCCGTAGTGGTGATGCTCGCTGTAGCGTCCGAGTGTTTGAAAGGTACAGTTATGCTGGCGGTAACCGTGTCAGTTTGAGCGTTACGCTTTTTCAAAACGGCGATGGCCCGATCTGCCTTTCCGCTATCACAGCCGGAGGAAGTCAGGCTCTGTTCTTTAAGGTCAACACCTGGGGTGAAGAAGCATTCCTCGATAAACTGAGAGAATTGCTGTGATGAGGTGACGTATTATGGCAAAACACGAATTCGGAATTATGGAATCAGATCCAGTCGGCGGAAAGCGGTATGATGAATATGAGCCTAAGAAGTACAACTGCATATCTGTTGACGACGATTACATTGAGGGTATCCAGGAGCAGCTACTTATATTCGATAGTTTCTGCCATACCATTGACATCCCAATGAGGGGACTTAATTACGCCGGCATTACGCTGATTCCACCATCGTCCATAGACGCATTTCTGACGGTTATCAGTGATGGCTCGGAGTATAAAGAACTAAGAAACCTTCTGATTGAAGCTAAGAATAGAAACAAATATGTGATCCATTATGGGTTGTGAGATAGGAGGTAATCGCGATGAAAAGTATTAAACCCGGAAGAGGCCCGTCCTTTATGGGTGGGGTTATGAGTATATTAGTTGGTCTGTTCGGCGTTGTTTGGACAATCGTGGCCACAAGCATGGGCGGCGGTGTGTTTGCACTGTTCGGAATAATCTTTATCGCAGTGGCTGTTGTCCAGGCAATCTATAACTTCAAGAATGCAACGGGCAAAAACCGTTATTCTGCTTTTGATATTACCGACAGTAGCGAGGAACCCGATCCGCTGAACGAGCGCTTCGGGAATCCGCAAGCTACCACGCAGAAAAAGAACGATGTAGATAACAAGTTCTGTCCGTATTGCGGAACTCCGGTCGCAGGTGATTTTGAGTTCTGTAACAACTGCGGTAAGAAACTGCCTTAAGTGAAGGAGATACAGAAAATGAAAAAAGTCAGTAGTATTTTATGGGGAATCGTATTGGTAGCAATAGGCGTGATTTTTGCGCTTAATGCATTTAATATCACAGATGTCGATGTATTTTTTGATGGTTGGTGGACATTATTCATCATCGTGCCGTGTGCCATTGGTTTGTTTACCGAACGTGAAAAGACCGGCAATATCATCGGTGTCGCTATAGGTGTTTTCTTGCTTTTGTGTTGTCAGGATATTTTAAGTTTCTCTATGCTTTGGAAATTACTTGTCCCTGCCATCATTATTATCGTAGGATTTAAGATGGTGTTTATGGGTATGTTCGGCAATAAAGCTAATGAAATCGTCAAAAAAATGAAATTGGAAGGTAATAACTTAAAGTCAGGCTGTGCTGTCTTTTCGGGTTGTGACATCAAATATGACGGCGAAGAATTTGAAGGTGCAGAACTCACCGCCGTATTTGGTGGAGTTGATTGTGATTTAAAAAATGCTATTATCGAAAAAGACTGTGCGATGCAGGTAACGGCAATCTTCGGTGGCATTGATATTCTTGTACCTGATAATGTAAATGTTAAGGTTAGTTCAAATAGTATCTTTGGCGGCATATCCAACAAAACCGCAGTACATAAAGACGTTCCCACGATCTATGTCAGCGGCACCTGTATGTTTGGCGGGGTGGAAATAAAATGACCACTTTTCAAAAGGTAATTAAGTATTTAGCGATGGCGTTTGCCATCTTTCTTACCGTTAGCATTATCGGAGGAATTTTAAGTATGTTTGGGTTGTTCGGTGGATTTTGGGGCGGCGATGCTGTGACCGAAGATATTAAAACTTATGCAGTTTCATCGGATATACAGAGCCTTGAAGTAAAGATAAATGCCGCTGATTTTAGGATTAAGCAAGGCGAAAGGTTTTCCGTTGAAAGCAATCTAAAACATCTTACGGTTGAAGATATGAACGGCGTTCTGACGATCAAGGAAACAAAGAAGTTCGCTCACACTTATACCGGCGCTGTATTGACTCTCTCTGTCCCTTCTGACACGGTGTTCGAAAAAGTAAATATTATAACCGGTGCAGGAAGACTGACTGTAGATAGTTTGTCTGCCTCTACAATGAACTTTGAACTCGGTGCTGGTGAAGTAACGATTGATACTCTTGTTGCCACCTCAGATATTGACATTGACGGTGGTGCAGGAAAGATCACCATATCAGGCGGCGCACTCCATAACCTTGATTTAGATATGGGTGTCGGTCAATTAAATCTGACCTCTGCTCTTACAGGCGAAAGTGATTTCGATTTAGGGGTTGGAGAGTCCAACATAACCGTAATCGGCAACAAAGACGATTATAAGCTTGATATAGAAAAAGGCATTGGCAACATCACCGTTGACGGCACAAGCGTTTCTAATATCAAGAGACAAGGTAACGGTAATAACGGCATAGAGGTTAGTGGCGGTATCGGTGCCATTAACTTAAAATTCAAGGAGTCTGCCGCAAAATAATTTTAGAACTAAAAAACATAGAAAACCCCTTTGGTGAGAAAGAGGTTCTCATCGGAGTATCATTCAAAACGGAAGGCGGTAAAGCCTTCGGCTTGCTCGGCAGAAACGACGGCGGCAGCTGCGACTGCCGGTGTAACTAACGAAATAAAACAACCACCGCGGGCTTCAAGGC
>JAZKXO010000037.1:0-1153 GCA_045611685.1 Eubacteriales bacterium | reverse complement strand
CCGAATCTACGCCGCTTGCGGCACCTCGGACTTTCTTTACGAGGAGAATCAGAGCTTCCGCCGCGCCATCGCGGACACGGAGTTCGAATTCAAATATGAGGAAGGCCCCGGCGCGCATACCTGGGATTTCTGGGACACGTGGATAGTGCCGGCGAACAAATTTTTGTTTGCGGAAATAAAGTAAAAAAATTTTCGCCGCAGGCGAATAATTTCCTTATAATTAAAAGGTAACTACTATGGATTTTGAAATTATCGGCGGGAACAGCGGCGCGAGGATTTATATTGACAACGAGCGCGACGAGGGCGGCGTGCTTCTTTTTGACGTTCATCTTGAGCTTGAGGAGGAAGCTATCCCCGATCCCTTCAGCATCTCGTTCAGTATTCCCGACGTGGATATTTATTCGGTCTGGAGTCCGAGCATACGCGGCGAAAGACATCTCGGCCCGCTTTGGCATAAGCGCACCACGGAGTCGCGCCTTGCATCCTGGATGCCTATTCACGCCCTCGTTTCGATGTCGGGCAGAAACAGAATGACGGTCGCTCTGTCGGATGCCAAGACCCCCACCTCGCTTCGCACCGGTGTGCGCGAGGAGGATGCTCGCATCTATTGGCTGATCAATTTCTTTACTATCCCGATTGCTTCCATTAAGGAATACACGGCGACGGTGCGCATCGACACGCGCGATATTCCCTACTACGATGCGATCTACGACACCGTGTCCTGGTGGGAAAACGAATGCGGATACCGTCCCGCATACGTCCCCGAGCACGCAAAGCTCCCGATGAACTCACTCTGGTACAGCTATCACCAGATGCTCGACGTCGAGGACATCGTCAAGGAATGCAAGCTCTCCAAGGCGATCGGAATGGACACCGTCATCGTTGACGACGGTTGGCAGACCGACGACAACAACCGCGGATATAAATTCTGCGGCGACTGGGAGGTCGCAGAGTCCAAGATTCCCGATATCAAGGAGTTCGTAAACCGCGTTCACGAAACGGGAATGAAGATCATGCTTTGGTTTTCGGTTCCCTACGCGGGCATGGAATCGAAGATATACAACCGCTTCAACGATATGCTCCTCGATCAGAGCGGAAACGGCAGAACGCACTTCTCCCTCGACCCGCGATACCGCGAGGTGCGCGAGTACCT
>JAZKXO010000036.1:0-2183 GCA_045611685.1 Eubacteriales bacterium | reverse complement strand
AGTACAGAGAGCTTCAGGGCTTTGCACAGTTTGGCTCCGATCTTGACGCAGATACCAAGACCCGTCTTGAGCAGGGCGCAAGAATCGTTGAGATCCTTAAGCAGGACAGAAACTCTCCTATCGAGGTTGAGCTTCAGGTCGCTATAATCTATGCGGTAGTCAACAATATGCTTAAGGATATTAAGGTCGAGGATATCCATTCCTTCGAAGAGGCACTCTTTGGGCATCTCGTTGCAACGAAGGACGATCTTCTTGGCGAGATTCGCGAGACCGGTGTCCTTTCGCCCGAGAGAGCGGAAGAGGTTAAGGAGGCAATCGCCTCTGTTAAGGAAAAATATTTCAATTAAAATTATACGAAAGGGGGCGGCATAATGGCAGGCGCCTCTATGAATGATATTAAGTCGCGAATGAAAAGCGTGCGAAGCACCATGCAGATCACAAAAGCCATGGAGCTTGTCGCTACCTCCAAGCTTCGCCGCGCGAAGGAACGTGTGGAAAAATCTCGGTTTTTCCACGAGGTTCTCGCAGACGCCATCAAAACGATTCAGAATACCCGTGAGGCAGGTGACTCCGTGTGGGGAGCTGCTCGCGAGGAGAAGAACGTGCTGTATATCGTTATGGCGGGCGACAGAGGACTTGCGGGCGGTTATAACGCAAACGTTTTCCGTCTGACGGAGAAGCTGTCGCAGGGAAAAAACGCGATCTATCTTCCCGTCGGTAAGAAGGCGGTCGAATATTATCGCCACCGTAAGGCTGAAATTTACACGGACGTTTACGAATATATCGCGGATATGCACGTTGGCGATACGCTGGCAGTTGCGAAGCGGATATGCGAAAGCTTCCGAACGGGAGAGGTCGATTCCGTCGTTTTGGTTTATACGAACTTCGTTTCCATGATCTCGCAGACGCCTGTACACAGAACGCTGCTTCCGTTTGCGGAGGAATCGGATCGTAAGAGCGTCCGCGCGCCCTACTTCGAGGGCGATGCCGACGAGATCCTCGACCGCATCGTTCCCGATTACGTCGGCGGTCTGATCTATACCGCCGTGTGCGAATCGCTCGCTTCCGAATCGGGCGCGAGACGAAGCGCCATGAATGCGGCGAACAAGAATGCGGGTGAGATGATCGACACGCTCATGCTCAGTTATAACCGCGCGCGTCAGTCTGTGATCACGCAGGAAATTACGGAGATCGTATCCGGCGCGGAGGCGCTTTGAACATAGGACTTTTCATTGAGAAAGGAAAGAAAGCAGATGGGAAAAAACATCGGCAAAGTTATACAGATCATAGGACCTGTTTTGGATATCAAATTTGAGAACGGCCATCTCCCGAATCTTCTCAATGCGATTGAGATCATGCACGAGGGAAAAAAGGTCGTTTGTGAGGTTGCGAGCCAGCTTGGCGACGACGTGGTACGTTGTATCGCCATGTCCTCCACGGACGGTATGTCGAGAGGTATGGACGCATACGATACCGGTACGGGTATTACCGTTCCCGTCGGAGAAGAAACACTCGGAAGAATCTTCAATCTTCTCGGTGAAGCGGTGGATAACCAGCCTGATCCCGTGAACGCGGAGAGATGGTGTATCCACAGAGATCCTCCCTCGTATTCCGAGCAGGAGGGAACCACCGAGATCCTCGAAACCGGCATCAAGGTCGTTGACCTGATCGCGCCCTACGCAAAGGGCGGTAAGATCGGTCTTTTCGGCGGTGCGGGCGTAGGTAAAACGGTTTTGATCATGGAATTGATCAATAATGTAGCAAAGCAGCACGGCGGTCTTTCCGTTTTCACGGGCGTTGGTGAACGTACCCGTGAGGGAAACGACCTTTATAACGAAATGAAGGAATCGGGCGTTATTTCCAAGACGGCGCTCGTTTACGGACAGATGAACGAGCCGCCCGGTGCGAGAATGCGCGTTGCGCTCTCCGGTTTGACGATGGCGGAATATTTCCGCGACCGTGAGAATCAGGACGTGCTGCTCTTCATCGATAACATCTTCCGTTTCACCCAGGCGGGTTCCGAAGTGTCCGCTCTGCTGGGTCGTATGCCCTCCGCAGTTGGCTATCAGCCCACCCTTTCCACCGAAATGGGCGCACTGCAGGAGCGTATCACCTCCACCAAGAACGGCTCCATCACCTCCGTTCAGGCAGTTTACGTCCCCGCTGACGACCTGACCGACCCT
>JAZKXO010000035.1:0-4527 GCA_045611685.1 Eubacteriales bacterium | reverse complement strand
CTCATCGGTGAGAATTTCGATGAGAATCGAGTGCGGGACTCTGCCGTCGATGATAAAGACGCGTTTTACACCGTCTTTGACAAGATCTGCGCAGCCGGTGACTTTTGGGATCATACCGCCCGAGATCGTGCCGTCCTCGATCATCTTGTCAATGTCGTCAAGATGGATCTGCGAAATGAGGGTGGAGGGATCGTCCTTATTGGCAAGAATGCCGGGGGTGTCGGTCAGCGAGATGAATGCCTCGGCGCCCAGGGCGGCGGCGATCTCGCCCGCCATCGTGTCGGCGTTGATGTTGTAGATCTCGCCCGACTTGTCGCAGGCAACGCTTGAAATCACGGGGATGTAGCCCCCCTCAAGGATGTCGGTGATCAGTCCCGTGTTGACCTTCGTGATCTCGCCGACGTAGCCGAGCGCGGGGTCAAGCTCCTTTACGTGGATCATATTCGCGTCGATGCCCGAAAGTCCGACGGCAAGTCCGCCAACCGAGCCGATAAGTCCAACCAGCCCCTTGTTGACCTTGCCCGCGAGGACCATCGTTGCGACCTTCGCGGTTTCAGCGTCGGTAACGCGAAGTCCGTTTTCGAATTTGCTCTCGATATTCATTCTCTTGAGCGTTTCGGTCAGCGCGGGGCCGCCGCCGTGAACGAGAACGACCTTGACACCGATGCGGTTAAGCAGCGCGACGTCGCGCATAACGTCCTCTTTTAGGCTCTCGTCAATCATAGAGGAGCCGCCGTATTTGATGACGATGATCTTGTCGGTGTATTTTTTGATATAGGGAAGCGCTTCAACGAGCACCTTCGCGCGATCTGCGTTTGAAATGTTTATCATGTTCTGTAATCTCCGTTGATCTTGACGTAGCCATATGTCAGGTCCCAGCCCCAAGCGGTTGCACCCTCGTCGCCCATTCCAAGGGTGATGTTGACCTGAATTTCGTCGCAAAGAAGGATCTCCTTTGCCACCTCTTCCGAGAAATCAACGCCCGCGCCTCCGCGGCAGACCTCGATCTCGCCCGCCTTTGATGCGAACTTCACGCCGATGGTATCAACGTTTACCTTCGCACCCGAGTAGCCGATAGCGCAGAGAACACGTCCCCAGTTAGCGTCGGCGCCGAACATTGCCGCCTTGAAAAGGCTTGAGCAGATGACAGATTTTGCAACCGTGCGTGCGGTCTGCTTGTCAGCCGCAGCCGAAACGTTGCATTCAAGAAGCTTCGTTGCGCCCTCGCCGTCAGCCGCGATGGCACGGCAGAGCTTGGAGGTTACCGCGAAGAGTGCTTCCTTGAAGGTGGCAAAATCGGGGGAATTTTCATCGATCTCGGTGTTGCCCGCCATACCGTTAGCCATTACGGAAAGCATATCGTTTGTCGATGTGTCGCCGTCAACGGAGATCATATTGAAGGAGTTCTGAACATCCTCTTTGAGTGCGGCGTTGAGTGCCGCGGGTGTGATCGCAACGTCGGAGGTTACGAAAACGAGCATTGTTGCCATATTGGGATGGATCATTCCCGAGCCCTTCGCGATACCGCCGATGCGGCAGGTCTTGCCGCCTATCTCAAATTCGACTGCCACGCTCTTGAGCTTGGTGTCGGTGGTCATTATGCCCCAAGCGGCTTCGTCCGAGCCCTCGTATGAAAGCGAGGAAACAAGCTCGTCCATTCTGTTTGCGATCGGGGTGACGTCAAGCTTCTGACCGATAACGCCCGTCGATGCGACAATGACTTCCTTCGCGGGAATGCCCGTTGCCTTATAAACGAGATCGCACATTGTTTCCGCGATCTGAATGCCGTCGGCGTTGCAGGTGTTGGCGTTGCCGCTGTTGCAGATCACGGGGCGTGCGCAGCCGTCAGCGAGGTTGGCGCGTGTGACCTTGATGGGTGCGCCGCAGACGAGGTTGGTGGTGTATACAGCCGCCGCCGAGCATTTGCGATCACTGACGATGAGGGAAAGATCCTTCTTCGTCTTGCCCTTGCGGATGCCGCAATGAATGCCCGAGGCACGGAAGCCCTGTGCGGCGCAAACGCCGCCTTCAATGTACTTTATCATAATACAAGTCCTTTCACGGGGCAGGCCCCGATTGCTATGTTCATATTTTCAATGGCGGCGCCCGATGCGCCCTTGCCGAGGTTGCAGAATAATGCATAAATATTCATTGTGTATTCATTACCCGAAACGATGATCTGCATCGAATCCTTGCCCGAAAGCGCATTCGAGAAGATGAGCCCGTCGGGCGTGCCCTTATCGCAGAGCGGAGCAACAGAGATGATCTTGCTTCCCGCGTAGTGCTCCGTGTAGAGGGAGTGCATTTCTTCAACCGAAAGCTTCTCCTTTGCAAGCCTCATCTGGATGGGCACGCAAACGCACATTCCCGAGTAGAAATCCGAAACGATCGGGTTGAACGCGGGGGCATAGTCAAGTCCGCAGACCGACTTGATCTCGGGCAGATGCTTGTGAGCGGCGGTCAGCGCGTACTGACAGGGCGAGTCGAATTTCGGGTCACGTCCCGCGTCCTCATAATCTGCGATCATTTTCTTTCCGCCGCCCGAATATCCCGTCAGGCTGTGGATGGCGAAAGGATAGGCGGCGTCAAGGATTCCGCGCGATACAAGGGGGTAGAGAATTGCGATCGCGCCGCTTGCGTGACAGCCCGGATTTGCGATGCGTTTTGAGTTTTTTATCTTCTCTGCGTGAGCCGCGGAAAGTTCCGGAAAACCGTATGCCCAATCGGGGTTGGTGCGGTGTGCGGTCGAGCAATCTATAATAACGGTGGAGTCGCTTTTGCAAAGAGTCACAGCCTCGCGTGCCGCATCGTCGGGCAGGCAAAGAAAGGTGACGTCGGAGGACGAGATCGCCTCGCTTCGCGCGGCGACATCCTTACGAAGATCCTCGGGAAGAGTGATTAGCGAAATATCCTCGCGCTCGGCAAGCCGCTCGTGGATGCGCAGTCCCGTAGTCCCCGCGCTTCCGTCAATGAACACTTTTTTCATAAAATTTATCTCCAAAAAGAAAATCTTTCTCATTATAAATATGTTACATATTATACTACAAAATTCAGTAAAGGTCAATAGGTTTTATGAATAATTTTTCGAAAAAGTGAATAAATAATCATTTTTTGCGCGCGGTTATATTTTCTGTTTTACCGCCGTATTAATTATTGAATAAATTTTGCGAGGTGAAACTATGCGAAGAAGAATTTTTGTATTTTTGATCGGTTTTTGTTTGTTTTTGACTTGCGCGGTGATGCCGTCGATGGCGGTAGGGGAGAGAGCGGAGGCGCTTCTTTCGCCGGGGCTCTGTGTGATCGCGGCGCGGTGCGAGATGGTCGTGTCCGGTGTGCCGGGCGGCGAGGTCGTGTTCACGCGCGATGATTTTGCCCGCGCGGTGGGGTATGTTCCCGAAAGCATAAAGGTTACGGGCCGCCCCGATTCTGCGGTCGGTCAGCTCACCGTCGGCCAAGTGGTCGTGCCCGAGGGTCAGGTGCTCTCTCGCGCGAGCCTTGACAAAATGGCGTTCATGCCGAGCGGACTTCCCGCGGCGGAGGATACGGTTTTTAATTTCACTGCAGACGGTTCTCCGTATGAATACACCTGCATTGTGAGGCTCGTCGAAGCGGGAAAAACAAACACCGCACCCACGCTTGAGTGCGCCACGGCGGCGTCGCTTTCTGCGCGTGTGCCGGAGGGCGGCATCTGCGGCGGCACTTTGGCGGCATCCGATCCCGAGGGTGATTCTCTCGTTTTCGAGATCACTTCCTATCCGCGCCACGGCAGCGTGATCCTATCCGACCGCGAAAGCGGACGCTATCTCTACCGCCCGAGCGCGGGTTACACGGGCAGGGATTCCTTTTCCTACACCGTTCGCGACGAATGGGGCAACTATGCGGGTGAGGCGGAGGTCAAAGTGATGGTCAGCCGTCTTTCCTCACCCGATTATGCGGATATGGCGGGCAGCGCCGAAACTTTCGCGCGGCTTTGCGAGTCCGAGGGGCTGATGAGCGGCACTTCCTACGGCGACGGAACCTATTTTTACCCCGAAAAGGGAATGACCCGCGCCGAATTCACCGTGACTTTGCTGACCGCGGCGGGTATCGCGCCCGACGGTGAGGGTGAATTCGATTTTGCCGATAATGACGAAATTCCCGCATCGGCGCGCGGATTTGTCGCAAAAGCAAGCGAGCTTGGGCTCTCGAACGGCTGGATAAAGGACGGAAAACAGGTTTTCGAGCCGAACCGCGAGATCACGCTTGCCGAGGCGGCTAAAATGACGGCGCGGCTGCTCGGGCTTGAATACGATGGCGCGGTGGAAGTATCTCTCGGCGGCGCGAATTACGCGCGTTACGAGATCGCGGCGCTCTGCTCGGCGGGGCTCGGAAACGCCTTTGCGGACGCTTCGCCGAACGGGATTCTGAACCGTGCCGAAGCCTCGGAGATACTTTGCGGAGTCCCCTCCATCGCACGTGCGGGAGGCATCGGAAATGAATAATAATCCATATCCGAACCTCACCTACATTCCTTACGATCGCGGCCGT
>JAZKXO010000034.1:0-15338 GCA_045611685.1 Eubacteriales bacterium | reverse complement strand
ATGCTTGACACGCTCGTCCAAACGGTCAATAATCCGATAACGTAAAAGGGATAAAAATCGCGCGGAGTCGCGGAGGTGTTTTGATGGTTGATCTGGATTATCTGTCGGCGGGTCCGCTCACGCGCTTTTTTATCCGCCTCGGGCGGTGGGGGAAGGCTTTGCCCCGACGGGTGGGAAAGGCACTGGCGGCCGTTCCCGGGCGGATCGCCGGCGCGTTTTATTCGATGTACGCGTACCTTAAGGACGTGTGCCTCATGTTTGTGAGAGGGGATTTTGCCACCCGCCTTTCCTTTCTTATCATGGGCTTTGGCTGTATCCGGCGGGGGCTGTATCTTCGTGGCTTTTTCTATCTTCTCTCTCAGATCGCGTTTTGGGTCTTTTTCTTCGGGTTTGGCATAACCTATATTGGAAAACTGCCCACGCTCGGGACCGTCGCCCAGGGCGAGGTGTGGAACGAGGAACTGGGCATTTTCGAATATACGAAGGGCGACAACTCCATGCTCGTCCTTCTGTATGGGATCGTCTCGCTTCTCCTTTTCATCCTGATCTGTTTTGTATATTTTGCATCGGTGCGGGATTCTTACAAGGCACAGTGCGACGCGGCCGAGGGCGTGCGAAAAAGAACGCTCGCCGAGGGGATATCCTCGCTTTCGAACGAGAATTTCCATAAAACGCTCCTCTTTTTCCCCACGCTTTCGGTTGTGATCTTTACGGTTCTGCCGCTCATTTTTATGATCATGCTGTCGTTTACGAATTACGACCGCTTTCATATGCCGCCGGGGAACCTCTTTACGTGGGTAGGACTTGAAAATTTCCGCGCGATCTTTGGACTTTCGGATACGCCGCTTCTCGGGCAAACGTTCGGCAGTATCCTTTCCTGGACGCTCGTGTGGGCGTTTTTCGCCACCGTTTCGAACTATGTTTTGGGGATGCTCCTCGCGATCCTCATCAATAAAAAGGGGATTCGCCCGAAAAAGCTGTTCCGTACGGTGTTCGTTCTCACGATCGCCGTACCGCAGTTCGTGAGCCTCATGTTTATGCGTAATCTCCTCGCCGATCACGGGCTTGTGAACGTGTTTCTCACGCAGATCGGGCTCATCGACGCACCGATCCGCTTTCTCACCGACGGGACGATCGCGAAGATCACGGTGCTCCTCGTGAATATGTGGGTGGGCATTCCGTATTCGATGCTGATTACGACGGGGATTCTTATGAATATTCCCGAGGATCTCTACGAGGCGTCCAGAATTGACGGTGCGTCCCCCGTTGCGCAGTTTTTTAAGATCACGCTGCCGTACGTTCTCTTTATCACAACCCCGTATCTCATCACGCAGTTCGTCGGGAACATCAACAATTTCAACGTGATCTGGCTTCTTTCGGGCGGTGGACCGATGACGGGCGAATTCTATCAGGGCGGGCGGACGGATCTTCTCATCACGTGGCTCTACCGCATCACGACAGGCGAGCAGAATTACAAGCTTGCGTCCGTCATCGGTATCATCACGTTCGTTATTTCCGCCGCGTTTTCGCTGATCGTATACAGCCGCAGTCTCAAAGGCGACAGAGAGGGGGATTTCCAGTGAAGCTTCGACGGAACGCTGTGAATATACTGATTTATGCGCTTCTTATCACGCTCGCGATCGTCTGGGTTGCCCCGATCTTCTTTCTCGCTGTTCATTCGTTCAGAGCGGAGCCGGGCGCGACGATCCGGTATCTGTTTCCGAAGACGCTGACCTTCGACAATTACACGCGCCTTTTTACCGAGACGGAACTGTTTAATTTCCCGAGATGGTACGCTAATACCCTCGTCGTTTCGGTGGCGTCGTGCGCCTTGTCCACGCTTTACGTGCTCATGATCTCGTACGCGCTCTCGCGTCTTCGCTTCAAACGGCGCGGACTTTATATGAAGGCGGGTCTTATTCTCAATATGTTCCCCGGATTCATGTCCATGATCGCGGTGTATTTTATCTTAAAAGCGGTGGGACTCACCCAGTCGCTTCTGGCGCTGGTTCTCGTCTATTCGGGATCGGCGGCGCTCACGTACTACGTCGCGAAGGGATTTTTTGATACGATCCCCTACGCGCTTGACGAAGCCGCCCGCATCGACGGCGCTTCAAGGGCGATGATCTTCTGGCGGATCACCCTGCCGCTGTCGAAGCCGATCATCGTGTACACGGTGCTCATGTCGTTTATGGCGCCGTGGATGGACTATATTTTCGCCTCGGTCATCATGAAGGACAATTATGACAACTACACGGTGGCGCTCGGGCTCTTTCAGATGATCTCCCGCGAGAACATCTACGCGTATTTTACGAGGTTCTGTGCGGGGGCGGTGCTCGTCGCCGTGCCGATCGCGCTGCTCTTCCTCTTTATGCAGAAGTATTACGTTGAGGGCGTGACCGGCGGCGCCGTGAAGGGCTAACGCACACGGCGTAGAATATGTTCGCACCGTACGGAAGCGTGCCGTGTGCCCGAGATTCCCTCAGCGCCGAGGTGCGGGCGCAGTTTTCGCCGGGGGCGAAAAACGGGAATCTCCAACGTTTGGCGAAGTGGTGATGACGGCATAGCGTATGTTCGCACCGTACGGAAGCGTGCCGTGTGCACCGTACGGAAGTCTGCCGTGTGCCCGAGCTTCCCTCAGCGCCGAGGTGCGGGCGCAGTTTTCGCCGGGGGCGAAAAACGGGAATCTCCAACGTTTGGCGGAGTGGTGATGACGGCATAGCGTATGTTTGCACCGTACGGAAGCCTGCCGTGTGGCTGATGAATGAAAGGAGATACTATGCGTCGATCCGGTGTTCTTTTACCCATAGCTTCACTCCCGTCGCGCTTCGGCGTCGGCGGAATGGGAAAGCGTGCCCGCGATTTCGCGGATCTTCTTTCGGCTTCGGGGCAGTCCGTCTGGCAGGTGCTTCCTCTCAACATTCCCGATTTCGTCCATTCTCCCTACGCGTCGCCCTCGGCGTTCGCGGGGAATCCGCTTCTCATTGATCCCGCCGACCTTGTAAAGGACGGTCTTCTCTCAAACGAGGAGATTCGGGGAGCCGCCGCCCCGCCCGCCAAAACCGATTACAGCCGTGCGGCGGCGGTGAAGGGCGATCTGCTTTGCCGTGCGTATCGGCGGTTCTCGGAAAACGGAACGGACGAAATGCGCGAGGCGTTTGATGCGTTTTGTGAGAGCGCCCGCCCATGGCTTTCCGATTTTGCGCTGTTTGACGCACTCCGCGCATCCTTTGGCGGCGCACCGATCTGGGAATGGGAGGAAGGTGTTCGCACGCGGAAGAAAGCTGCTTTGGCACGCGCGTCGTCAGAACTTTCCGAGGAGATCCGTTACCGAAAGTTTCTCCAGTTCCTCTTTCAAAGGCAACTGTTCGCACTGCGCGCCTATCTTGCCGAGCGGGGTATATCGCTTCTCGGTGATATTCCGTTTTACGTCTCAGCGGACAGCGCAGACGTATGGACGCATCCCGAGCTCTTCCCAGATCGCGACGTGGCGGGCGTGCCGCCCGATTTCTTCACTGCTGAAGGACAGCTTTGGGGCAATCCGATCTACGACTGGGACAGAATGGCGACGGACGGCTACGCCTGGTTTATAAAGCGGCTCGAGAGGTGCGCTGAGATGTACGATGAGATTCGCCTTGACCATTTTCGCGCGTTTGATTCGTACTATGCGATTCCCGCCGAGGCAAAGACGGCAAAGACGGGCGAGTGGCGGCGCGGTCCCGGGCGGTCGTTTTTTGATGCGCTTTATGAAAAGATGCCCGATATTTCGCTCATCGCGGAGGATCTCGGTGACATTACGCCCGACGTGATCGCGCTTCGTGAATATGCGCGTATACCGGGTATGCGGATCTTGCAGTTTGCGTTCGGCGGCGGGGCAGATCACGCGTTTTTGCCGCATAATTACGACAGACGTACCGTCGTCTACCTCGGTACGCACGACAACGATACGGCGGCGGGGTGGTGGCACCTTGCGGATGCCGGGACAAAAAAGAATGCTGCGGCGTATCTCGGAATCACCCCCGATGCCGACGACAAAACGGCAGTCCGGGCGATGATGAAAGCGGCGAGCGCGTCCGTTGCGGATACGGTAATCTTCACGCTCCAGGATATCCTCATCGAGGGGAGCGAGGCGCGCATCAACACCCCTGCGAAGATCGGCGGATGTTGGGAATACACCGCCCCCGCTTCGCTTTCGGCGAACGACTTCGCCTACCTTCGTGAGATCACCGCCCTCTATGGCAGAAAACAATCCTGAACAAACGAGGAAAGAACTATGGATATTCTCAAGGCACGTCTTGCCAAAGCTTCAAGGGATGCCCGCATTTCGGAGATGGATACGGCGGATGCGTACCGCTTTATCGTTTCGTTCATCCTCTCCGAGATGCGTCCGTCCATCGAAGAGGCACGTCTCAGCCGCGAAGCGGGGAGGGTCGCGTATTACCTCTCTTCGGAATTTCTTATGGGGCAGATGACAAAAGCGAATCTTTTTAACCTCGGCATCCTTGACGCGGTGAAGGATGCGCTCTCGTCGGTCGGTTTTGATTTCGACCGCTTCTCGGAGATTCCGGATGCCGCGCTTGGAAACGGCGGGCTCGGACGGCTTGCCGCGTGCTTTCTCGAAGCCGCCGCGACGCACGGTATCCCTCTCGTCGGGCACGGGCTTCGCTATCGGTACGGCCTGTTCCGCCAGGATCTCAAAGAGGGATTCCAAAAGGAAGAAGCGGATGACTGGACGAGATACGGTGATCCGTGGTCAATGCGGCGGGAGAGTGAGGCGGTAACCGTCCGGATCGGCGGCGAGGACGTGCGCGCCGTTCCCTACGATATGCCCGTTTTCGGGTATAAGGGAACGGTCGGCAATCTTCGCCTTTGGCAGGCGGAGGCGGCAGATCCCTTTGATTTTGATAAATTCAACCGAGGGGATTACAGGGGCGCGGTCGAGAAGGCAGAGAGGGCGGAGCGGATCACGGCCGTTCTGTATCCGAACGACAGTACGCCCGAGGGACGAAAGCTTCGTCTCAGCCAGCAGATTTTCCTCACGGGTGCGGCGGTCAGGGATATCGTGCGTGCGCACAAGCGGGCGCACGGCGGGGATTTCACCACGCTCCCGTCGCACGCCGTTTTGCAGCTGAACGATACGCATCCCGTCCTCGCCATCCCCACCTTGATCGCCGTGCTCCTCGAGGAGGGCGTCGATTTCGATCGCGCTGCGATGATCGCGAAAAAAACGTTCGCCTATACGAATCACACCGTCATGCCGGAGGCGCTTGAGGTGTGGGACGCGTCGCTCCTTTGCCGTCTTTCGCCCGAACTGACTCAAGTCATCGAGCGGATACAGAAGATGCTCGAGGAGGAGTACCCCGATCGCTCGCCCGATATGAACATCGTCGACGGAGGCGGGGTGCATATGGCGCGCCTTGCCTCGTATATGTCGTTTGCCGTGAACGGCGTGGCGGCGCTCCACACGGAGATTTTAAAGGAGAGCGTTCTTCGTCCGTGGTATAAGCGCACGCCCGAAAAATTTTCGAACAAAACGAACGGCGTAACGCCGCGGCGGTTTTTAGCCGTGGCGAATCCGTCCCTCGCTTCGTTCATTACCGAGCGGATCGGGGACGGGTGGGTAAAGGATCTTTCACAGCTTTCAAAGCTCAAGGAGTACCTTGACGATACCGATTCGCTCCGTGTACTCATCACGGTGAAGGAGGAGAACAAGCGCCGTCTCGCCGGGCGGATTCTCGAGAGAACGGGCGAGGTGCTCGATCCGTCGTTCTTTACGGATATTCAGATAAAGCGCCTGCACGAGTATAAGCGCCAGCTTATGAACGCCCTCTCCATCGTGTATTTCTACGGGGGGATCAAGGACGGGACGATCACGGATTTCACGCCGACGGCGTATCTGTTCGGCGCAAAAAGCGCCCCCGGCTACGATCGCGCCAAGGGCATCATCCGTTATATTTTACAGATCGCGAAAAAGATAAACAACGACCCCGACGTCCGGGAGAAAATGCGCGTGATCTTCGTTCCCGATTATAACGTATCGTGGGCGGAGCACCTCATTCCCGCGGGCGATCTGTCCGAGCAGATCTCGATGGCGGGCACGGAGGCGAGCGGCACGGGCAACATGAAGTTCATGATGAACGGCGCGCCTACGCTCGGCACGTACGACGGCGCGAATCTCGAGATTCTCGAAGCGGCGGGTGAGGAGAACAACTATTTCTTCGGCGCCACGGCTGATGAGATCGAAGCCGAGCGGGCGGAAAACCGCTACAATCCTGCGGCGATATACGAATCCGACAGGGCGATCCGCCGCGCGGTTGACACACTTGTTGACGGCACGTTTGACGACGGCGGCACGGGTGCATTCCGCGATCTGTACACGTCGCTTCTGTACGGCGCGTCGTGGCACCGCCCCGATCATTACCGCGTGCTCGGCGATTTCCGCCCGTACGTCGAGGCGAAGGCGCGCGCCGCCTCTGACTACCGCGACGGAGAAGGGTACGCACGTCGTGCTCTTTCCAATATTGCCGCCGCAGGCCCGTTCTCCGCCGACCGCACGGTGAAGCAGTACGCACAGGAGATATGGCAGGTATAAAAAAGGTTCGGGCGCCCGGCGCCCGAACCTTTTACTTCGTTAATTGCTTTATCCACTTCTTGCTTAAGAAATGGCGGATACAGAGGATGTTCTTCGGAATATCCTCCGCTATAAACATCGACGCGACAACGAGAACGAACGGCACGTCAAATACGAGTCCCGTGAGGCATACGGCGGGAACGCCCGACAGAAACAGACAGCTGAGGTCCAAAAAGCACCCCGTCTTCGTATCTCCTCCTGCGCGGAAAATGCCGCAGATGCACGTGTAGGCGATCATCCGCATGCCGATCCAGAAGCCGTAAAAGAGGAGAAGCGAGAGCGCCGTGAGGCGGGCGCCCTCCGTCTCGATCTCGAAAAGGGAAAGAAGCGGCCCGCGGGTGAAGATGAGGATCGAGCCCATAATAACGCCGAGAAGCGGCGTCATGATAACGAAGCGTTTCGCCGTCCTGTAGCCTTCCTCCGTGTCGCCGCGCCCGACGGCCTTGCCGACCATGATCGCCGAGGCGTGGCAGATACCCACGAAGAAGACGAAGAAAAGCTGTTGAACCGTCTCAAAGAGGGTGTAGCCGGAATATTCCTCCGTCCCCTGACGGGCGAGCACCATGACGTAGACGTTCGTGCCGACAGCCCACAGCGTTTCGTTGAGAAGCGCCGGCAGAGCGGTCGTCGTGTATTTTTTTACGAATCCGCGATCGAACGAGAAGTAATCGCGGGGCTTGGCACGGACGGCGTTCTTGCCGAACTGGAGCGCGAAGAAAACGATCACCGCCTGAACGGCTGTGCCGATCACCGTGGCGATCGCGGCGCCCCTCACGCCGAGTGCGGGAAAGCCGAAGTTGCCGTGTATAAGGCAGTAGTTTAAAAACGTGTTCGTAACGACAGCCGCCGCCGAGGAGATAAGCGGCACGGATACCTTTTCCGTGGCGCGAAGCGCCGCGCACGAGATCTGGGAGAACATGATAAGCGGCATGGCAAGAGCAACGATGCGGAGATATTCGGCTGCAAGCGCCGCGGCATCCGCCTCCGGTCCGAAAATGGAGATGCAGAAACGGGGGAACAGGCCGAGCACCGAGGCGAAAAGAATCGCCGTCGTCATGGCGGCGACGGTAGCAACGCCGAAGGAATGGCGGATTCTTTTAGGGTTTTTTGCGCCCCAGAACTGGGAGATCATCGTGGCACAGCCGGAGCAGAATCCGAACGATACCGTGTTCAGAAGAAACGTGAACCGTCCCGCCACGCCGACCGCCGCGACTGCGGTATTGCCGAGCGGTACGATCATGGCGGTGTCAATGAGGGACGCGCACGACGTGAGAAGATTCTGCAGTGCGATGGGGAGCGCCAGCGTAACTGCCGTTTTCCAGAATCCCGACGGGGAATGAGAGTGCTTCATGAATGCCTCCCTTTACATAAGGTACGCGATTCCCCAGAGCAGAGCGAGGTGCAAGGGGTAGAACACGTAGAAAAAGTATTTCATCTTGTACCGCCCGCGCTCGCCGTTATAAAAGAGAAGCAGAAGAGCAGACAAGAGCGAGACGGACTGCAGATAATTGCCTTTGAGGGCAGAGTTTGCACAGAGTAGGAGAAGTCCCAGAGAAAATGCACCGTGCCGCCACCGGCGATCGGTGAAAAAAGCGGGGAAGAGCGGCAGGATGATGCCGAAAAAGCCGTAGTCGATATCGACGTATCGGCAGAAAAAGAACGTTGCGGCGAGTGCTGCCATAAATGCGGCAAAGTAGAGAGGCTCGTCCTTTGCTTTTTCGAGAAGCGCCATGAGCGCGATCGAGACGGAGAACGTCAGAAGCACGTTCAGTATCTCGCCCGGCTCGACGATCCAGGCGACCGCCTGGCAGAAGACACCGAGCAGAAAGATCGTGAGAAAATACCGCCGGCGGCTTTTCGTGTGGCGGAATCCCTCCGCGATAAAGAACGCGTATAGCGGGAAGGCGAGTCTGCCCACCGTGCGCATCCAGAGCGCGTTACCGAACACGATGAGCCCCGCGTGATCAATGAACATCGTAAAAGCGGCGATCAGCTTTAAAACCAGTGCGGACATACTGTCCTCCTTTTGACACATTTATTATATTGTAGCATACGGGCGGGAAAAAGAAAAGATTTTTCGGCGAAAATTTTTTTGTATACGCTGCTCGCTTGACAAAATCTCTCCGCCGTGCTACCATACTTACAGATACTATGCTGCCGAAAGGATGAAAACGATGCGTGAAGAAAAATCTGCCGCCCGCGAGCTGTTTTTGCTCTTTAAGGAAAAGCGGCTCACGTTTGCCACCGCCGAAAGCTGTACCGGCGGGATGATCGGCGAGGCGATCACGGAGATCCCCGGCTCGTCCGAGGTGTACCTCGGCGGGGTGATCTCGTATGCCAATTCCGTGAAAGAAAACGTCCTCGGCGTCTCTCACGATACCCTTACCGCATACGGCGCCGTGTCGGTCGAGACGGCACGGGAAATGGCAGAGGGCGTCCGCCGTCTTACGGGGGCGGATGTTGCCGTGTCCGTTACCGGAATCGCGGGTCCCGATGGGGGATCGGCGGCAAAGCCGGTCGGTACCGTCTGCTTCGGCGTTTCGTCTGCCGACGGGGTCAAAACAGAGAGAGTGCAGTTCTCTCCCACTCTCACGCGTGAAGAGATCCGCCGTGCCGCCGTCCTGTACGCGCTCCGGTTGGCGATCGGGGTGGCCTGACGCCGATTTTCGGGAAATTTTGTAATTTTTCTTTACAGAACGCCCCGAAAGTGGTATAATGAATAGAAACATACGCCCAAAGGGCAAATATATCATTCCATATAAGGAAAGGATCACTGAAAATGGCAAATAAGGTTCTTGTTGAAACTTCCGCACGCCACGTCCACCTCACCGAGGAGCATATCGCCGCACTGTTCGGCGAAGGACACACCCTCACCCATAAAAAGGATCTGTCCCAGCCCGGTCAGTTCGCTTGTGAAGAGCGCGTAACCGTCGTCGGTCCGAAGGGCTCGATCGCGAAGGTAATCGTGCTTGGTCCCGCCCGTCCCGCGAGCCAGGTGGAGATCTCCCTCACCGATGCCCGTACGCTCGGCGTTACGGCTCCCGTCCGCGAGAGCGGCGACGTTGCCGCATCCGGCGCGTGCAAGCTCGTCGGCCCTGCCGGTGAAGTCGATCTCGCTGAGGGCGTAATCGCCGCAAAGCGCCACATCCACCTCACTCCCGCCGACGCCGAGGCTTTTGGTGTTGCCGATAAGGAGATCGTTGGTGTGAAGATTACCTCCGAGGACAGAAGCCTTACCTTCGGCGACGTTGTCGTTCGCGTAAGCCCGAAGTTTGCAGCCGCTATGCACATCGATACCGATGAAGCAAACGCACTGCACGCAGCCGGCGAGGTTTACGGCGAGATCGTAAAATAAGAGAAACGCGGGGAGGTGCTTTTGCAAAAGCACCTCCCCGAAACCCCTTCAAAAACCTTTTAAACGAAATAAAAATACAGTCTGTGCACAAAATCACGCACAGACTGTATTTTGTTTATATAGTTCGGATGTTTTTGGGGGTTCAAGGGGGCTTTTTTCAAAAAGCCCCCTTGGTTTTCGTCCCCTATTACAGTGCGTACTTCATGGTGAAGTAGTCGAAGTAGTGGTTGAAATTTCCCTCTTCACCTGCTTTTACCTGGCGCAGGTACTTATGCATATCAAGCGATTCGTGGGACATCTCGAGAACGCATCCTGCGATATTCGAGCAGTGGTCGGAGATACGCTCAAGGCTGTACAGAATATCCGAGAGGATAAAGCCGAGTTCGATGGTGCATTCCTGCCGCTGCAGGCGTGCGATGTGCTGTTTTTTGATCTGATCGCGCAGCGCATCGACTACCTGTTCGAGCGGCTCGACCTGTGCGGCGGCGGCGAGATCTTTTTTGGCGAAAACGGCGAGGGAAAGATCGAGGATCTCCGTGACCGCACCGATCATAACGGAAAGTTCACGCTTTGCATCCTCGGAGAATGCAAGGTTCTTTTCGTGCATTTCTTCCACCGAAGCGGTTACCTCAACCGAGTGGTCGGAGATGCGTTCGATATCACCGATCAGACGGAGCAGCTCGTTCGCCTCGGTGGAGTCTTCCTCGGAAAGTTCAAGTGTGGACAGCTTTACGAGATATGTACCGATCTTGTCCTCGTAGAGGTCAACCTTGTCCTCAGCTTCACGGATGGCGAGACAATCCTTCGCCGAGAACGGTCTTGAAAGCATAGAGAGCGCGTCCTTCATAGCGTTTACCGTAATGGTAGCCATATCGACCGCAACGTTGCGGCTCTGCTCGATCGCAACGGCAGGCGTTGCGAAAAGACGCTCGTCGAGAAGCTCGGCTTTTTCCTCCGTTTTTGCATCGGGAACGATCTTCATCGCCAGCTTTTCAAGCAGACGGGACGCAGGCATGAGAAGCATCAGTGCGATGATTTTAAACACCGTATGGACAATAGCGATGCCGAGGGGATCGGCATACTGTGTTACGAAGGGGAAGGCAAAAATCATATTCAGTACGTAGTACGCCGGCAGAAGGATCAATGTGGCGATTACGTTGAACGAAAGATGCACGATCGCGGCACGGCGCGCGTTCTTCGACGCACCGACAGAGGAGATCATAGCGCTGACGCACGTACCGATGTTCTGACCCATGATGACGGGGATCGCAGTTGCGTAGCTGACCGCGCCCGTAGTGGTGAGCGCCTGCAGAATACCGACCGAGGCGGAGGAGGACTGCACGATCGCCGTGAGTACAGTACCTGCCAGAACGCCGAGGATCGGGTTGGAGAACATCGTCAGGATGCGGGTGAATTCGGGGATTTCTTTCAGCCCTGCTACGGAGGCGGACATCGTGTCCATACCGAACATAAGAATGGCAAAGCCGAGCATGATAAGACCGATATCCTTACGCTTGGCGTTTTTCTGGAACATGAAGAGGATGATACCGATGACGGCAAGGATCGGTGTGAAGGAGGACGGCTTGAGCATCTGCAGAAGGAAGCTGTCGCCCTCGATCGCGGTCATGGAGATAAGCCACGAGGTAACGGACGTACCGAGGTTCGCGCCCATAATAACGCCGATCGACTGGCGGAGCGTCATAAGGCCGGAGTTTACGAAGCCGACGACCATAACGGTGGTGGCAGAGGAGGACTGAATGATCGCCGTTACGCCAAGGCCGAGTAAGAATCCCTTGAACGTGTTGGACGTCATTTTACTGAGGATGGATTTCATACGGTTGCCCGCGCACTTTTCGAGCGCGTTGCCCATCACGGTCATACCGTAGAGGAAAAGGGCAAGTCCGAGGAACAGTTCGAGAATGTCAAAAATACTCATAAAAATTACCTTTCTTCTTACTACTTCTTCTTACATCTAACTTCCGGGTATGTGCTATATATCATAAGCCGCAAACGAAGGGCGGCGGATCGTTCTCATTTGTGTTTTGCGGGGAACGGGCAGAAAGGAATCCCAACTCCCCCCAGTATAATTATAACGGGTAAAAACAACTTGTCAAGGGAAAATTTTGCTTTTTACAAAAAAAGCGGAGTGCTGTCAGCACTCCGCCGTAAAATGCAGAATCATCTGAAAAGGGATCGCACGGTACGGAAAACGCTCCATACGGCGCTTGCCGCCAAAATAACCAAGGCGGCATCAAACAGCGAAAAATCGAGAGCGCCGTTTATCTTCACAACGCCGCATTTCGTTTCGGGCTGTTCGCGTTTATAGAACGTCATCGTTACGTTCACGTCGTCAGACACCATAAGGCGGTTACCGTTTCGGATCTCTTTTATCTTGTCCGCAATAGCACGGCACGCGCCGCATTCTCCAATGTTCATCGTATCCTCCCAATCTGTCGGGTGTATTCCTTACGGGTATATGATACCACAAAGCGAATGAATCCGCAATGCGTTTTTTGTAAATTTTTCGTAAGATCGAAAGGAATTACACGATCGGGGGATTGCCGCCGATGTTCGCGACGATCTCGCGCATCTCTGCCTTTGAATGCGCCGCCCGCGCTCTCGCGATTATCTCTTCGCGAGCAACCTGATCGAGACCTGCGAATGCCATCATCGCCGGTCCGTTCTGCGCCAGCGCCATTGAAAATCCGATCGGCAGATCTTCCGTCGGACTCATATTCCGTTTGTCCGTAAAAATCATCTCCTTTCTCTTTAGATACTGTAAGTATTCCCCGAAACTTTGTGAAAAAACCTTTACAGAGAGATGGCAAAGCGGTATAATAAAGGGAAGAAAAAATGAAAAATTTACCGATCGCGAGGTTTTTTGATATGCAGATTTCCGATAAGGTCCGCGCGCTCGCCAAAGAGGCGGAGCGGGAGCTTTCCTCTATTTTCTATGACATAGACGAGATCGCCCGCGTGGGAACGGAGCGCGTGCTTGACGTGTTCCGTGAGGAGCGTGTGAGCGAAGCCATGTTCGCTCCCTCCACCGGCTACGGCTACGGCGATGCCGGACGGGACGCCGTTGACCGTATTGCCGCAAAAATTTTCGGTGCCGAGGCGGGATTTATGCGCCCGTCGATCCAAAGCGGCACACACGCCCTCACGATCGGGCTTTTTGCGCTTCTCCGTCCGGGCGACGTCATGCTCTCCGTTACCGGCTCGCCCTACGATACGCTCCGTGAGGTCATCGGCATGGACGGGGCGAACGGCGACGGCTCTCTTGCCGATTTCGGCGTCCGATACGACGACGTCGATTTCACGCTCGACGGCGGCTTCGATTATGCGGGGATCGCGGCGAAGCTGGAGACGTACGGCGACGCGGTAAAGGTCATCTTCCTGCAGCGCTCGAAGGGATATCTGAACCGCCCGACGCTCACCGTTTCCGAGATCGGTGAGATGGTGAAATTTATTCGAAAAACGGCAAAAAATCATCCGTATATCGTGGTCGATAACTGCTACGGCGAGTTTTGCGAGATCACCGAGCCGACGGCGGTCGGCGTCGATCTTATCATCGGCTCGCTCATCAAAAACCCCGGCGGCGGTATGGCGGATATCGGCGGCTATCTCTGCGGTACGCCCCGTGCGGTCGAGCTTGCGGGCAACCGCCTCATCTGTCCCGGCGTGGGCCTTGATGCCGGCGCATCCCTCGGTCAGAACCGCAATATGCTCCGTGGACTCTTTTACGCGCCGCATACCGTCGCGCAGGCGATGAAGACCGCGCATCTCGCCGCGTATATGTTTGAAAAGTGCGGATACGAGGTTTCTCCCCGTGCGTTTGAGCGCCGATCGGATATTATCCAGACGGTATCGCTCGGCAACCGCGAGGCGCTCTGCCGCTTCTGTCACGGTATTCAGGCGGCCTCGCCCGTTGATTCCCACGTTACGCCCGAGCCGTGGGCGATGCCCGGCTACGCCGACGAGGTCATTATGGCGGCGGGCGCTTTCGTGGGCGGCGCTTCCATTGAACTTTCCGCCGACGCACCGCTGCGCGATCCCTATACCGTCTTTCTGCAGGGCGGCCTTACCTACGAGAGCGGACGGCTCGGCATTATGGCGGCGTGCGAGTTCGTGACAGAGGGGAAATAACCGATTTTACGCTGTTTTTGAAATTTTGCGTATAAAACTGTTCAATTTGTCAATAATGCACATGTGAACAAAGGATAAATTTTACAATAAATTTCGAAAAAACTGTGGCTATTTCATTTATAATATGTTATAATGTTGTTTGCGGCCGGATGAGATTACCGCCGCAATGTTGAAAGACGTTGAGAATATTTTAAATTTTGGAGGATTTTATGGCAAACAAGTACGTGTACCTGTTTTCCGAAGGCGACGCTTCCATGCGTGAGCTCCTCGGAGGCAAAGGCGCAAACCTCGCCGAGATGACCAATATCGGTCTTCCGGTTCCCCAGGGCTTTACCATTACCACGGAGGCATGCACCCAGTACTACGAAGACGGCAGAAAAATCAACGATGAAATCATGGCACAGATCATGGAATACATCGAGAAGATGGAGAAGGTCGTCGGCAAGAAGTTCGGCGATAAAGAGAATCCGCTTCTCGTTTCCGTTCGTTCCGGCGCACGCGCATCCATGCCGGGTATGATGGATACCATCCTTAACCTCGGTCTGAACGAAGAGGTTGTTGAAGTTATGGCACAGAAGTCCGGCAACGCACGCTGGGCATACGACTGCTACCGCCGCTTTATCCAGATGTACTCCGACGTCGTTATGGAAGTCGGCAAGAAGTACTTTGAGGAACTCATCGACGAGATGAAGGAAAAGAAGGGCGTAAAGCAGGACGTTGAACTGACCGCCGAGGACCTCAAAGAGCTCGCTAACCAGTTCAAGGCTGAGTACAAGGCAAAGATCGGCGAGGACTTCCCCTCCGATCCCAAAGAGCAGCTCATCGGCGCTGTCAAGGCCGTATTCCGCAGCTGGGACAACCCCCGTGCGAACGTATACCGCCGCGACAACGATATCCCCTACAGCTGGGGTACTGCCGTTAACGTACAGGCAATGGCATTCGGTAACATGGGCGACAACTGTGGTACCGGCGTTGCGTTCACCCGCGATCCCGCTACCGGTGAGAAGAAGCTCATGGGTGAGTTCCTCACCAACGCACAGGGCGAGGACGTAGTTGCAGGCGTTCGTACTCCCATGCCGATCGCACAGATGGCAGAGAAGTTCCCCGCAGCCTTCGAGGAGTTCAAGAAAGTTTGCGAAATCCTCGAGAACCACTACCACGATATGCAGGATATGGAGTTCACCATCGAGAACGAGAAGCTCTATA
>JAZKXO010000033.1:0-7854 GCA_045611685.1 Eubacteriales bacterium | reverse complement strand
CTTCAACGAGGGCGCAAGTTTCTTCGGAACCGGCTACGTCGTGCAGATTCTTCGCTCCGTCGCGGCGGGCTAATGAAAGGCAAGGTAAACAAAGATGCTTAAACTGAACACTCTTTCCAACACCGTGTTTGACGCGGCCGGCGTCGGCGAGGATATTACCATTGTTGCCCAGGACGGCACGAAGGTTTCCCGGCGCGATCTGATTTCCGCCGGTCGTCTGTGCGCCACGGAATACACCGGCCTCAATCTGGCCGGTCGTCCGGACGTGAAGGAAGACTTCCGCTCCCGTCTGAACAACAAGGCGGAGTATTCCGCTTTCTCCCACGACGTCTCCGACAAGATGCTGCTCTTCTGCGCTGCCATGGCGAACAAGGCGGATGGCAGACCCGCTCCCGCTTCTGTTGCGGAAGTGAAGAAGAACGCGAACTACGCCCGCAACGAGGCGTTTCTCCGCGCTCTGGCCGCTATCTCCGTGGATGTGCTCGAACCCATCTACGCGACCGTCATGAGCGACGTCGCCATGGGCGGCCTGATGCAGTGGGAACCGATCCCCTTCGGCGGCACGAAGGAAATCAACATCAAGTCCAACGACTACTTCCGCTTTGAGGATTCCGCTCCCGGCTCCGCCCGCAGCGCGTCCTACAACCGCCTGTATGCCAAGACGATCACCCTGTCTCCGAAGTTCTACACGACTCAGGCCAAGATCCTGTGGTATCAGGATATCGTCAACGGCGACGCCGGACGGTATTTCGCGGCCATCATGCGGGGCATGTGGAACAAGATCTACGCGATCTTCATCGGTCAGCTCGTCGCGGCGACCTCCAATACGGCTCTTGTTCCCGCCGCTCTTACGGTTTCCACCTACACGACGGCCAACTGGAACTCTCTGACCACGAAGGTGGCGGCTGTGAACGGCGTGACCCGTTCCGACCTGCTTGCGTTCGCCGAAATCGGCCCGCTCTCCAAGGTGATTCCCACGGACGGTGTGGGTGCTGCGATGCTCGGTATGCAGTACGGTCTCGGCGAGAGATGGTTCCGCGAGGGCTTCCTGCCGAACGCTGCCGGTGTATCCCTGCTTGAAATCGTTCCCGCAGTGGTTCCCGGTACGCAGAACTCCACGGTTGACACCATCGGTCTCGGCTCTTCCATCATCGTCACCGCGAAGGGCGGCTACGGTTACGCGCCCATCTTCGCCGGTTACTACGACGGTTCCCCGATGGTTCTGGAACTGACTCCGGACAAGACCGGCGATCTCACCATTGACCTGACGGCGACTGCGATGTTCGACATCAAGCCCGTTGTGGCGTCGAAGATCGGCGTCATGACCTCCGTGGTCTGATCCTGAACGAATAATCCCCGGAGGCTTAATGTCTCCGGGGAATTCCCTTACAAACATCCGAAGAGAAAAAAACATTACGGAGGATCATATTTTTTATGGCAAAAACAACTACCAAGAAGACCGCCGAACCGAAAGCGGAAGCCCCTATCGAAGAAAAGCTCGAAACACCCGCGCAGAACGCGCAGGAAGCCGTTTCTGAGCCGGAAAAGGCAGAAGAGAAGCTGACAATCAGCCGTTCCGAACTCGACGCGCTCATCGCCTCTGCGGTGGCCTCCGCGATGGCGAACAGCGCTCCGCAGATTGTTCAGGTTGCGCCGACGGAGAACCCAGTGGTTCTTCTGTTCCTCGGCGGAATCATGCCCGGCTCGACCGTCACGCTCGGCGAACTCGGGAACATTTACCGGGATGGCGGAACCCTGACGGTATCGAAGGAAAACTTCTTCTCGAAGCTGAACGGGACGGCGGAATTCATGCTGCGCACGCGGCAGCTCATTGTGGTCTCCGGACTGACGAACGAAGAGCGGGAGCGGTACGGCGTTCTGTACAACGAAAAGGAACTTTTGAACGAAAAGACCTACGGGCGGCTTCTGACCTACAGCCCGGAAGAACTCAAAACGATTTACGCTGCGCTCTGTCCCGAACACAAGGCGATTGCGGCGAAAGCGTTCCGGACGGCTATCGACAATCAGGACGGCCGCGTGACCGAAGAAAAACTGAAACTGCTGGCGAAAGCCGACAAGGAAGCGGGGATCAAGGATTCCACTTTCAAGGCGATGTTGGCAATGTTCGCTCCGGAAACGGACGAAGATTAAAGGAGAATACAAATGGCGACGCCCTGCTTACAAGTTATCACGCAGTACTGTGAAGCATATGTAGACGACATCCGTCTTTCCGAGGTGCGGGAATCCGCTCCGGCTCTCTACCTCCGGCAGACATGGTTTTTCCTACGCGTCGCCATTTCTCTTTTCGTTCATCCGGTCGAGATGCAGACCTACCTGCTCGGAACGGATACGGAACCGAAACTCGCAGAGCCGACGTTTGCGGATACCCTTCTGGTGCTGGACGCGGACAAGGAAGGGACGTTTACGCTGGAACCCGGTCTGGAATACGCGGGCTTCGAACTCGCTTCCTGCCGGTTGCGCGAAACCGCCCCGGACGGATATGTGACCTATTACGCGGTGGACTTTGCCTATGATGGCCAGACAGGTAATTTTACCGTGAACGGCAATTATCCGAAAGGAACGGTATTTGAACTGGACTTCGCGAACGACGGGGTCTTTCTCAACACCCTGACTCCGGAGATGATGGACATCCTCGGAACGGGCTTCGGTCTTGCGTGGCGGGAACGCTTCAACGCGGACTGGCTGAGTCTCGTGGCGAAGGTGGAGGACAAGTCGTTCAAAGAGCAGACGCGCTCTTCTGACAAGCGGGCGAACACCGAACAGATTGAGGCGATGCGCGTAGCTTTCGCGGGCAAGATGCGGAAGTTCGAGCAGAGCCAGTACTATAAAAAGTTTGTCCCGCAAGGGGCGCGGATTTCGATAGGATGAATGAGGAGAAAACATGAGAAGACAGGCTCTTGTTACCATGATCAACGCAGCGTCTTCTGCGGGGACGTCGGAAGAAGTATACAACAGCGACAGCGATTTTTTGTCCGTACAGGTTTCCGGAACATTTTCTTCCGGGAAGATCCAGGTACAGGCGAAAACCGACGTCAACGCGTCGGATTGGACGAATCTTGCCGTTATTGACAAGTCCACCGCTACGGCAATAGAAGGATCGGACGGAATTACCGCGAAGGGAATTTACACTGTCGGAATTGCGGGAATCGTGCTTGTGCGCGTCAGCGTTGCAAGTGTATCCGGCGGGAACGTGACGGTAGTCGGGTCCTTTGAAAATACCTCCGAAAAATAAAGGGGGATGCGGGATGAAAAACTATGACATCGTGGAAATCATTATCAAGTGGTTGATTCCGTTTATCCTGACCACCATAGCGTCCGGAGCGATTGCATATTCCAAAGGGACGCGCAAAAGTGCTTCGGACCGTGAAAAAGCAATCGAGGAAGGACTGCAAAGTCTTCTTCGGGCGGAAATAATACGAGCAAACGACAAATACATGGGGCAGGGATTCTGTCCGGTTTACGCAAAAGAAGCATTAAAACGGGCGTATCAGGCATATCACACGCTCGGCGGAAACGACGTTGCGACGAAACTCTATGAGGATGTGATGAAACTCCCGGAATACCGATCATAAGGGGGGCGTACGCCATGATTCAATTCACGACTCCCACGCACATATTCAACGTGAATTTGGATTTTACGAATGTTGACGTTATTTACGTCACCTACAACCAAAACGGAACGAATGTTGTAGAGAAAAGCAAAGAGGACCTGACCATAGACGCGCAGACAATTACCCTGAAACTCACGCAGGAAGATACGGGCAAGTTCGTGTTCGGACAGCCGGTTGAAATTCAGATTCGGGCAAAGTTTTACGACCAGACTGCGGTGGCGTCCAATATCATGAAGACAACCGTTGAGCGCGTGCTTAAAGGCGGCGTGATATGATTACCTTCAACAATCGCAGTCAATTCACGGCGGAATTGACTGCGGACAATCAGAATGCCGCCGCCGCGTTTCAGGAATCCGCCAAAACAGCGGCTGTATTTGAGCAGATATTTGCCGGAAGCACGGGGGTCATCGATTACAACGGCGCGATTCACAAGCCGCAGATCAACGGCGTTGAACTTGTGGGAAACAAGACGGCGTCGGAGTTGTATCTGGTCAGCGAAAACACGACCGCCGGATGGAACAGCAATCCTCAGTATCTTCCAAAGCAGGGGGAGATCTGCATTTATACAGACCACACGGTTCTGGTGGACGACCAGGGACGGACCGTTGCCTATCCGGATATTAAAATCGGAGACGGGAATTCCTATCTGATTGATATGCCGTTTGTCAGCGCGGGAACTCGATATGCGCTTTTAAGTGCGCTACAAGAGCATGAAAACAACCATATCGTTCACATTACGCAAGCAGAACGCGAGTTCTGGAACGCAAAACTCAACAACGAAGTCGTGGGCGAAGAACTGATCTTCAACCGGAATTAAGAAAGGAAACAAAACATCATGCCTGAGATTTCAAAAATTACGCTTCCGAGTGGCACTACATATGACATCAAGGACGCCACTGCCAGAGCTGCGATTGTGGGAGGCACGTCATTCCTTGGCATTACGACTACGCCTCTGACGGACGGCGCGTCTACTTCTCCCATCGTGATTAACGACGAAAACGTAAACGCGGTCAACGGCGGCATTGCAATTTACGGCAACAAAGAATTTATTTACGCGGATTCCGACAGCAAGTGGCACGAAAACGGCGATACGACCAACCTCGGAGACCTTGCGTACAAGGACACTGCAAGCGGAAACTTCACTCCGAGCGGCACCGTCTCTCAGCCTACTTTTTCCGGGTCTTCCATGACTTCGACCGGCACGTTTACGCCGAGCGGAACCGTGTCTCAACCGACCTTCTCTGGAACTGAAGGAAATGTATCCGTCAGCGGAACGCCGTCCGGGTCGATTAGCACCGGAACGGGTACGGCAAACTATACGCCCGCCGGGTCGGTGGGAACTCCTACGATTACCGTGACGCCGAGTACTACCACGAAATATGTGGCTTCCTCTGCAACGGGCGGCGGGTCCGTGACTGCGGGATCTGCGGCTGCCTGTACGCTTCCTTCCCTGAGTACTTCCGTGGCGAACGAAACCCTGACAATCGGATGGTCCGCCGGAGAATTCACGGCAAATACGCCTACGGCTGTCACTCTGCCGAGTTTTTCCAGTCAGACAATCGCCACGGGCATTTCGAGCGCGACGTCCACACAGCCCTCGTTTACCGGGACGGGCGTAGAGTTGAAATTTACCGGAAGTTCCACGACCTCCACAGGCAAGTTCACGCCGGCCGGAAGTGTTACGCAGCCTACGTTCACGGGAACCGAGGGCAGTCTGTCCGTGAGCGGAACGCCGTCCGGAACGGTTTCTCAGCCTACTTTCTCAGGAACGCAGGGTACGGTTACGGTCTCTTAATTAAGGAAGGAGGCCGGTTATGGCGGATATTTCAAGAATTATCCTTCCTTCCGGAGACGGTTATGATCTAAAAGACAGCAGGGCGTCAAGAGTTTCCGTTTCTGCTGACGAGATAAGCGGCAGTACCAATGTTTCTGCGATTGCTATTGGAAATGGAAATGACATTACAGAAACCACGACCATCAGCGGATTTAGCGTTGGCGGAGCGACAGCAGATTATATTAACGGAAGAATTGCACTATATGGTACATCATCAAGTGTAAGAACATTTTTATGCTTAAACGGCCAATGCGTAGCAAAGATAACAACGAGTGCATTTGAACAGACATTGGCTGCCGGGAAATATATAGCGCATATTAAATGGAGTGGTTATTTAAGCAATTCTACACATTATTTGCGGTATACTTCTACAACATTTGGGGACAGTGCTAACAGAGCGGATGTTTATGACGGCGACGTTATTGACACAGATGTGCCAATAATGATTGGGCTATATGTGAATAATAATATTTCATATGGAACAGCTGAAAACCCAACATATTTTGATATTTGGATCACTCCTGCCAAAACATATAACATAGTTCCCAATTTGGCTACTACAACCGCCAACGGGCTAATGAGTTCAACGGATAAGACAAAACTTGATAACTGTACTCCAATGCGGGTAAATAACGGAACGCTTCAATATTTGCTGAACGGGACCTGGACCGACGTATTCTCAGCTTATGACGGGACGGTGGTTTGATGAGTACGACCGTTACATATAAAGGAAACGCCATCGCGACTGTCGCGAATGCCATAAAGACATTGAAAACCGCCGGAACGTATATGGAAGATGACGTGACTCTTACCGATACGACCGGCGGAGCGACACTTGTATCCAAAACAATTACTGCAAACGGGACCTATAATCCTGCCGACGACAATGCGGACGGATATTCTTCTGTCATTGCAAATATCAGTCCGATTGCCAAAAAGAAAACCGGCACATTTACCGGTAACGGCACAAGGCAAGTTACGATTTCCTGTGATTTCGAACCGGATTTAGTGTATTGGTATACGGATCCTGGCACTTCTGCATCATCCGGTTCGGTTGCTGGTTTAATTGCTCGCGATATGCTGGCGGCAAGCGTGTATAGGAATAATTCAACCAGTAACTCGGCAAACGTTCAAATCGAAATTACGGGGATGAATACCGGGGGATCAAGTTATAACTTTAGAGCGACGTATTCCAACGGTACGGTTACGCTATACTGCTTTTCGAGTGGTTCAAGAAGCTTATTCAGAAATAATGCAAGTTATGCTTATACGTTTGTGAAGTGGACGGCATGATGCGAAACCGTCAGGAGGCTTTAATATGCCTGAACTATATTTGCCCTACAACGGGCGCGTCAAGCTCGAATCCAAGTACGGCTACCGAACGCTGAACGGCGTATACGGATGGCACGGCGGCGTGGACCTGGTCGGGCTTGATTCCAAAACCATTCTCGCGCCTTGCGACGGAACGATCAAATCCTCGATGATCATTACCGACAAGTCGAACAAAACATGGGAATGGGGCAATTATGTCCGGCTTGACCGGGCGGACGGGCTTCAGATCTTTATGTGCCATATGTCTCAGCGGCTTGTCTATGCGGGACAGAAGGTCAAGCGCGGAGACCCCGTCGGAATCGAGGGAAACACCGGGTATTCGTTCGGCAGCCATTGCCATTTCGAAGTGCGGAGAAGCGGGACTCAGGTAGATCCGACCCCGTATCTCGGAATCAACAACGCCGCAGGGACTTACAAGAACGAAGCGTCCGCCCCCGTTGATATCTCGCGTCCGGACAGCTATACAAAGAACAGCCTGAAATTTTACCGGTGCAAGACCTTCCGGATTGTCTACCACGACGATAAGAAGGTCGGCGCGAACTATCTGAACTACGCGAACGCAGGGTTTTTCGGGAATTTCAAATCCGCGTCCGGCGTGATCTATACGCTTCCCGTAGGCAATCTGGTCTGTGACCCGTGGCACGTTCCCGCAGAGGGACAGGCGGATATTCTCCCGCACGTCTCCGGAGGGAAGCTCCGGTGGGGATGCCAGAACAACCACAGCAGTCAGTTCTACGGCAAGAAGGTTTCCACCCTCGTAGTTCCGAGAAGCGGAAATCCGTATGTGGCGGACCTGAACGCGCCTCCTGCCGACTGCCTGTACGCCATCAGCGGCGTCCCGACGGTTCGGAACGGCGATGACGTGGACTATTACAACTACGTCAAAGCGCAGGGGTGGGACGACAGTTGTATGTACGCTACCTGGAGAAACTGGCTCGGCGTACGGAACGGGCAGATCTGGATCATCAACGGGAAGACCACTACGAACAACTATATTTACGGCATGGAGTTCTGGAAAAAGGTCAAGGACGAGGGGTTCGACGACATCATCTGCAT